>DATMHK010000209.1:0-6893 GCA_035554995.1 Gemmatimonadaceae bacterium
GGGGGGGCGGGGGGGGCCGGGGGGGCTGTTACGTGAGCTCCCGTCGTTCGGCGCCGATCGGCGCCGGCGCGACGACTGTGCTCTCCGTCGCTGCGTCTTCGCCCCACAAAACCCACGCGAGCAGGAACGCCCCCAGGCTCACCGCCATGTCCGCGATGTTGAACGTCGGCCATCGCGAGTCGCCGAGGCCGATGTCGATGAAGTCCACGACGCCGTACGGCGACTTGACCCGGTCGATCAGGTTGCCGATCGCGCCGCCGCACACCAACGCCAGCGCCAGCGCTCGCACGACGTCGCCCGGGCGTGTCGCGAAATACAAGCGGCCGAGAATGACCAGCGCGACGATCGTCAGGATCATGAAGATCCATCGCGAATAGGACCCGAGGTTCAACCCGAACGCCGCGCCTGGATTGTGCACGAGCGTGAAACGCACCACATCGCCATAGATCGCGTGTGGCATGCCTTGTGGCAGCAGTCGCCCCGCCGCCAGCGCTTTCGTGGCAAAATCGACTGCCGCGACGATCGCCAGCACCGGCCAAAACAGCCCCGCGTTACTTCTTTGCATCTTCCTCACGCTGTTTGCAATCGATGCAGTAGCGGGCATGCGGCAACGCGTCGAGCCGGTCGAAGGCGATCTCGTTTCCGCACTGATGGCACTTGCCGAAGTTCTCTGGTGAGCGATAGAGCCGGCGGAGCGCCTCGTCGATGTGCCACAGGAAGCGTCCCTCCTGGCTCGCAAACAAGAACGCCTTCTCGCGCTCCATGGCGTCGGTGCCCTGATCGGCCATGTGGAAGGAATAGCTGCTCAAATCACCGTCGGCCGACTGCGGCGTCGCACCAAAGGCTTCGTCCGCGCGCCCCAGCTCCTTCAAGACTCGGCGACGCTCGTCGAGCAGGCGCTTCTCGAAGTGCGTGAGCATCTTCTTGTTCATGCCTTTCGGCTTTTTCGCGCTTTCCTTTGTTGCCATCTACTGTATCCTGGTAATGGCCACGTAGGCCGTGAATCCGTCGAGATCGATGGACTGCCTGCCCTGCGTCGCCTCGCTCGGCGCATTGAACACGAGCTCGGTTGCCAGCACCTCGTCCGCGATCCACGCCCTGTGCTCGTCGATCACGGCCTTCAGTTCGCCATCACCCCACACCGATAGCACGATCCGGTCACTGACCGCGAGTCCAGCCTCCTTGCGCATACGCTGTACCCGGCTAATGAGCTCGCGGGCCTGTCCTTCGCGCCGAAGTTCCGGCGTGACGGTGGCATCGATGGCAGCGAAGAATCCGCCATGTTCCTGGACCGCCAGCGCGCCCGACGCGCGGCGGATGATCGTCACGTCCTCCGTTTCCAGTTGGTGAGATTCCCCATCAACGCTAACGACTAGCGGTTCGCCGTGCTCGAACGACCGTAACGCATCGGTACTGAACACCGTGATCGCCTGCGCGGCCAGCGGCGTCCGCTTGCCGAACTTCTTACCCAGCGAACGGAAGTTCGGTTTCGCCTCCAGCGAAACGAGTGCGTCACCGGAGGCCGCGAACTCCACCTGTTTGACGTTGAGCTCGGCCGCGAGCAGTGGGACGAGCGGCTCGAGCGCCGCCTCCGCCACCGCGGGTGCGACACAGACCATTCGCGCCAGGGGCTGTCGGACCTTGATGCCGACCTCCTCGCGCGCGGCTCGGCCGAGCCGCGCCAGCGTTCGAATGGCATCCATCGCCGCGTCGAGCGTCGGGTCCACAGGCTCGGCGCGTTCGGCGCGGAACGGCGCGAGATGGACCGACTCGCCGGTGAGCTCGCGATGGATCCAGTCAGTGACGAACGGACAGATCGGCGCGAGGAGACGGCAAACCGAGACCAGGACTTCGTGCAGCGTCGCGAACGCGGCGCGATTGTCCGGGCTCTCAGTGTCATAGAAGCGCGAGCGGTTCAGGCGGACGTACCAGTTGGCGAGATCGTCGTCGACGAACTCCATCACGGTGCGCGACGCGACCGTCGCATCGAAGTTTTGAAGAGCTTCGTCGACCTTCCGCTCGACCGTGGCCAGACGTCCGACCAACCAGCGGTCGATCTGCTGACGCTCGGCAAGCGGCGGATCCGATTCGGATGGCGCCCATCCGAAGTTCGCGTACTGGGCGAAAATGCCGCTGTAAATGTTCTTGAGCGTGCGCAGGAAGCGCCCCGCCTGCTCGGCGAGCAGCGCTTCATCGAAATTGCGCGGAATCCAGACAGCGCTCGTCGCAACGAAGAACAGCCGGGCCGCGTCTGCGCCGTGCTTCTTCATCACCATCCAGGGATCCACGACGTTGCCCAGGCTCTTCGACATCTTCTTTCCATTCTCGTCGAGGAGCACGTCGTTGACGACTACCGCGCGGTAGGGCGAGGCGAACGATTTTCGCACCGCACCCTCGTCCTGACCGGCACGTCCGCTCGGGTCGGCGTTGTTCGGCAGCGCGTCTCCTAGGCCCGTCGCGATCGCAAGGAGCGAGTAGAACCAACCGCGCGTTTGGTCGACGCCCTCGGCGATGAAATCCGCCGGGAACTGGTCCGCGAACGTCTCGTGGTTCTCGAACGGATAGTGCCACTGCGCAAACGACATCGATCCAGAATCGAACCACGTGTCGATGACTTCGGGCGCGCGGCGCATTGTCCCGTGGCATCCCGCAGCGCGGCATCGCCAGGCATACGAATCGACACCCGGCTTGTGTGGATCGAAGTCGGACGGCAGTGGCGTTCCACTGCGCTCGGCCAGCTCGGCGTACGAACCGACGCACTCGACGTGCGCCTTGTCGGCGTCGCAGATCCAGACGGGCAATGGCGTTCCCCAATATCGGTCGCGCGAGATCGCCCAGTCGATGTTGTTCGTCAGCCACTCGCCGAATCGCCCGTCGCCCACGGATTGCGGGTGCCAATCAACCCGCGCGTTGCGAGCCAGCATCGCATCGCGAAACGCCGTGGTGCGCACGAACCATGACGTACGCGCGTAGTACAGCAGCGGCGTGCCGCAACGCCAGCAATGTGGATACGAGTGCGTGAGACGCGAGGCTTTCCAAAGCACGCCTCGGCGCTTCAGCTCTTCGATGATCAACGAATCGGCATCTTTCACGAACAGTCCGCCAACGAGCGGCATCGCCGCCGGAAACTGGCCGCGCGCGTCGACCGGCTGCAGGAACGCCAGATTGTTCCGGCGCCCCGCGGCGTAGTCGTCGGCGCCGAACGCCGGCGACATGTGCACGACCCCGCTCCCGTCCGTCGCCGATACGAAGTCCTCGCCGACGATGATCTCGTGTTCGCTGCCCGCGGGATACTCGACCCAGTCCAAAGGACGCCTGTATCGCAAGCCGACCAAGTCGCGGCCGCGCAGCTTCCTCACGATGCGCCAACGATTCTCGTAGTCCTCTCCCAACACGGCGCGTACTCGGCCCTCGGCAAGAATCACTGAACGCTGATCCTTGTCTTCCTCACGACGTACGAGTTCGGCGTATTCAAGGTCGGGATGCACCGCGAGCGCCGTGTTCGACACGAGCGTCCACGGCGTCGTCGTCCACACGAGGATACGCCGCCCGCTCTCGCGCTCGGCATCGTCCAACAAATCGAGCGCGATGAAGACGCTCGGGTCTTCGACGTCCTGGTACCCGAGCGCGACTTCGTGGCTCGACAGCGCGGTTTCGCACCGCGAGCAATACGGCAGGATCTTGTGGCCGCGGTACAACAGGTCCTTGTCGTACAGCGTCTTCAACGCCCACCAGACGCTCTCGACATACTCGTTGTGGAACGTGACGTACGGGTGGTCGTAGTCGAGCCAATACCCCATCCGCGCGCTCAACTGCTCCCAATCGCTCCGGTATTTGAACACGCTCTCGCGGCACAGCCGATTGAACTCGGCCACGCCGAGCGCTTCGATCTGCTGCTTGCCGCTGATGCCAAGCTGCTTCTCGACCTCGATCTCGACCGGTAGTCCGTGCGTGTCCCAGCCCGCTTTGCGCGACACACGGTAACCCTTCATCGCGCGATGGCGGCAGAAGAGATCCTTGATCGTGCGCGCGAACACGTGATGGATGCCGGGCCGCCCGTTCGCGGTCGGCGGTCCCTCGAAGAAGACGAACGTCGGATCGTTCTCGCGCGCGGCCAGCGTCTGGGCGAAGAGCTTCTCCTCTTCCCAGCGGGCCAATAGCTCGCGCTCCACTTCGTCGGCGGGGCGATCGGGCGGCAGCAGGCGGTATTGCGTCATGCTCGGCGCAGTCACAGTTGCTCCAACACGCCGCGAACCAGCTCCGTCAATCCGGGCTCGGCGCGATTCGCGACGGCAATGATTCGTTCGAGCGTCGCCGGCTCCAACGCGTCCGGCAGACACATGTCGGTGATGATCGAGATGCCAAGCACCCGCATCCCGGCGTGTACCGCCACGAGGACTTCGGGCACCGTCGACATCCCTACGGCGTCGGCACCAATTCCGCGCAAGAACCGGTACTCGGCGCGCGTCTCGAGATTCGGCCCCGCGACGGCGACGTAGACGCCTTCACGAAGTGTAATACCCCGTGTACCGGCGACTGCACGGGCCGCGTCGCGCAACGACTCGTCGTACGCCGCGGAGAGATCAGGGAAGCGCGGGCCCAGCCGATCGTCGTTCGGGCCGATGAGCGGGCTGTCTCCGAGCAAGTTGATGTGGTCGGAGATCAACATCAGATCGCCGGCCGCCCAGAGGGGGTTGAGCCCTCCACAGGCGTTCGACACGATCAGCGTCCCGGCGCCGAGCGCTTTGAGCACGCGAACCGGGAACGACACCTGTTGCAGCGAGTAGCCCTCGTACCGGTGAAAACGGCCCTGCATCGCCACAACCGTTTTGCCGCCAAGGCGCCCGCACAGAAGGCGCCCCTCATGCGACTCGACCGTGGAGAGGGGAAAGCCCGGGATGTCGCCGTAGTCGATCGTTGCGACGACCTCGATCTCCGCGCCCAGACGTCCGAGGCCAGTGCCGAGGATGATTCCAACGTCCGGCCGCTGGCTGAATCGCGCGCGCACGGCGGACGCGGCGCGCTCCACCGTCTCGAGCAGGTGCGGCGTCGGCGCGGCTTCTTGCGCCGCAAGCGGCTCGGACGTGGTCGCGTTCATTCCTTGAGCAGCGACGCGACCCACGCGGTGTCGGAGGCCGAGTCGCGCAGCGTCGAGTCGGAACCCGGCAACTGCTCGGCCGCGACCACCTCGGAGAGCTGGCGCTCAATCATCATCCGGAGCTGCGACAGGTATGCACGCCGCGAACGCTCCAACGATGCGAGCTGGTCCTCGATGCGACGACTCTCGGACCGCGCGCCTTCCATGATGCGCTCGGCTTCGGCGCGCGCCTCGCGAAGGATAAGCTGCGCCTCCTTGTCCGCCTGCTCGCGGATATCGCCGCGCAACTGCTGCGCGGTCACCAGCGCGTCGTTGATCGCCTTGTCGCGATCGCGAAACGCCTTCAGTTGCTCATGAAAGCCGCGGGCGCGCGCCTCGAGCTCCTGATTGATGCGCGACAGCCGCTCGAGCTCCTCGGCCACTTGATCGCGGAACTGGTTGACGCGCTCGGGATCGTAGCCGCGAAGGGCTTTGCCGAACTCGTAGCGACGCACATCGAGCGGCGTCAGGTGAAAGGTCTCGTCGATCATGCGGGTCTCGCTCCAAAAAGAATGGTTCCCAGCCGGACGAATGTGGCGCCTTCTTCGACCGCGACCTCGAAGTCGTTCGACATACCCATCGACAACTCGGTTGCGTCATGTCCCGCCTCGCGCATGATGTCCCGCGCCCTGCGAGCGCCGGCGAACACCTTGCGCAATGTCCGCTCGTCGGCATCGAAAGGCGCCATCGTCATGACGCCGCGTACGTGAATTCCACGCAGCGACATCAAACGCTCGGCCTCTTGCCTCCATTCGGACGGTGGAAACCCTCCTTTTGTATCTTCTCCGACGACATTCACCTGAATCAGCGCATCGACGGCACGCGCGGCGGCATCGGCGTGGGCGTTCAAGGCGTCCGCGAGCCGGCCGCTGTCCAGCGAGTGCACCATCGCGAACCGATCCACCGATTTGGCCTTGTTCCGCTGCAAATGCCCGATGAGATGCCAGCGAATCGGGACCGAAACGGCGTCCATCTTGGGCAACGCCTCCTGAATCCGATTCTCTCCGACGTCGCGAAGACCGACATCCCAGGCCGCCTGGACCGCGTCAGGCCCGTGAGTCTTCGTGACGGCGATGATCGCGACAGCCTGGCCATGGCCGCCACTCGACTTCGCCGCTTCGATCCGAGTGCGTACCTCTCGAAGCCGGTCCGGGAGGTCTGGAAACGGCATAACGTGCCAATTTACCGTAGGTTACAGAGTGAATCAAGAGAAGCGACCACCGCCGTGGAGCGTGGCGCAAGGAGCAGTTTCGGACAGGTCAGCACTCGGCCATAGAACTCGTGAACGGGGTCGATCTGCGGATGTGAAGCGCGACCCGCCAGCCATTCTTCGACGCGCCGAGCCTGCGCTGCGACCGCCGTCGAATCTACTCGAATAACTGTCGAATCCTCTGTTGACGCGTTTGTCCGGCCATCTGCTTCAGCGTCCGATACCGCGGCAATACCAATAACCCGCCAACTGCTTCCAAGACGGTTCCTATCCTCAGCCGAAACCGTGAGGCTGACAGCCACCGGCCGTCCCTGAACCTTTGCGGATGCCGCGAGCTGCGGTGCGACCCGATCCGGCAGGCCCGCGCCGTTCGAGGCGAGGCGCCATCGACGCTCGAGCTCCGAGACGTACCATTCGGCGCCGAGTAGGGGCAAAGTGACGACGGTGACATCGCGTCGGGTGCCCTCGACGACCTGCGCGTACCAGAGCGGGTACGTATCGTTGTCGCCGCCGACGAACAACACGGTGCGTGGGGGGAGCGGCTGG
>DATMHK010000210.1:0-15829 GCA_035554995.1 Gemmatimonadaceae bacterium
TCAGTGACGGCATCGAGCAGGCCGAACGAGAGTCCCGACGCTGTTCGGCCGGTGAGCTTGGTGGCTGTCGCGATCGGCGTCGCGGTCGCGGTGGTCGCGTCGCCATACAAGCCGCGGAGCGTCGGCGAGCGGCCAATGCGCCGCGAATAGAACAATCCCTCGTTCGTGCTGCAGTCGACGACGATGTAGCAGTTCAGCTGAAAGCGATACAGTCCCGTGCCCTCGACGAAGAACGGGCGCTGCTCGGCGAAGAAGGTCTCGAAGGCGGTGAGATTCACGACGGCGGGATCGGCTTCGACCTGTCCGAAATCCGGATTGATCGTCGCGTCGAGCGTCACGTTCGGCGTGAGCCCGAGCTTGAGATCGCCGCCGACCGTCACTTGCTGATTGCGCGCGTACGGAGAGCCGGTAGTCGCGCGCTCGACGTTCTTCGTCACGACGTACGGCGTCGCCTCGACGCGCTGGTCGCTGGCGATGCCGACCAGCCCCGTGAGCCTGCCGAGCTGCGAGACGAGGCCGTTCTTGTTGGGCTGATAGACCGGCCATGCGTCGCGCTCGTTATACCGTTCGATGTCGCGCCAGACGCCGAAGCCGAAGGTGTTGGTCTCGCCGCGCGCGTAACGGAGCTGTGAGAGTGGAATGCGGAATTCCGCCGTCCATCCGAGCGAATCAACGCGCGTGGCGACGTCCCAGATCCCGTTCCAGGCGCCGTCCTCGTTGCCGTCGTTGCTCATCGAGAAATCGCGCTTCACGCCGTCGGGGTTGACCGCGAACTCGTAGCCGCTCCGTTTGTCGTCGTACGAGTCGACGAGAATCTTGATTTGGTCGGACGGACCGCGGACGTCGCGACGCGTCAGCGCGTGAAGGATGCTGTCCGGATGCGGATCGAACATCCGCACGAAGACGAACAAGTTTCGCTCGTCGTACGCGACGCGAAACTCGGTTTTGAGTGTCGGTGTCGTGTCGATGCGTGGACTGAATTGACGGAAGTCCGCGACGCGTGGCGCCGCGCGCCACACCGCGTCGTCATCGCGCCCGTCGATGACGGGAGCGCGCTCGGCGCGAACTGAGACCGCGGCGCTCGAAGTGGTTTGCGCGCTAGCGGTCGAGTTTAGGGCGAGCGCGGCTGTCAGCAGCACGCAGTGTGCTGCCTGGAGAAAACGGCGACTGAGCATTCGACAATTGGGCGGGAATGCTCGATTTGACACCGCCTCTCATCGATTGGTTGGGCTGATTCCGCACGTCATCGCCGAGTGTGAACGCGACGTATGTTCCGCCCGACGGCGCGTCGTTCTTCCCGCCACCGCATGCGATGACGATAAATGCGCGTCCGTTCACCATGTATATGGAAGGCGTCGCGTTGCCCGCCGCGGGGAGCGTCGTTTCCCACAGCAGCTTCCCCGTCAGCTTGTCGTAGATGTGGAATTTATTGTCGTACGTGGTCGCGCCGATGATGAGCAGGCCGTTTTCGGTGACAATCGCCCCGCCGTAGTTGTCGGTACCCGTTTTCGTGAGGTCCCCCCCCTGGGCGGCGAGTTTGGGATATTCACCGAACGGAATCTTCCACTTGATCTCGCCCTTGTTGAGGTCGATTGCGTTGAGCGTTCCCCATGGTGGCGTGATCGCCGGGTAGCCGTCGGGATCCTGCCAAATCTTGAGCCCGGTACTGCGATACGGTAGGTAATTTGGGTTCGAGCCCGCGGTTTGCGCGACATCGCGCCCGGTGATCAGGAAATTGACGAGGTCGTTGACGGCGGTGTTGTCGAGCGCTTGGGCGAAGGCCGGCATTCGCCCCGTTCCCTGTCTGATCACCTGCGCGAGCTGCTCGCGCGTTCGCTTGTCGCCGATCCCGACGAGCGACGGCCCGTTCGGCGAGCCTTTGAGGTCGTCGGCGTGGCAGCTCGCGCAATTCGAGCCGTAGAGCGACTTGTCATTGCGCGGGACGAGGCGGTGATACCACGGCATTTCATTCGAATTCACATATAGGAGACCCGTTGTCGGGTCGAACGCCGGTCCCCCCCACTCGCCACCGCCGTCGACGCCCGGGAAGATGATCGTGCCTTGGAGGTTCGGCGGGTCGTACATCCCCGACGTCTTGTACTCGCGGAAGAACTTGAGCGCCGCGGCATGCGCTTCCGGCGTGCGTGTCGTGATCGAGCTCTCGTCGAGGGTCTGTCGCGCGAATGGCGGAGGGCTCGTCGGGACGGGCTGCAGCTCGGCGGCTTTCTCGCCGGGAATCGACGACCCCGGTACTCTGCGGTACTCGATCGGGAACAGCGGTCGGCCGGTCTCGCGCTCGAGCACGTACACGTATCCCGTTTTCGTGATCTGCGCGATCGCGTCGACGCGTCGTCCGTCGCGCGTTACGGTGACGAGCACCGGCGACGCAGGGAAATCCCAATCCCAGAGATCGTGGCGCACGCCCTGGAAGTGCCATATGCGCTTGCCGGTGCGCGCGTCGAGCGCGAGGATCGTGTTCGCGAAGAGGTTGTCGCCGATCCGGTTTCCGCCGAAGAAGTCGGACGACGCCGAACCCGTCGCGGCGAAGAGGATGCCGCGACTGACGTCGATGGTGACCCCGGACCACGCGTTCGCTCCGCCATTGATCTTGTACGATTCGGGCGACCATGTCTCGTAGCCGAATTCGCCGGGGCGCGGAATCGTGTGGAAGCTCCAGCGCAGCGCGCCGGTCTTGGTGTCGTACGCACGAATGTCGCCGGGCGCACCCGGCAGCGTCTCGGGGACGGTGCTTCCGATGATCAGCAAATCCTCGAAGACGACACCGGGCGTGCTCGCGCTGACCGACAGCCCGTTCGCCGGCCGGTCGAGACCTTCGCGGAGGTCCACCGTACCGTCCACGCCGAACGACTTGATCGGTTGTCCGGTCTTCCGATCGAGTGCCCAGAGTTTGTTGCGATACGTGAACAGGACGCGGTCGCCGGTCACGACGACGCCGCGATGCCGAAAGCGCGGACCCTGCACACCACCGCTCGGGTCGAAGCTCCAGATTTGCTTGCCCGTCGCGGCGTCGAGCGCGAACACCTTCAGCTTGGGTGTCGTCGCGTAGAGTACGCCGTCAATGACGACCGGATTGGCCTGCATCTCCGAGCCGGCAAACTCGTCGTGCGTCTCGTAGGTCCAGGCGACGCGAAGACGGTCGACGTTCTCGCGCGTGATCTGGTTGATCGTCGTGTAGTGCGTGTGATCGGGCGAGCCGCCGTATACCGGCCAGTCCACCGACTTCGACTGAGCGACGAGAGACGCCGGGACGAGAAGGAGCGTCAGTGCGAGTGCGCGCATAGTTGGATCACAAAGCTGATTTAGGGTCTGACCCTATTTCCAGGATTTGAAATGGGGTCAGACCCCAATTCCCAATTCCGGGCTGGAATGCGGGAATATGGTACGGGGGGTCGGGCGGCGGTACATTGACGCGACGCCATTTCGATCGAGGAACCGATGACTTCGATCTCTCGCCGCGACTTTGCCCGCTTCGTCGCGCTGTCCGGGACGGCCACACTCCTGCCGGCCCGCGCATTCGCCGATCAAGAAGCACTGGAGTCGCTCGGCTACTCGGCCCGTCCGCTGCCGCCGACACCAGCCGAGCCCGATGAGAAGTTCTGGCGAGACGTACGCGCCCGGTTCCTCGTGCCGAGAGATCTCGCCTTCCTCAACGCGGCCAATCTTTGCCCGATGTCGCTCCCCGTCATCGAGGCGATCGAGAAGAACGTTCGCGACTACGAAGTGGATCCGTCACCCGAAGTACGGTCGGTGCTGCTGCACGCCCGGGAGGACGCGCGCAAACTGCTGGCCGACGCGCTCCGCGTGACAGTGGACGAGTTGGTGCTCACCCGCAACACCACGGAAGGAAACAATTTCGTCTCGAGTGGTCTGACGCTCGGCGCCGGCGACGAGGTTGTCGTCTCGGCCGACAACCATCCGAGCAATCTCGTCGCCTGGCGCCAGAAGGGCGCGCGTTTCGGCTTCAGCGTCGTCACCGTCGCCACGCCGGCACATCATCCGGGCGCCGACGGATACGTCGATTCATTCGTGAAGGCGTTCACCCCGAAGACGAAGGTCGTTGCCGTCACATACGTGAGCAGCAATTCGGGCGACGTCCTTCCTGTCGCCGCACTCTGTCGCGCGGCGCGCGAACGTGGTGTCCTGTCGCTCGTCGACGGCGCACAGGCGTTCGGCGTGATCGACGTCAATCTCGCCGAGGTGAAGCCGGACTTCTTCACCGGCTCGATGCACAAATGGCCATGCGGGCCGAAGGAGAAAGGCGTCCTCTACGTGAACAAGGCAATCCAGGATCGAATCGCCCCGAGCATTTACGGCGTGTACGGCGGCGCGACGGGCATCTCGCGCACCTTCGAGGCTGAAGGGCAGCGCGATGACGCGTCGATCGCCGCGGTGGTCAAAGCGCTCGAGTTCCAGGGGACGATCGGACGCGACGTCGTCGAGCGACGCGCGCGCGCTCTCGCCCAACATCTGATGCGCGAGCTGCAGAAGCTCGACGGCGTGCAACTCTGGACCGACCCCGCCCCCGATCGCTCGGCGTCGATCGTGATCTTCAAGCCTGGATCACTCGACCCGCGAAAGCTCGGCGATGCGCTGACCAAGGAGCGCATCGTCGTCACGGTGCGCGGCGCGAACGGGAGCAACCCCGGGCTGCGCGCGTCGCCGCACTTCTACAACACGATGGACGACATCGACCGCTTCGTCGGGACGATCGCGAAGTACATGAGAACCGGCGTGTAGGAGACCCATCCTATACACGCCGGTTCTCAGCCCTGCAGAAAACTCAGAGCGTCAACAGCCGAGAGAAGAACGAACGGTATCGTTGAAGGGCCAGGCGTAAGTCTTCGGTCGACACGTCGCCGCCGCGGTCCCATTGCTGCTCGAGCTGCGCGCGCTCGCGACTGAATGAATCGCCGATCCGGTTGATGACGTCGGACACGAGCGCGTCGGCGCGCTGGACGGCACTGCGCGGCTCGTCGACGAAACCGGTCTGAACCTCCGACCAGCGCGTATTGAAGTCGTTCAGCACCGCCGGCTCGAAGAGCGCCGCACGCTCGCTGGCCGCGTCGGCGGGCGAGCCGTCGTAGCGCGGCCGTGGCACCTCACGCTCGACGGGACGCGCCGTATTGGCGGCGGCACTCACATCGCGCGCAACGTCGTCGGCGTTCGATTGAACGCGATCGGCGGGGGACTCGGGATTCGCGGCGCTCATGGTCGGACGTCCTTATCGGTTCGGGTGATCGGCCGGCTGTCGACGGGTGCTTCGGCGACACGCCGATTCGCCGGCGGCAGCTCGCGCTCGACGGGCCGCTCGACCGCGCGTTCCATCGGATGTTCGCGGTCCTCGAGCAGATCCTCGAACAGCTCGCGGTAGTGAACCATCGCACGCCGAAGCTCTTCGGTGCTGGCGGCGCCACGGCGATGCCGAGTGGCGATGTCGCGCGCCGCGCGATAATTCTCGATGACGTGCGCGTGGTGGACCGAGAGGTCGGCCGCGCGCTGATCGAAGTCGGACACCGGATAGCCGCGGACCTTCATGACTTCTTCGACGAGACCGTCGGCCCGCGTGATCGCGCCGCCGGGGTCGTCGACAAATAGCGACTGGACGTTGCGCCATTCCTGGGCGAAGCGCGTGCGCTGTTCGACGGCGAGCGGATGAATATCGAGCGCTTCGACGCGCTCCTGTCGCCGTTCGAGCTCATGTTCGGCGCGGCGCTGGCTGCCCAGTTCGCTCACCGTTCGCGTGTACTCCGATCCGTAGCGCGTTCGCAGGTCATCCGTATGACGACGCTGCAGCGCCACGTACCACGCCGCGGCTCCGACGATCGCCACCGCGGCGACTATGATCACAATTGCGGCAATGCTCATGATTTCCACCCTCCGCGCGCACACCGGCGCATGAAAACGAAATCAGGTCGCCTTTGATCGCATGGCCGGTGCCAGAATCGGCCACTTAGCGCGAAGGCCAACCGCGCTCAACGGCCTGGCAGATGGCCGAACCGCGCGGATATTCATGCAGTCCGTCAAACCTCATCCATGGTTGTCGTCATGCCGCGTCTCACTCATTCGGCGCTCGCAGCCGCTCTTCTCGCCGTACCGTTCGCGTCGGAGCCCGCGCCGACGATCCTCGGGTTCAACGCGCAATCGTCGCAGGTCGAGCGTGATCTCGAGGCGAAATTCCGGGCGATCCCCGAGCCGACTCGCATGCGCGAGATGATGCAGCGGCTCAGCGCCAGACCACATCACGTCGGATCGCCGTACGACAAACAGAACGCCGAGTGGATTCGTGACCAGTTCGCGGCCTTCGGCTGGGACGTGAAGATCGAGACGTTCGACGTTCTCTTCCCGACTCCGCTGGAGCGTGTGGTCGAGCTCGTGGCGCCGACGACATACAAGGCGCAGCTCCAGGAGCCCACCGTCTCGGTCGATCCAACGTCGGGTCAGCACGCCGAGCAACTACCGACGTACAACGCCTACTCGCGTGACGGCGACGTCACCGGCCCGCTCGTCTTCGTGAACTACGGCGTCCCCGCCGATTACGAGGAGCTCGAACGTCGCGGCATCTCGGTGCGCGGCGCGATCGTCATCGCGAAGTACGGCGGATCGTGGCGCGGCATCAAACCAAAAGTCGCCGCGGAGCACGGCGCGGTCGGTTGTCTCATCTACTCCGACCCGCGAGACGATGGATATGCCGGGGGGGATGTGTTTCCGAAGGGCCCGATGCGTCCGCCGCAAGGCGTGCAGCGCGGCAGCGTTGCCGACATGCCGACGTTCCCCGGCGATCCGCTGACGCCCGGAGTTGGCGCGACGAAGGACGCGAAGCGCCTCACCGTCGCTGACGCGCCGACGATCACCAAGATCCCGGTGCTGCCGATCTCATACGGGGACGCACAGCCGCTGCTCGCCGCGCTCGGCGGCCCGACTGTGCCGGGGAACTGGCGTGGCGGCCTTCCGATCACGTATCGATTCGGACCCGGAGCGGCGCGCGTGCATCTCAAGGTGAAGTCGGATTGGAGTCTCAAGACACTCTACGACGTCATCGCCAAGCTGCCGGGCACGAGCGAAGCCGATCAGTGGGTGATTCGCGGCAATCATCATGACGCGTGGGTCAACGGCGCAGAGGATCCGATCTCGGGGCTCGTGGCCGAGTTGGAGGAGGCGCGCGCGCTCGGTGAGCTCTCGAAGCAGGGCTGGCGCCCCAAGCGCACGATCATCTATGCCGCCTGGGACGGCGAAGAACCCGGGCTGCTCGGCTCGACCGAGTGGGTCGAGGCGCACGCCTCGGAGCTGGACCAGCATGCCGTCGCGTATCTCAACAGCGACACGAACGATCGCGGCTATCTCGGCATGGAAGGCTCGCACTCGCTCGAGAAGTTCATCAACGGCGTGGCGAAGGATGTTGACGATCCTGAAGCCAAGGTCAGCTCGTGGAAGCGCAATCAGGCGGCGCTCGTTCTGAGCGGCGAAACCGACGCGCGGAATCGTGAAGATCTTCACATCGGTGCGCTCGGTTCGGGGTCCGACTTCACGCCGTTCCTGCAGCACTTGGGGATAGCGTCTCTGAACATTGGTTACGGCGGCGAGGACGACGCCGGCATCTACCATTCGATTTACGACGACTTCTATTGGTACACGCACTTCAGTGACACGTCGTTCGTGTACGGGCGTGCGTTGGCGCAGGCAGCCGGCATCGCCGTACTTCGTCTCGCCAATGCCGACGTGATCCCGTTCGCATACACGAACCTCAGCGAGACGGTGAAGACCTACGCGACCGAGCTCCAAAAGCTTCGGGATTCGCGCGCCAAGGACATCGCCGAACGGAAGAAGCAGATCGCCGACGGACTGTTCGGCATCGTTTCCGACCCGCATGCTCCGACGACGGCGCCGCACGTCGACTCACTCCCGCCGCAGTTCAATTTCGCGCCGCTGCTCAACGCGGTCGAGGCGTTATCCGCGGCGGCCGCCGAATTCGACAAAGCCTATGCGGCGTGGCGCGACAAGCCGCCGGTGATGCAGGCGTCAGCAGCGACGAACGCGACGAAGCTCGCCAGCGTGAACGAGCGACTCGTGAAAGCTGAACGCGCGTTTTTGCTCGCTGACGGTCTCAAGAACCGTCCGTGGTTCAAGCACAGTTTGTACGCACCGGGGTTCTACACGGGCTACGGCGTGAAAACCGTTCCGGGCGTTCGCGAGTCGCTCGAGCAGGGCACGTGGCAGGACGTCGACGGAGAGATCGCGCGTGTGGCAGCGACGATCCAGCGCGAGGCGTCACTCGTGCGCCAAGCCGCAACCGATCTGGCGAGCGTTCGATGATCGCCGCGGCGCTGGTTGTCGTGACGGGCATCGTGTTCAACGACGCGAACGGCAATGGTCGGCGCGATGCGGGAGAGAGCGGCGTACCGAATGTCGTCGTCTCTGATCAACGCGACGTGGTGGTGACCGACGCCAACGGCGCGTTCCGGATTTCCGCCGCGGACAGCAAGGGGGTCGTGTTCGTCAGCGTGCCGGACGGCTGGCGTGCGGTCGGCTCGTTCTGGAGGCCGGCATCGGACAGCGCGATCTCTTTCGCGCTCGCGTCGGTGCCACGCGTGACTTCATTTACGTTCGTGCACGGATCGGACACGCACGTCAGCTCTCAGAGTGTGGGGCGAATGCGCCGTTTCCGCACGCTCACCGATTCGATCGCGCCGTCATTCGTGATCGTCACCGGCGATCTGGTGCGCGACGCGCTGCGCGTGGGCGAGAAGGAAGCGACGGGCTACTACGAGCTCTTCGACACCGAGGCCCGGCAATTCAAGGCACCGGTGTGGACGGTGCCGGGAAATCACGAGAACTTCGGCATCGAGCGCGATACGTCGCACGTCGACGCGTCGCATCCCCTCTACGGCCGCGGGATGTACCATCACTTCCGCGGACCGGACTACTACTCGTTCACCTTCGGCGGAGTGCACTTCGTCGGGCTGAACACGGTCGACATCGACGACAAGTGGTATTACGGCCACGTGGACAGCACGCAGCTCGCCTGGCTGGCGAAGGATCTCGCGCGCATCCCCGCGAGCATGCCGGTCGTGACCTTCGACCACATTCCATTCTTCACGGCGGTCGAGTCGATCAACGGCTACATGGCCGGCCCACCGGCGCCTTCGCTCATCACGGTGAATGGCGTGACGACGTTCCGGCACAGCGTCGGTAACGCCAAGGAAGTGTTGTCGCGATTCCGCGATCGTCATCTCGTGCTGGCGCTCGGTGGACACATGCACGTTCGCGAACGCCTGCTCTACGAGATCGACGGTTTCCCGACGCGCTTCGAGCAAAGCGCCGCGATCGTCGGGCCAAGCGGAGATGGTGCGCTTCGCTTCAAGAGCGGGTTCGTCGTGTATCGCGTGCAAAACGGGGTAATCGACGCGGGCACGTTTGTCCCGCTCGATCCCGTCGTCATCTCTCCTACAGATCACGACCACGCCGGCATCTTGGACCACCGACAGTTGGTACAATTTGGATACGGGACAAGGCGACAGGATTGAACGGAGCAACTACAGGATTGAACTGCTTGTGAATGGGATTGGGGAGGAAAGGACTCTCTCGCGACGTTCCCTTCAATGGCAGTTAATCCTGTAGGTCATCCGTCTAATCCTGTCGCTGTGTCCCGTATCCCATTGTACCAAGCGTCCTCCGCGCGACGATACATCGTGGTCGCGATCTGAATAACGGCCGCCAATCGCCCGCCCCCCGTCGCCCGCCGCCCGATTCTCAGTGCGATCCTGCGGTGACCGCCATGATCATTGCGCCGGTCGGTTGCGGAACGCCGCCGGCCGGCTCTTCCGTCACGGCCAGCGCTTTCAGGTCTGCCGCCGGGAGCGCGTAGGTCGCGCGAACGAGCGCGTCGCCGTTCTGCGGCTGGAACGTTCCCGCGCTGATCTTCGACGACGCAGTTACCAGCCAGAGCTGATACGTCCGCCCCGGCTTGAGCTCAGGCATGTTGTGCGCGACCATCGTCCACGTGTTGGCCCGACGGTCCCAGAACATGTAGGCGAACGGCGCCTTCGTTCCAGCCGTCGTCAGCGTCATGACAGCGACATCGCGCCCGGTGATTCCGGCGAGCAGGCTATCGCGCGACAGCACCGCGGCGCGCAGCGAGTCGTTCGTCGTCCGCTCGCGCGCCGCTTGAGCGGTCTGCACCGTCGCGGCATCGCGCAATCGCGCGCGATCGCGGAGCACGTAACCGAGAACCGCGAGACTGACCACGAGCAGAATGCTCGCCGCCGCGGCGAACAGGCCTGCCCTGCCCCAATGGATGGTGATCGGTACCATCTCCGTGTGCTCTCGCGACGCTTGGGCGCTCGGCCGCCGGTCGTCCGCGGCCGCGCGTGCAAGCAGACGCCTGCGGATGCGGTCGCGCGTGTCGTCGCCAACCACGGCCGGTGCGGAGTACGCCAGACTCGAGGCCGCTTCGCGCAACTCGGCGAGCTCCTGGCGGCACGTCAAACACGTTGACGCGTGCGCCAGGACGGCCGCTCGTTCGTCGGGGTCAAGCGCGTCGATGGCCAGCGCACCCAGAGCGGCGAACGCTTCGTCGTGACTCATCTCTCGAGTCATCGCGTGTCCTCCCGCAAGACGGCTAACCGCTCGCGCAGCTTCTGCATCGCCAATCGCATTCGCGTTTTCACCGTACCCAGCGGTTGCCCGGTCTGTTCTGCGATCTCCGTCTGACTCAGCCCTCCGAAGTAGCCCAGCTCCAGCGCCTGTCGCTGCTCGCCCGGCAAATCAGCCAGCGCCGCTAATACCAGGCGACGGCGTTCGGCACGCTCCACCCCAAGCGACGGATCGCTCGCACTACTCGGCGGCAGATCGTCCGGCGCCGCCGACACCGCGTCCAGCGCGCCCGGTTCATCCAGTGACTCCTCGCGCCGCCGCTTGGCGGCGCGAAGGCGATCGAGGGCGCGACTGCGGGCGATCGTAAGCAGCCACGTTTGCACCGACCCTCGGCCCTCGACGAACCGGTCGGCTTGTCGCCAAGCCTGCCAGAACGTCTCCTCGATCACGTCCTCCACGTCGCCATCCGATCTCAGAATCCGCGCGACGACGCCGCTCACGACCGGAAACCACCGGTCGTAGAACGCACCAAGTGCCTGCTCGTCGCCCGCCTGCATGCGACGAACGAGCTCCAGATCGGCGTCGGCGCCACTCCCGTTCGTGGGCCCGTGAGGGGCGCCTGTTGGCGCCCTCGCGCCTTGCGTCGAACCGTCCACCACCGAAGGGTACGGCTGGGATTGGGGGCCCGGATTCATCGGAAGGCGAATGTACGGCGGCCCCAGGCTGTCCGCCACGCGCCCCGGAGGTAGCGTAAGCGGAATGAGCGCTCCCATCATCCAATAGTCGAGGAGGCAAAGAGACGATCGATGAACGCCCGCGCGTCAGAGTCCAATCGGGTTGCGCCACCGGAGTCGGAATCCGCGAGGATCGACGACGCCGTCCGACGCGCGCGCCAGGGCGATGTCGAAGCGTTCGAGATCGTGTACCGAACGCACGCCGCGCGGATCTACGCGCTGTGCCGACGCATGGTCGGCGACGACATGCAGGCACGTGATCTCGTGCAGGACGTCTTCGTTCGCGCGTGGGAACGGCTGATCACGTTCCGCGAACAGAGCGCGTTCGGCACGTGGCTGCACCGGCTCGGCGTCAACGTCGTGCTCGAGCATCTCCGCTCTCGCAAGCGCGACGACGCACGTCACGTCGAAGCGGACGAGTGGCTGGCCGGCCCTGGTTCGCCGGCCGAGCGCCTCGAGACGCGAATGGATCTCGACAAAGCGCTTGCCCGGCTCCCTGCAGGTGCACGCACGGTTTTTTTGCTCGACATGGAGGGCTACTCGCACGACGAGATCGCGCAGATGACTGGAATCGCGCCCGGAACATCACGCGCGCAACTCTGGCGCGCTCGCCGAGCGCTCATGGGAATGCTCGACGTATGACTGACTACACGACCGACACCCACCTCACCGAGGACGAGCGGCAGACCGCCGCCGACGGCACGCTGCCGGCCGAGCGTCGCGCCTACGTGGACGCGCACCTCGCCGTATGCGACGCGTGCGCGGCGGACGTCGCGCGCATCGCCGAGTTCATGAAAAGCACACGGGAACCAATGTCGTCCGCCGCGGCGACGGCACTCGATGATCTCTGGCCGCCGATTCGCGCCCGGATCGAGGCGAGCAAGGTGGTCGCGCTCGGTCCGCCGCCGGCCGCCGCTTCGGCGAGCACGCGGCCGTTCATCTGGCTGGTCGCGGCCGGCGTCGCTGCCGCGATGCTGCTCACGACGCTCGTGCTTCGGACACGTCCTGGCGAGCAATCGAACAACGCCGTCGTCCAGGTGGCATCGGACACCTCCGTGCTCCGCGCCGTCGCGGATTCAACCAGGGCGTACGAGGCCGAAGCGCAGATCCTGCTCGACCGTCTCGAGATCCAGCGCGCCACGATGCGACCAGAAGCCAGAGCGGCGATCGACCGAAACCTTCACACGGTGGACGTCGCGATCGCCGAGCTCAAGGACGCCATTGCGCGCGACCCGAACAACCCGGCGTTGCGTCAGCTTCTGGCGACGTCGTATCGTCAAAAGGTCGAGTTGCTCAAGCGCGCGAATGCGAGTTGATATGAAAAGACTGCTCATTGTGACGGCTCTTGTCGCTCGCTCGGCGCTGGCCCAAAGCGCCGCTGACGGGCCGGTCCTCCAGGCACACGGCCTCGATTCCACCGGATCGATTAATCTCTACGTTCCGGCTGGGTCGGTTCGACTCGTCGCGTGGGACCGCGACTCGCTGGTCGTCCGCGGCGAGAAGGCGAAGAACGCTCAGTTGTTCTTCGGCGCAACGCGTCGCGGCGTCAAGATGGGCGTGGAGAGCGCTTCGAGCGGCGACTCGGAGCCGTCGACCCTCGTGATCTACATGCCGCGCCGCGGACGCGCGTCGGTGAGGACAGCCAGCGCCAGCATCGTCGGTGAAGGCGTCTCCGGCGATTTCACCTCTTCGTCGGGCAACATCCGACTGAGCGGCGTCGTGTCGTCCGCCGAGGCGGAATCGGTGAATGGAAGCCTCGACCTCGATCTGACGACGCCCTGGTTGCGCGCGCGAACCGGCGACGGCCATCTCCTCATCCGCGGCTCGCCGCAGGACGTGGACGCGTCGACGATCGGCGGAACGTTGGACGTGATCGCACCGAAGGTGGCTCGCGGCCAATTCGTTTCCGTCTCCGGCGACATTCACTGGATCGGATCGCCGGCTCGCGGTGCGGTATTCGACTTCTCGAATCACAGCGGCGCCGTGGAGCTGGCGCTGCCATCGACGGCCTCCGCCGCGCTTTCGTTGTCCAGCGTCAGCGGTTCGATCGAGAACGGATTCACCCGCATCCGGCCGATCGCCTCACCGCCGCGGACGCTGCGCTTCAACCTCGGCGACGGCGACGCGCACGTCAGCGTCCGCACGTTCAAGGGCACGATCCGCGTGCGACCCGAGTGATCGCGACGCTCTTTCGCGACATTCGCTTCGCGAGCCGAAGCCTCGTACGGACGCCGATCCTCACCGGCGCTGCTGTCCTCTCGATGTCGGTGGGCATCGCCGCGACGACCGCCGTCTTCAGCGTCGTCGACGCCGCGTTGTTTCGACCGCCGCCGTTTCCCGACGCGCACCGCCTCGCGATCATCTACACGACACGACAACGAGGCAACGCGCCGGCCGGGAAGGAACGATGGTCATGGGCGCGGTTCCGGCTGCTCGAGGGCGCGCGGTCGTTCACCGGTGTCGCCAGCTTCACACCGTCGGTACTCGCGCTGACCGGTGAACGATCCGAGCCGGCGAACGCGGAATTCGTTTCGTCGGCCTATTGGCGGGTGGTGCGGATCAACCCGGCGATCGGTGGCCCGTTTCCGGCAAACGCGGACGCGGCGGCCGGTGTTGCGCCGTTCGTGATTCTCAGCGACGTGTTGTGGCGCAGACGATTCGGCGCGTCGCCATCGATAGTAGGAACGCGGGTCGCGGTGAATGGCGTTCCGCTCACCGTTGTCGGCGTCGCGCCGGCCGGCTTCGACGGTCTGACGGGGCGCGCGCAGCTCTGGATACCGGCGACGATGGCGCCGCGGCTGACCTATCCGGACTATCTCGTCACAAACCAGAACTTCATCAGCGTCGTGGGGCGGCTGCGGGACGGCGTTTCGCTCCAGACGGCGCAACAGGAGCTCGCGCTGCTCGGCGTGGAGATTCAGCGGCGCATACCAGTCCCGACGACCATCGCCGAAAACCGCTTTGCGGCGACGGCGGGCTCACTGGCCGACGCACGCATCGATCCGTCCACCCGGCAACCAATGCTGCTTCTGCTCGGCGCGGCAGTGTGCCTGCTGCTCCTCGCGTGCTTCAACGTGGCCGGACTGCTGATCGGCCGCGCGCTGACACGCCGCCGTGAGATTGCGATTCGCGTCGCGACGGGAGCGTCCGCGCGGCGGATCATCGGCGAGCAACTATTGGAGTCAGCGCTTCTCGCCATGGTTGGCGGTGCGCTCGGCGTCGGATTGGCGGCCCTCGTCGCCGGCCGGCTGAGGTTGCCCGCGTCCGCGGCGCGAGGGCGCAATTTCTACGGCGCGATCGGCGAGTTTGCGACACCGCACGTCGATTGGCGTGTCGTCGCATTCTGCACCGGGCTGTGCGTGGCGGCGACGGTCGTCGCCGGGGTTTTCCCCGCGCGGCGCGCTTCGCGCGTGGACCTCGTGAGCGATTTGAAGGACGGTGGTCGTGGATCGTCGGGCAAGTCTATCGCGCGACAGTTGCTCGTTGGACTGGAGACGACGATCGCGACTATCCTGCTGTTCGCCGGCGGGTTGCTTGCGCTGAGCTGGGACCGTTTAGAGAATACTGACGTCGGCTTCGATCGGTCACGCTTGCTCACGTTCTGGATCCGGCCGTCCGAAGTTCGGTATCCCGTCTCACAGGCGCCGGCGCTCATCGACCGTGTACTCGAGGAGATTCGCGCCCTGCCCGAGGTAGAAGGTGTGACGGTGGACGGCTGCGCCCCGGTCTACACCGGATGCGCGAGCAGCACGCTGTACGTCATGGGCCGGCCAATCCCGAAGCCCGGTGAAGCGCCTGGCGTTCTCCGGCACTATGTGGCGCCGGACCACTTTCGTACGCTCGGCGTGCCGTTGCTGCGCGGCCGCGTCTTCGAACCCTCGGATCGCGCCGGAAGCCCGCGCGTCGCAGTCATCAGCCTCATGGCCGCTCGTCGGTTCTGGCCGGGCGAGGATCCGATCGGCCAGCGCGTGTGGTTCGGCGGCGGGAGCAACTTCAATTCGCCCGACTCGAGTGCCGAGATCGTCGGTATCGTCGGCGACGTGGCGAACCAGCCACTCACCGACAATCCGTTCCAACCCGACTTCTACACGCCGTACAAGCAATTCACCTATTCCAGTCGCGCGGTGCTGGTGCGGACACGCGCCGCACCGGAGGCAGCGGTCGAGCCGATCCGCCGCGCGCTCGCCCGCGTCGACCCTGATCTCGCGTTGTTCGACGTGCGCCCGCTCGACGAGCAGATCCACATGTTGTGGGGACGGCTGGCATACCAGATCCGTTTGTTCGGCACGTTCGCCCTTGCCGCACTTCTTCTCGCCGCGACGGGAATCTTCGCGATGATCGCGCACAGCGTCAGCGACCGCCGGCCGGAGCTGGGGGTGCGCATGGCACTCGGCGCGTCGTCGTTGAACATCTTGACGGCGGTGTCGCGACAAGGCGCGCAGCCTGCATTGATCGGTGTGGTCGTTGGTCTGCTCGGCGGGCTC
>DATMHK010000211.1:0-10432 GCA_035554995.1 Gemmatimonadaceae bacterium
GTTTCCCCATCGACAGCGGAACGTCTAGTCCAGCAAATCCGCCGGATCGGAATCGACCGAATGCTGTTCGGCATCGACCAAGTCGGCGCACCAGGTGAGGCATGGGAGTCACTGACCCGCTTTCCGTTCACTCGGGATGAACTGGTCCGGATCGCGACGAATCTGGCGCCGTGGCTCCGTCCGCAGGCAGATCGCTGACGGTCGGAGTCCCTGCGGACGCCGCCGAACGAACGCTGAAGCTGACGAGCGATTAATTGATTGCTCGCTTCGCTCGCTTCTTTGACTCGCTCGCAACTTGGCTAGGGCGTTATACGGATACAGGCTACGATGCCGGGACTGAACGACGCAGCGCAACGATTCCACGAACTGTTCAACGTCCCTCGTCGCGGACGTTCTGCAGCTGGGCGCTCGAGCCCTCGTCCTCTGTTGCGCCTCACCGGAGCGGAGTACATAGTTGCGCCGAGCCCCGCCCGCCTCCGTGTACCTGCTCGCATCCGCGCCGCGGTCCTTCGTCACTCTCCCACGCCTCCGATGCAACATCATCTCGCACTCTTGGACACATGGCGCCGTTCGCGCTCCGTTGTCGTTGTCGGCATCGTCGTTGGCCTTCTCGACCTTGCCCTCGGAGCGTGTGCCGGATCAACTACGCAGCTGAACCTCGCCGGCAGGTCGCGTCGCCCTTTCGCGGCGACGCGTTCAACACCCGATGTGGAGGCCCACGCGAGGCGCAGTGCGGAACCCAAGGCTGACACGGTTGTGATCGAAATGCGCGGTGATGCCAACGGGTACGTGTTTACCCCAGACACCGTGCACATTCACACCGGCGATCTGGTCATGTGGAAGATGGTCAGCGGCGGGCCGCACAATATTGCGTTCTCACAAGCAGCAACTGGCGACGCCGCCGATGTGATCAATCGCAACATGACCGTCAAAATGGCCTATCTCTCGAGCCCCTTGTTGATGAATCCAGGCGAGGCCCTCACGGTCCCATTCACCAATGTCCCGCCGGGTAAGTACGAGTATCACTGCACCCCGCATCTTGCGATGGGCCAGAAGGGTGTCATCATCGTCGATCCATAAGACGAGCGATTCGCGCCTTCGTGAGTCCTCGTTGACCCGCTCCCGTTCTCATGGGACGGAACAGCAGATGAGTCGATGCCAGCGCAGAACGAGGCGCGGAGGTCGCGTTTGCTAGGGCGGCGCAACGCGATGGCAGCCAGAGCCGGCTCGGTTCGGTGAATGAAGTCTGCGTTTGTTGCAGCACTGTTGCGCGACTTCCCGCAGCCCCGTTGCAAGGTTTTTGAGTGGAACACCGGTGGGAGACAGGCAATCGGGACAGTTGAAGGAATCTGTCGCCGTGAGAAATCGAATAACTCATCCGAAAAGAGCTTCGGACTTGGCTACTACGGATGCTGAATTGTCCTATCACCCACGCGTCCATCAAATCGGGTGAAGTCCAGCCATCCGTATAAAGATCGTTGCACCTGACAAGGGAGCTGAGGATTGCGCCGCGCTTCGCGCGCGGCGCTCTTATCTTGTTCCCTTGCAGGTGAACTCGGGCGTTAGACCGCGCCCGGGCTTCTCGATACCTTCTGAGACGCTGCAGTCCCGTTACCAGGGTTGCGGACATTTTGGGCGGCGCATACCTTAGCGCCAGGCGTGCAGGGCGCCTCCCGTCCGCGGGTAGGACTGAGTCCACCTGGTAGTCGTCGAAGGATGTCGGTTCTTCACGAACCTCCTTCCGCCCAGTGACAGCGGACCCCGGGCATTTCTCGAGGAGGCTCGTCATGCCCGCCCGCATCGCGTTCGCGGCAAGCCTAGCGCTTGCCCTCTCTCTGTCCGCACCGTCCCACACGGTTGCCCAGGGTGTCGCACCAGCCGGCCGCGTCATACCGCTTCCAGACACGCTCGGCGCCAACTTCCCGCTGGCCGATAGCGCCACGAAGACCGGTTCGCTCGCCGATTACGACACACTCGTCGGCACCTGGACGTTCCGATTTCAGATTCGCCAGCCCAACGGGTTCAAAGCTCCAATCACCGGGCATTGGACGTTCGAAAAGAAACCGGGCGGCGGACTCGTCGAAGACCGTTATCGGCCCGACGACCCCTCACTGCCAATGGGCGTGAGCCTTTACTCGTATCGCGTTTATGATCCCGAGCGAAAGCTGTGGCAGATCATAGGCGCCTCCTCGTACGGCGGCGCCGTACAACTCGGCTTGACGTGGTCGGACGCGCAGAATCGCTACGTCATTCAGCGCGCGCACAGCGTGATCACGCGCATGCGCTATTTGGCGTTGCTCCCCGATCACTTTCTGTGGCGAGCGGATCGTAGCTACGACAACGGCACCACGTGGATTCGCGATTTTGCGGTTCTGGAAGCAACGCGAATCGGTAAGTGAGAGTGAGCGGAGATTCGACTATGTCCGTCCGCCGACTGCCCGTCCGGCCTGATCTCGAACAGCTACAGCGTCAGGCCAAAGAACTGCTCCGCGCCATTCATGGCGGCGATGCCGACGCGATCGCCGAGCTGCGCGAGCACCACCCCGCGCCGATCGATCCGCAAACGGCGAGGCTGGCCGATGCGCAACTCACGCTGGCGCGAAAGTACGGTGCGTCGAGTTGGACACGCTTAGCGCACTCTGCGCGGTTGGGCGACGCCATTTGGCGGGACGATATAGAGAGCGTTCGCGCCATCGTCACGGGCAATCCAGCATTGCTGCATGAACACGTGCTGATCGATCCGGATGATTTACGAGATGGCGGGGCGGCCGCCGCTGGATGCGCGGACGCTCGCCGGTCCCGCATATACGCTGAATGTGGAAGGCACGGCCGTCTTGTTTGCGCTGGGCGTTCGCGTTGATGGGCCGCACGGTGTGGACACCAACACGATGGAGCACCTGCTTGGCAGTGACGGTCGTAAGCCCGAGGCAAAGCATCGCATTCTCGAGATGTACGTCGAGCACGGCTTTGAGCCGTCCGACACTCCGGTCATGGCGCTGCATCGGGGACGCATCGATCTCCTCGAAGCGCACGTGGCGCGAGACTCGGAGCTCCTCACGCGGACGTTCGACATCGCCGACGTCTTCCCTATGGCGCCCGCTTGCGCGCGAGAACCGTATACCGCTCAGGGGACGCCGGTGCACGGCGCGACGCTCCTCCACATTGCCGCGTATTTCGACGAGACGGAGATCGCGGAGTGGTTGCTCGACCGCGGCATGGATCCGGATGCACGGGCAGCGATCGATGCTCATGGGTTCGGCGGCCACACCGCGCTGTTCTCGACAGTCGTGTGCCAGCACAACTTCTGGGTCAACTACCGAAAGGGACAGCCCGACGAAGCGCGCTTCACACGACTCCTGCTGGATCGTGGCGCAGACCCCAACGTCCGCGCGTCACTCCGTGCGCGACTCGAAGAAGGGCATGGTGGTGGACCGCTCCGCGAGTATCGCGACGTCACAGCGCTCGGCTGGGGCGAGCGGTACGACGCGAAGATCTTTGTCAGCCGCGAGTCGCTGCGTCTGATCGAGGCGCGTGGCGGTCACCGCTGACCCACGCTCGGTCGAAATTCAGCAGCATTACGTACGGGTTGGCGGCAGCCGCGTCGGGGCATCGTTCGATGCGCCACGCGGTCTGACGATCGTTGAACCTGGCGAGCGATCTAGGGATTGCTCGCTTCGCTCACCTTTGTTTGATTCGCTCGCACGTTAACTTGGGCATTAGGCGGCTGCATTTGGCTTCACTCACCGATATGCGATTCTTGCCAAGACCGACACGAGTCCCTGTACCAGCGCTGTTCATCGCCCTCGCTTGCTCGGACGCAACGCGGGTCTGCACGCTGCTCGGCTGCCAAAGCGGCGTCACGGTGCACCTACCTGCGCTTCCGTCCCAGCCATTCCGAATCGAGGTCCGCACCTCCCCGAGTGATGTCGCGTACATCTTTGACTGTACCGACGACAACCACCGGTGCCGACAAGACATATTCTTTCCCGGCTTGATTGCGGATCGGCTCTTCGTCACCGTACGCGTCGGTACGGCGTCGCGCGAAACCGAGGTGGTTCAAGTGACCTATGCGCATTCGCATCCAAACGGACCGAATTGCCCACCGGATTGCCAGACCGCTGACGTGAGTGCTGCGCTTCCCAGTTGACATCTCGGCGCCCGGCCACCGCCGTAACGTGCGTTGCAGCTGGCGGAACTCCGGTGTTAGGCGGAACACAGGCATCACCCAGTGAGCCGTTCTTCATCTGTTATCGCGACTGCGTCGGTCGTCGGGATCCTCGGGGCGACGACTGGCTGTGTTCATCGCAGCCATCAACTCACTCTCGGCAAGGAAATCCCCGTGCCGTCCGGACTCGATACAACGCAAACGCAGGCCTGGATTGCGCAACAAGAGCAGCGTTGCCCGGGGCGGCTCATGCGGCTCTCGGATGTGACTCGCCCGCAGGTTAACTGGGGCGTCAGGCGGACACACAACCAGCATGTCTACTGATGCGCATCGCTTTGAATATTGCAGGCATCTTATGTCTGCTTGTGGGCTGCGTCTGGATCCTTCAGGGAATTAACATCCTCCCAGGGAGTTTCATGACTGGCCAAACGAAGTGGGCCGTCTACGGCGGGATCGTAGCGGTCGCAGGCGTCGGCCTGTTGATCTCGGCCAATCGCCGCAATTCTGAATTGAAGCGGTAGCGCCGGAGGATCGCATCTGCTCGCCTATGGCGTTAGAGAGACGCTCGTTGGAGCGATATCCGATGGAGTGAGATGTGACTTTTCCGCTATTCGGCGCCATGGATGCTCGGTAGTGGCGCTTGACCAGCACGGGCCTCCGACGAATGCGCAAGGATACTTCGGCGCGACTCGCATCGCGAATTAGTCTCGCGGCCTGGTACGACTACGGCGTGACCGATCGGCCACATCGCGTCGCGTTCGATGGAATCATTCGACGCGGCAACCAAGGACGACGTGGGCGGCAAGATCTGGGAGCGGGAAGGTGGTTGAATTCCGGCTGTTGCTGCCGGACCTCGAGCTGATCCAAGGCGCCCGAGATTGAGGATCCCATGCCAAGTGATCGGGTGCTCGTGATCGGTGCCACGCGCGGCACGGGCCTCCTGATTGCCCGGCGCCTGACGCAGGCGGGCGTCGCGGTGCGTGCCCTCGCTCGCGATTCTGCTCGCGCGACCCAAGCGCTCGGCCGGGGAGTCGAGGTTGTGGCGGGTGACATCACTCGTCCCGAAACCCTGCCGTCGGCGATTGAGAACGTGAGTCACATCGTCTTCACCGCCGGCCGCCGCAGTAACCGTCCGGCTCGGGAGGAATCTGTGCGCGACACGGAGTACCAAGGGGTCGTCAACACCCTGCGTGCCGCACGTGCCGTCGGATTCAGCGGGCGCTTCCTATATATGACGGCCGTCGGCGGGAGCACGCGATCCATTGCGCGAGTATTCCTCAACTTGTTCAAGGGGAACACGCTCCGTTGGCGAGAGCGCGCGGAAGGCGAGATACGGTCCGCCGGCGGCGACTACACAATCATCCGATCAGGAGTGCTGGTCGACGCGCCTGCCGGTGAGCATGTCATCAAGGTGTCGCAGACTCCACTTCCTCTCTCGCTCCGCTATCGAATCGCTCGAGCCGACGTCGCGGAATGTTTCGTCGCCGCGCTGGACCATCCCCGTGCTTCGCGAACGACGTTCGAGATCGTGTGGGGGCATCGCGCTCCTCCTGAGCCCTGGCCGCAGATGCTCGACCGCCTGCAACCCGACGTACCGCGCGACTATCTGCCCTGAATTCGTGAGATCCGAAACACACCTTCATCCACGCGCCGAGGTTGCTGACAGCATCGCGATCCTGAACGAGACGTACGGCAAGGTGATCGACTCGATCTGGACGCCGGTCGCGAAATTCCTCGCCCCCGGGCCTTCTCGTCATCAGTGGCTGGTCGACTCGCCTGTGCAGTTTCGGTATCTCACTTGCAGCCGAAGCCGCTAGGTCCCGCGGGACGATCGCGGCAGCTGGGCGGCATTGGCTCGATCAAGAGGCGAATCCTCTGACTGAAGGAGGTCATATGCGACCGCAGGCAGCGTTGCTTCTCTCGATCGCCCACGTCTGTATAGCCGGCGCGCAGGTCAAGACCGCATCGCAGATCGCCGTTACGAGCGGCAGCCGCCTGACGGTACCCGGCGGTGAGATTTGGTATCGCGTCACCGGAGGCGGAAGCGGCACGCCGGTCATTCTCCTCCACGGCGGTCCCGGCAACGCCAGCGTCTACCTCAAGTCACTCGAGGCTCTCAGCACCGAACGCGCGGTGGTTCGTTATGACCAACTCGGCGCGGGCTACTCCGACACCGTACACGATACCTCGTTGTTCAACATCCGTCATTTCGTCGAAGAATTGGAGCTACTGCGCCGGCACTTGGCAGTCGAGCGCGTGCATCTCTACGGGCATTCTTGGGGAGCAACTCTCGCGCTGGAGTACTACCGGGCGTACCCCGAGCACGTCACCAGCCTCACGCTCGCCAGCGAGACGCTGGATCTTCCGGCGTTCTCGGCCAACGTCCGCAGCCTGTTCGAATCCATGCCGGACTCGATGTCGCGCGCAGTGCGGCTCAGGATGGCAGGAGCGCCCTACGATTCGACGGCGTATCAGGCGGCCATGAGGTCATTTCGGGGCCACTTTACGCGGTCACCGGTCGCGGTCGAAGCGGACAGTCTGACGAGGCTGAGCAACCCCGAGATCGCCGCTTACATGATGGGAACGAACCCGTTCACTCCCGCGGGGACGCTTCGGAACTACGACGCGACTGCAGTCTTGAGCCAGGTGAAAGTGCCGGTGTTGTTCGTCGTGGGCGAATTTGACGTCGCCGGCCCCGACATCGTACGGCGCCACGCCAGCCTGACACCGGGTGCGCGCTTCGTCGTGATCCCGAACGCCGGCCATCACATTCAGTGGGACAACGCGTCGGCGACACAGGATGCCGTGCGATCCTTTCTCCGAACGGCAGACTCCCGACGGTAAGGCGTTTCGGCCGACCGACGACAATCGTGTTGCGTCTTACATCCGTCTCGTGGCGCGCGGCATGACCAGACCTTACAATGCAGTCTCTCTGCCTCCCGCGACACCACGATGACACACTCGCTCCCGCGGTCGATCACCGCGCTTTTGTTCCTATCGTCGGCGCTCGCCGCCCAGTCGCCATCGACCTCCGCTGCCGGCGCCAGCTGGATGCGCTACCCAGCCATCTCGCCCGACGGGAAGACCATCGCCTTCACCTATAAGGGCGATCTCTATCGCGTTTCGGCGACCGGCGGTACGGCGACGGCGCTCACGACGCATGTGGCGCACGACTTCATGCCCGTCTGGAGCCACGACGGAAAGCGCATCGCGTTCGCGTCGGATCGTCATGGCAACTTCGACGTCTACGTCATGCCGGCCAGCGGCGGGGAGCCGTCGCGGCTCACGTTCCACTCGGCCGCCGAGTATCCGTACAGCTTCTCGGGGGACGACAAGAACATCATCTTCGGCGCGGCACGCATGGACGAAGCGGCGAACCGTGAATACCCCACCGGATCGCAGCCGGAGCTCTACCAGGTGCCGGCGAACGGGGGCCGTCCGATGCAAATCCTGACGACGCCCGCCGAAGAAGCTCGGCAGAGCAAAGACGGCCGCTACATCATCTATCAGGACAAGAAAGGCGGCGAGAACGCCTGGCGAAAGCATCACACGTCGGCGATCGCGCGCGACATCTGGATCTACGACAGCAGGACCGGCGGGCACCGCAAGGTGACGACGTTCGCCGGCGAAGATCGGAACCCGGTCTTCGCGAGCGACGAGAAGTCGTTCTACTACCTCAGTGAAGAGAGCGGCTCTTTCAATGTGCATAGAATGCCCCTGGAAGGCGGGAGGTCGCAGCAGCTCACGTCGTTCAAGCAGGTGCCGGTGCGCTTTCTGTCGTCGTCGGACAACGGGACGTTGTGCTTTGGTTTCGACGGCCAGATCTACACGATGACGTCGGGTGCGTCCCCCAAGCAGGTGGACGTCGCCATCACGTCGGACACGCGGGCGAACGCCGAGCGCATCATGGCGGTGAACAACGGCGCGGGCGAGCTCACTGTGTCGCCGAACGGAAAGGAAGTCGCCTTCACGTATCGCGGCGACGTTTTCGTGGCCGGTGTGGACGGCGGCGGAACCAAGCGCATCACGAACACGCCGGAAGTCGAGCGCGGTCTCGAGTTCTCGCCCGACGGCAAGGCGCTGATCTACGCCTCGGAGCGCGGCGGCAAGTGGGCGATCTATGAAGCCCGCCGGCAGCGCGCCGCCGAGCCGTACTTCTACGCATCGACGGTTGTCGTCGAGGCGCCGGTCGTGTCGAACGATCATCAGAACTCGTCCCCGAAGTATTCGCCCGACGGCAGCGCGGTCGCCTATCTCGAGGACCGCAACACGCTCAAGACCTACACCGTCGCGAACAAGCAGTCGCGCACGCTGCTCACCGACAAGGAGCTGTTCGGCAACGACCACTATTATCAGTGGAGTCCGGACGGCAAATGGATCCTGTTCGATCTCGACGTGCCGGGGATCGCGCCGGGAGAAGTTGGTCTCGTCCGCGCCGACGGCTCAGGCAAAGTCGTGAATCTCACGGAGAGCGGCTTCAACGACGCCCGCGGCAAATGGATTCTCGACGGCAAGGCGATGCTCTGGTTCAGCAACCGCGACGGTCTCAAGTCGGTCGCGCAAGGCGGCAGCGCGCAGCAGGACGTGTACGCGATGTTCTTCGATCGCGACGCATGGGAGAAGTCGCGGTTGAGCAAAGACGAATTCGCGTTGGCCAAGGAGATCGACTCGCTGGCGAGTCGCCCACCGCGGCCGGATACGTCGAAGGTGGCCGGCGACAGCGGTCGCGTGATGCAGGCGGGCGCGGCCGGCGCGGCGGGCGCGCGCAAGAAAGACCTCGTCCTCGACCTCGATGGCATCGAGAATCGTAAAGCACGGCTCACGATCCACTCGTCGTCGCTCAGCGATGCGTTGGTCAGCAAGGACGGCGAGATGCTTTTCTATCTCGCGCGGTTCGAGCGCGGCATCAACCTCTGGTCGACCAATCTCCGTACGCGTGAGACGAAGATGGTCCTCGCGCTGAACGCCAACAGCGGCAGCATGGTCTGGGACAAGAACCAGAAGGCCATCTTCCTGCTGGCCGACGGCCAGATCTCGCGCATCGATCCCGCGACGGCCAAGCGCGACAACATCGCGCTCGCCGGCGAGGAAGCGCTCGACGCCGACGCTGAACGGGCGGCGATGTTCGATCACGTGTGGCGCCGTACGCGCGACACCTTCTACTCGAAGGGCTATCATGGGATCGACTGGATCGGCTTGCGCGCGGTCTACGCGAAGTATCTGCCGCACGTCGGCAACAATTACGAGTTCGCCGAGATGATGGCCGAGATGCTCGGAGAGCTCAACATCAGCCACAGCGGCGCGACGTTCAACGCGTCGCAGCCGACCGACGACGCCACCGCCTCACTGGGCATCTTCTACGACCAGACGTACGCCGGCCCCGGCGTGAAGATCACTGAGGTCATCAAGGACGGCCCGCTCGATCGGTCGACGGTCGCGGTGAAGCCGGGGATGATCATCGAGTCGATCGACGGCCGGCCAATTCCAGCCGACAAAGACGTCGCCGAGTTCCTGAATCGGAAAGCGGGCAAGAACGTACTGCTCGGCTTCGCCGACGGCGCGGCGAAGAGCGAGGCGGTCGTGAAGCCGATCACGCTGGGCGAGGAGAACCGCCTTCTCTATACGCGCTGGGTGAAGCGAAACCAGGACGAAGTGGACAAGGCGAGCAATGGTGAGCTCGGCTACGTGCACATTCCTGGGATGAACGACGGCGCCTATCGCACGACCTTCGAGGAAGTGATGGGCAAGTATGCCACGCGAAAGGGCATCGTCGTCGATACGCGGTTCAACGGCGGTGGCGACCTCGTTGCCGATCTCGCGATGTTCCTGAGCGGTCAGAAGTTCTTCGACTACACGACCGACACACGCAGCACGGGTTACGAGCCGAACTTCCGCTGGACGAAGCCAAGCGTCGCGATGGCGAACGAGGCGAACTACAGTGACGGCCACTGCTTCGCGTACGCGTACAAGGATCTCAAGATCGGACCGCTCGTCGGCATGCCGACGCCCGGCACCTGCACGTTCGCCGGATGGGAAGGTCTACCCGACGGAATCCGTTGGGGCGTCCCGGGCGTCGGCGTGAAGGACGCGAAGACCGGCAAGTATCTCGAGAATCAGCAGACCGAGCCGGACATCAAGGTGATGAACGAGTACAATGTCGTGAGCAAAGGACGCGATCAGCAGCTCGAAGCGGCGATCGAGGCGCTCAAGAAGTTGGTGCGACCGACCGTGACGCCCTGAGGGCTCGGCGACTCGGCGACTCGGCGA
>DATMHK010000212.1:0-38163 GCA_035554995.1 Gemmatimonadaceae bacterium
CGCCATGCTGACGCTCGTACGTTGGGTGATCGCCGTCGCGCCGATCGGGGTCTTCGCGCTGGTGCTGCCCCTCGCCGCCCACGCGGGCGCCAGCCTCGTTGGCGCGATCGGTTTCTACATCGTGGCGTATTCGGTGGCGAGCCTATTTGCCACGCTGCTGCTGTATCCGGTCGCGCTCCTTGGACGCGTGCCGCTTTCTCAGTTCGCGCGGGCCGCGTTGCCGCCGCAGATCATCGCGTTCAGCTCGAGCTCGTCGATCGCGGCGCTTCCGGCACTCGTTGAAAGTGCCGAAGAGAAGCTCGGCATCGAGAACCGCATCGCCGGATTCGTTCTGCCGCTGGCCGTATCGACGTTCAAGATTGCCGGTCCCGTCTCGTGGACGGTGGGCGCAATGTTCGTCTCGTGGTTCTATGGTGTGCCGCTTCACGCGCGCGAGCTCTCGATGATCGCGTTCGCGGCCGTATTTCTTGCCTTCGCGGCGCCCGGAATTCCACGCGGCGCGTTCATCATGCTGGCGCCGCTCTTCGCGGCGATCGGCCTGCCTGTCGAGGGCATCGGCATTTTGATCGCGGTCGACGCGATCCCCGACACGTTCGCGACCGTGCTCAACACGACGGGCAACTTGGTGGCTACGGTTCTGGTGGCGCGCCGGGACAGCGCGTCAACCGGTAAGGGCCCGTAAGCGGGTTCGGCTCCGGCGTTAAGCGCTGTGTAAGTGCCGAGAACGACCTTGTACCACGCGTGACGCGGGTCTGCGTCCGTTCATCGTTCTCGAGGAAAACGTCCATGGATACCTACCACATCGCTCTCTTCCTGCATATCGTCGCGCTCATCGTTGCCGCCAGCGCGACCGCGGTTACCAAGCTCGCCGTCGGCCGGCGAATTCGCGCCCGTACGATTGGAGAGTCGCTCGAATGGCTCAACGTGCAGATCTCGGCCTCGGCGGCTTTCCCGATCACCCTCGCTGCTTTCGTCATCACCGGCTCGTACATGGTGAGCAAAGGCGGCCCGCACGCTTGGGCGAGTGGATTCGTGGTATCCGGGCTTGTCGGCGTGGCCTTCCTGCTCGCGAGCGGTACCTATCTCGGAATCAAAGGCAAGGCGCTCAAGCAGGTGCTCGAGGGCATGGCGAAGGCCGGTGCCGACAGACCGGCGCCACACATGGCTCCGCCGAAGCTCGTCGCGGTCCTTCCGCTGGCAAACACCGGGGTGGCGCTCGGCGTCGTGTTCGATATGGCGGCCAAACCGGCCAGCATCGCGCTCGCACTTGGCATCGTCGCGGCCGGCGCGGCGATCACCGTGGGATTGTCACGACTCCGCAAGTCCACTCGAGTCGTTCAGTCGACGGTCGTCGAGCGCGCCTGAATCGCGGCTCTCGGCAGCCGAGAGCACCGCGGAAGCGTTTCGTTGTAGACCCCGTAGCTTCGCGCGCTTCATGGGCGACCCCCTGAACGCCGCCTGAAAATCCTCATCGCGCATTGCCAGAATTTCGCGCGCGAGCGTTCGCGAATCCTTGTTCGCAATCGCCGCGCGCGCCCCGAATGCGGGCTCCACAAGCCCGCGACTAAACTGCACGTTCCACGGGCACACCTCCTGGCAAACGTCGCAGCCATACAGTCGGTCGCCAATCACCGGCCGTAGTGCTTCGTCGATGTCTCCCTTCAGCTCGATGGTTAGGTAGGAGATGCAGCGCGTCGCGTCGAGCACGCGCGGCTCCGGGAACGCGTTCGTCGGACAGGCGTCGAGACAGCGACGACAGGTCCCGCATCGGTCGGCCTCGAATGGGGCGTCCGGCGCCAGCTCGAGATCGAGCAGCAGTTCACCCAGAAAGAAAAACGACCCGAGTCGCGGATTGATCAACATCGTGTTCTTGCCGAACCATCCGAGTCCGGCGCGCCGCGCGAGATCGCGCTCGAGAATCGGGCCGGTGTCCACGTACGCTTTGCCGGGGATTTGACGGCCGACGACGGTGTCGACGTAGCGATGCAGCGCGTTCAGGCGATCGATCATGACGTCGTGGTAATCGTCACCGCGCGCGTAGCGAGCTACGGGACCGGCTGGCTCGCGACCACCATAGTCCATTCCGACGACGATGGCGCTCGTCGTACCGGGAACCGGCCGCCGCGTGTCGGCGCGCTTCTCCGCCCCGCGCGCCGAGCGAGGTCGCGCTCGAGGATCGGCCCGGTGTCAACGTACGCCTTGCCCGCGACGGGTCGTCCGATCGCGCCGTCGATGTACCGATGCAGCTCGTTCAAACGGTCGATCATCAGGTCGTGGTAGTCGTCGCCGCGCGCGTACCGCGCGACGGGACCGGCTGGCTCGCGACCACCATAGTCCATTCCGACGACGATGGCGCTCGTCGTACCGGGAACCGGCCGTCGAGTGTCGGCGCGCTTCTCCGCGCCGCGCGCGAGATAAGCCATGTCGCCGGCGTAGCCCGACGCCAACCAGTCCTCGAACGCGGCAGACGTCTCGACCGGTCCGAGCGTGGTGATCCCGACGAGATCGAAGCCCAGGCCGAATGCCTGGGCTTTGATCATCTGCTCGAGTGACGTCGCGAGTGGGGCGATCATGGCTCGCGTACCGCCCAACGCGCGTACCGCACGATGTCGTCCGCCGGCGGCACGACGTGTTCGTCACCGTACGCCGTGTACATCCGCCAACGCAGATACTGGCGGTCCGGCAGAGGCAGAAAGGGAAAGTGTCGATACCAGTCACGCGAGCGAAAGCGCCAGCCGACCCGAAGCAGCGCCGCGGCTGTGCGCGGATTGCGCACGGCGCGCCACGTCAGCACTCCAACCAGCTTCGTCCAGCTTCCGTTCGCGGTCGTCGCCATTGCATGAACGGTAGCTACAGAAACGACTCGCCGTCTAAACCGGACGGCACGGGAAGCCCGAGCGCCGCGAGCGCGCTCGGCATGACGTCCACTGTTCGCCGCGGGGCTCGCTTGGGCGGATGATTCAGCAGCAGCGGCACGAGCATGTGCTCGCGATGCAATGCTCCGTGCGAGCTCACATGTGGAATCGGCTCGTACCGGGCGCGAAAATCCCAATCGCGCGACGCCGACAGAATGATCTCTCCCGACCGTGGCGCTGTCGCCAGATGTACGATCTGCACGATGCCGTCGGGATAATCGGAGTCGAACGTGGCGTCGTACGCGTCGTCCATCGTCGCGTCGCGAAGATCGCCGCCGAGTCCGAGCGGGTCGCCGGACTCGCGACGATACTGATAGCCGCGCTCGTCACGCCAAATGCGCGCCGAACCGCGCTGTCGCGTGTGAATGACCGCTCCGCTGTCCGTCGGCGTCATGAGAAGATCGACCGACGGGCGATCGAGCATCATCTCGACCAGCGAACGAATGCGATCGGTGCTCGCAGCGGGCCGCTGGCGCGCCGCGACGTTCATATAGAGGTGCGCCATCGCGTTCCCGCTCACCATCACGGCGACTTCGGGCGCGATGTTGTAGACCCACGGATGCGACATCGTCCGGATCCCCGCGGCCTCGATCAGTGCGGCGAGATCTTCGTGATGTTTGACGCTTGAATGGCCGTGGTCGCTGACGATCCACAGCGACATGTCTTCCCACCGTCCGTCGCGCTCGGCGTCGCAGCGAATTCGCGCGGCGGTGTCGTCTACGATTCGCAGCGCGTCGAGCACGGTCGACGACTCATGGCCACGCGAGTGCGACACCTTGTCGACGCCCGTCAACGCGGCGAAGGTGAACGCCGGACGATCGACGCGCACACGCTCGACGACTTGATCCGCCACGTCACGGTCGATGTCGAGCCAGCCGGCGACGTTGCCGCTGAAATGCGTTCGCGCGGCGCGGAAGGCCGATCGGGCTGTGATGGCGCCGATCCGTCGATTCTTGTCCAACCCGCGACTAATCACGCTCAGCGCCGCCAAACTTTCTTTGCACAACTCGAACATCGTCGGCGCGTTCGGATCGAGGTCGCGATCCACCGCCGACATCTGATAGCCGACGTAGCTCCTCGTGTAATCCGGAAAGCGGCACGCGGTTCGTGCGCGATCGAACCAACGGAGTCCGGGCAATCCGATCGGACCTGGAAAGCGCCCCATGAGGAAGGGCGTGTATGCCGGGCCGGTGACCGACGGAAAGCACGACGTGACGGAGCACAAACTCCCCTCGTCGCGCAATCGCCCGAGCGCGGGCAGTGCTCCGTGTTGCAGCGCGGCATCCAGAGTATCCGGACGCGCGCCGTCGGCCAGCAGGATGACGACGGACAATGACGGGCAGCGTGAAGGTGGAGAAGGCAAGCTCGCCTCTGTGCGCACCTGCCTCAACCCCGTAAACTCTACGCATGGCACAACGAGAGAAGCGCGCGCCGAAGCAAAAAGTCGCGCGCACCGCTAGCGGAAAGAAAGCGAGTCCCCAAGTCCTCGCCGAGGCGTCGGCTACGGCACGCGAAGGGACGCGAGAGCGCACCGAGGCGGGCCACCGGGCGGCGGGCCGCACGCCACCCTCCGAGAAATCGGCCGCGCGGTCCTCCGGCGCCGTCAAGGTCATCGACGATTCGATTCGCTCCTACGCCCCGATCACCGAGGACGAGAAGCTCCTGCAATCCGGGAGCGACCGCGAGGACTTCACGCGGACCGACCCGTGGCGGGTGCTTCGCATCATGGGCGAATTCATCGAGGGATTCGACAACCTCGCTCACGTGCGGCGAGGCGTCAGCATCTTCGGGTCGGCGCGGACACACCCCGACGACCCGCAGTATCAGGCCGCGCAGGAGGTGGCACGGCTGCTCGCCCAAGCGGGGTTCGCGATCATCACCGGCGCGGGCCCCGGGATCATGGAAGCGGCGAACAAGGGCGCAAAGATGGCCGGCGGCGCGTCGATCGGCTGCAACATCGAGCTCCCATTCGAGCAGGGCGCGAACCCGTACGTCGATACGCTCATCAACTTCCGCTATTTCTTCGTGCGAAAGACGATGTTCATCAAGTACTCGAACGCCTTCATCATCTTTCCCGGCGGCTTCGGCACGCTCGATGAAGCATTCGAGGCGCTCACGCTCATTCAAACGGGCAAGATTTACCAATTTCCCGTCATCATGTTCGGACGACACTACTGGGCCGGGCTGATTCGTTGGATCCAGTCGCGCGTGCTCAGCGAGTCGAAGATCTCGCCGGGGGACCTGGATCTCATTCTGCTCACCGACGATCCGCAGGAAGCCGCGCACGCGGTGATCCAGGCGTGGGAGGCACAGAATGCCCGCTAAGCGCCCGAGCGCGGCCGGTCCCAAGGGTGACCAGAAGCGCGCGGCGGAAGAACGCGAGCGCGCCGGCGCCAAGCACACGTCGCATGAACGCTCCAAGTTTTTGCGTGGTGAACGTATCGAGCCGAAGCCGATCAACGGTGCCGAGACGACAGCCGATCTGATCGACAACGCGTTCCTCGCCTACAACGCCGCGCGGCTGCGCGAAGCCTGTCAGCTCTTCACGCGAAAGATGCTCGACGCCGACGTCACCGTCGGTATGACGCTCACCGGCGCGCTCACTCCGGCGGGGCTCGGAATGGCCGCGCTCATTCCGCTGATCGAAAGCGGGTACGTCGACTGGATCATCTCGACCGGCGCGAATCTCTATCACGACACGCACTTTGGTCTCGGCCTCGCGATGCACCGCGGCAACGCTCAGGAGTCGGATGTCGTGCTGCGCGAAGAAGGAGTGGTGCGCATCTACGACATCTTCTTCGACTACGACGTGTTGCTGTCGACGGACGCCTTCTTCCGCACGATCATCCAGGGCCCGGACTTCCAGCGCGCGATGTCGAGCGCGGAGTTTCACTATCTCTGTGGCAAGTACGTGCGTGAGCGCGAGCGCGCGCTCGGCATCGGTCAGAAATCGCTGCTCTCCGCGGCCTACGCAGCCGCCGTTCCGATTTACACCTCGTCGCCGGGCGATTCGTCGATCGGCATGAACGTCGCCGCGCTCGCCCTCGAGGGGAACAAGTGCGTCATCGATCCCAATCTCGACGTGAACGAGACGGCGTCGATCGTCCTCGCCGCGAAGCGTGGCGGTGGAAAATCCGGAGTGCTCATCTGCGGCGGCGGCAGCCCGAAGAACTTCATGCTGCAGACCGAGCCGCAGATTCAGGAAGTGCTCGGGATCGACGAGAAGGGCCACGACTACTTCTTACAGATCACTGACGCGCGTCCGGACACGGGCGGACTCTCCGGCGCGACACCAGCTGAAGCGGTGAGCTGGGGCAAGATCGACCCCGATCGCCTGCCGGACGCCGTCGTCTGCTATCTCGACTCGACCGTCGCGCTCCCGCTGCTGACCGCCTACGCCCTCGCGCGCCACGAGAAGCGCCCATTGCGGCGCCTCTACGAAAAGCGCGGCGAGATGATGGATACACTCCGCAGGGAGTTTGCTAACGCGACCGGCGAACCCGTGGCGGCCGAGAACGCCGACTCCACGCTCCCGATGCACCGCTAATTCGGCGTGACGGAAACGTTTCGATGAGGCCGGCGACAGTGGCTTGACCGCCCGGGGTAGGGGCCGACATAGTCACTGACTGACTATGTACGACGGCCACCGGCCCACGCCCCAGGAGACTCTCGTGTCGCGACGCGCGCTGTTTATCCCGTTGATTCCGGTTCTGAGCCTCTCGCTCGCCGCGTGTGCCGACCGAAGTGTCCCGAGCGCACCGATGGTCAGTCCATCGGCGAATTTCGCGAAGGAACCTGGCGAACCCGAGGCGAAGAAGCTGTTCAAGGAATACGTCGCCATGGGTTCGTCGATCGCCGCCGGATTCATGTCTGGTGGAATCAACGACTCGACGCAGCGCCTGGCGTATCCGGTCATTCTCGCCGAGCGAGGCGACGCGAAGAAGTTCGACATTCCGCTCCTCGCGAAGCCGGGTTGTCCGCCGCCCTGGATCGCGCCGATCACGCCCTCGGCGCCCAGCTGCGCCGGCCGCGCGAACGACGTGCTCCCGCCCGACGCCAACAACGTGGCCGTTCCCGGACTCCGTGTGGCGGAGGCCCTGGCCGCTCCGACGAACGCCGCCGACATCTACAGCCTGTTACTCGGCGGCAGCTCCGAGGTCGCCGCGATGCTCGCCGCAAAGCCGACGTTCGCGACGGTGGAGCTCGGCGACAACGACGTTTTCGAAGCCGCCCTCGCCGGAACGGTCGGCCCGATCGGGCCCGGCGACAGCGTGCTCACCAGGCTCGCCAGCTTCCAAAACTCTTATGGGCAGATCGTCACGGCGCTCGCGAGCGTCAATCAGCTTCGCGGCGCCGCACTGATTGGCGTGGTCGATCCGTTGTTCGGCTCGCCGATCCTTCAGCCAGGCGCGTACTTCTTTCTCGCGCGCGACCCAGCGACCGGCCGCTTCCTCGGGAAGTTGGTGAACGCGAATTGCTCGCCGGTAACCGCATTGGGGGCGCCGAATCCGCTGGCCGCGAACGTCATATCGTTCCAGGTCCTTCTCGACGCGAACATCCCGGAGATCAATTGCGATCCGGCGGCTTTTCCAGTCGGCGATCCGCGCCGTGGCGCGTATTTGCTCGATCCCGCGGAACAGGGCCTGATTCACACGCGCGTGCTGCAGTACAACGCGACGATCGCGCAGCTCGCGGCAGCCAACGGCTGGGTTTACGTCGATCCGAACGTCATCGTGGCGGCTGCCCTTGCCTCCCGCACCAACGGCCGCGCGGATCAGCTTCGGAAATGTCAGGATCTCGCGACCGCCACGACGGCCGCGCAATTCCAGGCGGCCGTGTTGAACACCTGCCCCGTGACCGGTCCGACCGCTGCTCCAAACTTCTTCGGCGCGCTCAGCTCTTTCGACGGTGTCCACCCGTCGGCGCTTGGGCAGCGAGCGATCGCGAACTTGATTGCCGCTGCCGTCAACACGAAGTACGGGACGTCGCTGGCGACCTTCTAAGGTTCGCACGCCAGCAGAACGGATCGGACCACGCCGGCGCCTGAGACCGTGGAGAGTTGGTACGGTTGGATACGGGACAACTAGGATTGAACGGGAAAAGCTACAGGGGCCAGCATTGGCGCGAGAGACCGCGACCAACAGTTCAAAAAACAACTTCCTGTTTGGTGTCCCGTTCTGTTTCCGAGTTGTCCCGTATCCAATTGTTGAAATCGTCCACGGTCTGGGGATGCTCCGTGGTCGCGACCTCGACGCTAGCCGGCGATTCGGCGACGCACGGCGCGAACGAGGTTGCGGCGCGAGTAGCCGCCGCGCGACACGACCGCCGCCAGATCCTCGCCGCCGAGGACGCGACGGACGATCGTCGCGTCCTCATCCCCGCTTCGAATTCTTGATTCGATCGTCGCGAGGGTGGTCGATAGCCAGGCGATCTTACGATCCAGGGCATCGATCGCTGGCGCGACAAGCCCGCGATGGGCGTCGAACATGCGCTCCGGGCCGAGGTTGCGCAGCACGCGCAAACTCTCGACGATCGCGTACGGATCCTCCGTCGCGTGCACCGTGCGCGCGCGGACGCCGAGCCAGAGGTCTCCGGTAAACGCCGTTCGCGTGGAAGCGTCCCAGACGATCTGGTGGTCGCTCGAGTGGCCGGGCGTGTGAACGCAGACGAGGCCCTCGAGCTCCGGCGCGCGAATCGGCGACGAGACCGAGGACGGCGTTCCCCACACCGCGCGTCGATACAGCTCGATGCGCGGAAACGAGCGCAGCGTGGCTTCCGTATCCGCGCGCAGGAGGACCGGTGTGCCCAGTGACGCGAGCGACGCGACGTTGCCGGCGTGGTCCTCGTGCCAATGCGTGACGACAGCGCCTCGAACGTTCAGCCCACGGACGGCGCGCAGTAGCGGCTCGAACGCGTGCACGAAGCCGGTGTCGATCATCACGCCGCGGACGACGTAGGCGCTCACGTCGATGCCGATCGTTCGGCCGGCGGCGCTCGTCATGCGCAGCCGCGTCACGTCACCGTAGCGCTCGACTTGAAGCGAAGCCAACATCCCTACCGTTTGCGACGGTTCGGCGCGTCGAGTAACTTTTTAAAGCCTAACGCGCCCGGCCCTCCGGCCGGGCGCTCAAGTTTTGTCCTACGACTCGCGCGGTCCGCGTATGATCGAAGCACTGAAGCAAAAGTTGGGGGAAGAAGTCGAGAAGCTCCAATACGAGCTCAACGTCATACTGCCCAACGAGATCAGGAAGGCGGTCGAGCTCGGCGATCTTCGCGAGAACAGCGAGTACAAGGCCGCGCTCGAGCGGCAGCAGTTCGTCCAAGCGCGTTTGGGACAGCTCCGGCAGCGCCTGAGCAAGCTCTCATCCATCGATCCGACGCAGATCCCGCGAGACAAAGCCGGCTTGGGGTCGAAAGTCGTCGTCGAAGACCAGAAGACCAAACAGCGCGAAACCTACTATCTCGTCTTTGGCGACGCGCTGGAGTTCCAGGAAGGCCACGTCACGATGGCTTCGCCGATCGGACGCGCGCTGCTCGGGCAGGGTGTGGGCGACGTCGCGTTTCTGAGGCTGCCGTCGATGGTGCGGCAGTTGAAGGTCGTGGAGCTCAAAACGCTCCACGACGTCGGCGAAGGCGATATCTAGGGCTCGTCAGCTCGCGATGGCGATCGCCGGCATGTGTGCCGGCAGATCGTACAGGCGCGTGGCGCGAATGATCCGCTCGAATCGCGCCAGCAGCTCCGGATCGAACGTCTTGCCGCGCTCGGCGGCCATCATGATCAAGGCTTCGTCACGCGTGAAGCCGCGTCGGTACGGACGATCGGTCGTCAACGCGTCGAACACGTCGGCGACGCAGACGATGCGCGCGCTCAGCGCGATCTCTTCGCCGGCCAGACGGTCCGGATAGCCCGAGCCGTCCCAGCGCTCGTGGTGGCTGCGGACCATCGGCAGAATGTCCCACGGGAATTCGATCGACGACAGCAGCTCCCCGCCTGCCGCGGCGTGCTGCTCCATGATCGCGCGCTCTTCGGGCGTGAGGCGGCCCGGCTTGTTCAGTATCTCCGACGGCACCGCGATCTTGCCGACGTCGTGCAGCACGGCGCCGATGCGGAACCAGAACATCGTCATCTCATCGAAACCGACGTCGCGCGCCAGCGCGCAGGCGTAATCCGCGACGCGCTCGCAATGGCCGCGTGTGTAGGCGTCCTTCGATTCGATGTCGCGCGCCCAGCGGGCGACGACCAGATAGAAGCGATCCTCGAGCCGGGCGACCCGGCGCTGCAGATCGGCGAGGTTCCGCTCGGCTCGCAGCCGCGTGAAGAGACGATGCGACGTCGAGAGCGCCTGCAGCGTCTCGCGGTTCTTCGTCATCTTCTCGAAGAGCTCGGCCTGCTCGGTGGCTGTTTCCGCGGCGAGCAGCAGGTCTTCGCGCCGCAGCGCGTTCTCGAACGCCGCCTGAAGATGTCCCGCGGCCGCCTCGGTGTCGCCTTGCCAACGACAGATGACCCCGAGGTTCTTGAACGTCTCGCCCAGCGCACGTTGGTCGCCCGCGTCTCGCGCTTCGCTGAGGAGCGCGCCGGCGACCGTCGCCGCGCGTTCGATGTCGCCCTGCGCGATGAGCAGGCTCACCGAGCTGTTGAGAGCGAGCAGGCGGTGCGGTACGTCCCCCGCCATGCGGCAGTGGACCACGGCTTCTTCGTATGCGGCACGGGCGTCGTCGAAGCATTCCATCTGCGTGTAGACGAGACCCATGTTGTTGAGCGTATGTCCGATTTGGCGGTGCAGCGACTGCGCCCGGTAGATCGCCAGGCTCGATCGATAGTAGTCGAGCGCCGCGGTCAGGTCGCCGCGCACGCTGGCGATCACGCCCAGGTTCTGCGCGACCATCGCCTCGAGCTCGCGGTCCTCGACGTTGACGGCCAGCGTCAGCGCGCGTGCGTACATCGGCTCGGCGGTGTCGAAGTCGCCACGCATCAAATGCGCGTTGCCGATCGCGTTGACCGCATGGGCGACATCTTCCTCCGCGCCGCGCGCTTCAGCGATCGCCAGGGCGGCGGTGAGGCAGTCGAGCGCCGTCTCGAGCTGGCCCTCGTCGAGATGAGAGCGGGCGATGCGACGGATGATCGATGAGGCAGCGGCGCCGTCGCGGCCGCGGAGCAGGTGCAGCGCCGTCTCGTACCGCTCGCGTGCGATCTCTCGCTGGCCGGCCGCATCCGCGCGGCCGGCTTCGTCGATCAGTGTTGCAACGTCGGGCGAGAGATCGGGCTTCCCCATCGCGTCAGGCGACGGAGCTTTTGAGCGGCGAGGGTCGAACCATCTTCTTCGCGATTGTCGGGCGGGAGATGCCCAGCAGCCGCGCCGCTGCCGCTTGGTTGCCACCGGTGAGCTTCAGCGTGAGCGCCACGGCCTCGGCGACGATGTCGTCGAGCAGCTTGCCGCCCGGTGGAATGCGAATTTCGCCGACCGCGTCGGGCGCCGGGGCCCGAGCCGTACGCCGCTGAATCATGAGATTCTCGGCGCGTACGAGCGGCGAATCGCCGCTCAGAATCGCCGCGCGCTCGATCACGTTCTTCAGCTCGCGCACGTTACCGGGCCAGCGATGGACGCGCAGCGCCGCGTAGGCGTCCGGCGCGAATTCCTTACTCTGCTGGTTCTCGCGGTTTTCCTGACTCAGGAAGTGCCGTGCGACGACGTCGATGTCCTCGACGCGGTCGCGAAGGGGTGGCAGGAAGATCGAGAAGACGTTGAGCCGATAATACAGGTCCTCACGGAACTCGCCGCTCGTGACGACCTGCTCGAGAATCGGGCTCGCCGCGGCGACGACCCGGCACTCGATCGAAATCTCCTCAAAGCCGCCGAGCCGCCGGATCTGACGCGACTCCAGGGCGCGGAGCAGCTTGGGCTGGAGGAGCGGCGGCAGGTGATGTACTTCGTCCAGGAAGAGCGTGCCGGAACCGGCCAGCTCGAGCAGTCCCTGCTTGCGCGCATGCGCGCCGGTGAAGGCGCCGCGCTCGTGACCGAACAACTCCGACTCGAGGAGCGAGTCCGGAATCGCCGCGCAGTTGATTGCGACAAAGGGGTCGTCGGCGGCGGGACTCGCGTAATGAATGCCTCGCGCGAAGAGCTCTTTTCCCGTGCCGGTTTCGCCGATCAGCAGAACTGTCGTGCGGCGTGCACCGGCCACCTGCTGCGCGAGTCGTACTGCCTCGCGAAGCACCGGGCTCTCGCCGATGATGTTCTGAAATCCGAACGGCTCCGGAGCAGCTGTCTGCTCGGCAGTCTCGTTGGCCAACCGTACCTCGAGGGCGTAAGTGAAGTGCTACCGCTTACGCAGACGACGATCCCGCCCCCGAGGTATCGGTCGGCGATTCAACGCCCGTTTCTTCGGCCTGCTTTCGGACCGGCAATTTATTCCCGTCCGCTCGCCACGATGTAGCCCGAGAAGTGCCAAATCGGGAACACCGCGGTTCCCAGCGAGATGCCGACGTTCAGCAGCTCGCTGACGATGTTCGGCTGCGTCTGGTCGGCGAAGTAGCCGACGAAAAGCAGCTTCGGATCGAGCAGACCCGTACCGGCGTCCGTGTTATTCAGCTTCTGCGTCGCAACGAGCGGCACCGGGAACTTGAGACCGTGCGGCGCGAACTCGTAGGCGACCGCACTACCCGGGAGCGCCGTGATCGTGATGAGCTGCCTTGACGACAGCGCGAGCGGCGGAACGACTACCGTCAAACCCGTACCCGGCACTGAGATCGCGCCGCCCAACGGCCCGATGTAGGCCGACGCGCTTACCGAGGTGGCGAGCGGCGTCGTGCGCTTGAGGCTCGTAACGGCGATCGGCTCGGTGACGATGCCCTTGAGGAGCAGCTCCGGAGCCGATGACGGCGCCGCCGTCGACGCGGGGGGGGGCGCAACGGGTCCCTCGCTCGTCGAGCAACTCGCGAGCAGCGCCGCGGCGAGCATCGGGATGAGAAAGCGAGAGCGCATGGTGGGAACGGGAAGAGGTGGTGTGGTGGAGAAGGTGAGGAGCGGGGGAGGAGCAGCGGGGGCTGGAGCACTACGACTGCGCCGTGACCATAAGCAGCGAACGTGCCCCGGTGACAACTGCAATCGCACGAACGACTTGCTCGAATTGGCCTTCGTGCTCGAGAGCGGATGCGTCAAAAATTTTCGCGCGCGTCGTTGACACGTTGTAAAGAATGTTGGCGATCGCTTGACCGGTTCTGCACCGCGTGCCAACTTCCCCATACCAAGTACGGGGAGAGACGCGCATGGCCTCCGAACCGATGGTTCTGCTCCAGGGCACGCTCGACGTCCTCGTCCTGCGCGCGCTGCGCCTCGGGTCGATGCACGGCTACGCAGTCTCGCGGTGGATTCGCGAGCGCACGGACGGGGTGTTGGAGATCGAAGACGCGCCGCTCTACAAGGCGCTTCACCGCCTCGAGCAGGCCGGACACGTCGCTGCCGAGTGGGGCTTCTCGGAGAACAACCGTCGCGCGCGGTTCTACCGCCTGACACCCGACGGACGCCGCCAACTGAAGGACGAAGAGGCGGCATGGCGGCGCTACGCCGCGGCGGTGTTCAAGGTGCTCGAGCCGGCCTGAGACGATGAGACGCTTCTTCAACCTGCCGTGGAGAACGCGGCAACAGATCCGCGCCGACGTCGACGACGAATTGTCGTTCCACCTCGACATGCGGATCGACGCGCTCGTCGCAACCGGCCTCTCGCCCGACCAGGCGCGAGCACAAGCAATCCGCGAGTTCGGAGACATCGACGACGCGCGGCGATACATCCGCGCCGTCGACCACGACATCGAAGCCGCGCGGCGGCGGAGCGACTACATGAACGACTTGCGCAGCGACGTCATCTACGCGGTCCGAAAGCTCCGCGGCTCGCCAATGTTCACCCTCACCGCGGTGCTGACCCTGGCGCTCGGAATCGGTGCGAACACGGCGATCTTCTCGGTCGTGAACGGCGTGCTTCTCAAGCCGCTGCCGTTTCCGCAGCAGGACAACCTCGTACGCATTCAGTTCCGGCAGCAAGGGCATGGGGATGCATCCACGCCGCCGGACCTCGCCGATTTCCGGACGCGTTCTCGCGCGTTCGAAGGATTCGCCCACTATGAGGGGCTGACCGCCAATCTCGTCCGAGAGCACGCGGAGCCCGAGCGGATCGCCGGCGGGCAGGTGAGTGCCAACTGGTTCTCACTGCTCAGAGTCCGGCCGCTGCACGGGCGGTTCTTCGCCGAGGGAGAGGATACGCCATCGGCACCGCGCGTCGTCGTGCTGAGCGAGGCGCTCTGGCGCCGGGATTTCGCCGCCGATCCGGCGATCGTGGGCAAACAACTCCAGATCAACGCGCAGCTGGTGACGGTCGTCGGCATCGCGCCGGACGGGCAAGGCTATCCCATGCGCGCCGAGTTGTGGACGCCGCTGCGGTTCACGACGAGAGATCTCGGGGACGCGACACGCGGCGCGCGGTGGCTGGGGCTACTCGGCCGCGTGAAGGAGGGCGTGCCGTTTGAGACTGCCCGAGCGGAAGTAGAGCAGATCGAGAAGCAGATGGAAGGGCTTTTCCCGGAACAATTCCGAGAAAGGCGCGCGCAAGCAATCCGCCTGCAGACAGCGATCGTCGGCGATCTCCAACGGCCGTTGTACGTGATCATGGCGGCGGTCGCCGTCGTTCTCCTCATCGCCTGCGCGAACGTGGCCAATCTCATGCTCATCCGCGCCACCGCTCGCGAGAGCGAAATGGCGATTCGTACGGCGCTCGGCGCGGGCCGCTCGCGGCTCGTCCGTCAGCTGATCACGGAAAGCATGATTCTTTCCGCCGTCGGCGCAGTCGTCGGCGTGGCATTCGCCAAATGGGGAATGAACCTGCTCATCGCCATGGCTCCGGACGACCTGCCTCGCGTAAAGACGGCGGCGATCGACGCGACCGCACTCGTCGTGACCGCGGGCGCAGCGCTAATCATCGGTCTGCTCTTCGGTGTGTTTCCCGCCATGCAAACGGCGGCCGGCGATCTCGCCAACGCCTTGCGCGCCGGAGCGCGCGGAACGCGAACGCGTCGTCAGACGAATCGCACCAAACGTCTCATCGTCGCGGCCGAAGTGGCGCTCGCCGTTACGCTGCTCACGGGAGCCGGACTGCTCATTCGAAGCTTCCGCGAGCTCATGACGGTGGATCCCGGGTTTCAGCCCGACCACATCATGACGATGCGCGTCCTGCTGCCGGAAAAAACCTACGACACGGTCACGAAGATCACGGCCTTTTCGCGGCAGCTCGAGGCACGCGCTCTCGCGCTGCCGGGCGTTCGCGCGGCAGCGCTGGGCAGCGCCGTTCCGCTCGATGGTACGAGCTTCTGGCTCACATTCACCGTGCGAGGCCGCGCGCCGGTGCGTAAGAGCGACGAGCCGTCATCGAGCATTCGCTTGATCACGCCGGGCTACTTCACCGTGCTCGGAACGCCGTTGCTCCGCGGACGCGCATTCGCCGCCGACGATCGCGCCGGTGCGCCACGCGTCGCGATCGTGAACCAAACGTTCGCGAAGAAATTCATGCCGAACGAAGACCCGATCGGTAGATATGTCGACATCGGCTGGACGCAGGACGGCGTCCGCCAAGGCGGGCAGATCGTCGGCATCGTCGGCGACATGCGCGACGGCGAGCTGCAGTCGGACGCCGAGCCCACGTTCTACCTCCCTTTCGATCAGACGCCGACCGAGGGGATTGCCATCGCGATCCGAACGGCGACGCCGCCGGCGTCGGCGGCGACTGCTCTTCGCGGCATCGTTCGCGATCTGGATCCGACGCTTCCCGTCTATCAAATCCACACCATGGAAGAGCAAGTCGCGGCGTCGGTCAGCCGGCAGCGCTTCTATGCGACCTTGCTCGGTGTCTTCGCCTCCGTCGCTCTTGTGCTCGCGGCCGTCGGACTGTATGGCGTGATCGCTTATGCGGTGAGTCAGCGAACGCACGAGCTGGGCGTGCGTGTCGCGCTCGGCGCGACGGGAGATCGCATCAGCCGCATGGTGATCGCCGAGGGAGTTATCCTGACCGCGATCGGCGTACTGGTGGGTTTGGCGGCTTCGCTCGAGGGAGGCCGACTCATCACGAAGCTCTTGTACAACGTGAAAGCGTCCGACCCCGTCACGTTCGTCGGTGTCGCCTTGTTACTCGGTGTCGTTGCGGCGTGCGCGAGCTACATCCCGGCGCGGCGGGCCGCGCGCGTCGATCCGCTCGTTGCGATGCGCGGCGACTAGCCGCGGCGACTCAATCGATCGTGAAAATGCGGCGTGCTTCGCGCTCATAGTCGGCGAGCGCGCCGCTGATCGCGCTCGCATCCCAACCGAGTATCGGCGCGACGGCCTCGGCGACTTGCGAGGCGACGCTCATTCCGTGGTCGCGCGTCTCGAATGCCAGGTGCGTGCGTCGAATGAGGAGGTCGCCGAGTGTCTCGGCCATCTCCGACTGCGCGCAGTAACGCAGCTCGCCGTAGGTGTACGGAAGCTCATCCACCACTCGCCTCGTGTCGCGCTGCGTTTCGACCCAGGCGTCTCTCCACCGCGTGCCGAACGACGACACCAAATGCTCGGCCACGACGGCGTCATGCGTCGACTCGGTGATTCGTGCAACGAGATCGGGTAGCGACGAGAAGTCGCCGCCGGGAAGGGAAGGGGGACGCAAATTCGCTCGCGCCGCGCCGCGAGCACGCCCCGCCACCGAATCGACGACGTCGCGCGCCATGACGCGATATGTCGTGAGCTTACCGCCGGTGATCGACACGACGCCGTGCTTGCTCGATTGAATCGCGTGCTCGCGCGACAACGCGCCCGGAGTCACCGCGTCGGCCGCGACGAGTGGTCGAATTCCCGCCCAGGCGCTGACCACATCGCCGTCGTGCAGGTCGGCGGTCGGGAAAAACCAGTTCGCCGCGTCGAGCAGATAGCGGACGTCGGCGCGCGACGCACGCACGTCGTCGGGGCGCGAACGGGTCTCCGTCTCGGTCGTGCCGATGATGGCGAACACCCCGGCCGGCAGCGCGAAAAGCACGCGTCCATCGTCGGGCGACATCATCGTGATCGCGCTCCGGTTGCCGAGCCGTGCGCGCGGCACTGCGATATGCGCTCCTTTGCTTCCGTGCACCGACGCCGACCCGCCGTCGTCGAGAGAGCGAAGATCGTCGCTCCATGGGCCGGTTGCGTTGACCACCGTGCGCGCGCGCACCTCGACGTTGCGGCCGGTCAATCCGTCCGCCACGACCGCGCCGCCGGCGTGTCCCTCTTCAATGATCAGCCGGGCGACGCAGGCATAATTGAGGACCACCGCGCCGAGCTCCGCGGCGCCGATCGCGTTGGCCAGCGTCAGTCGCGCGTCATCGGTCGCGGCGTCGAAGTAGGACGCGCCGCCTTGAAGTCCCGCCGGCTGGAGCGCCGGCTCTCGCCCGAGAACCGCGTCGCGCGAAAGGCGACGATGCCGCGCCACATTGCGGAAGAGCGAGAGTGCGTCATAAGCGAACAATCCGGCGCCCAGTTTCCAACGCGAGATCCGCGCGCCCTCGTAGACCGGCCAGGTGAATTCGAGTGGCCGTACCAGATGCGGCGCGAGCCGGAGCAGGGCGCGACGCTCGGCGCTCGACTCGAAGACCAAGTGGATGTGGCCATGCTCGAGGTATCGCACGCCGCCATGAACCAGCCGGGAAGACCGGCTCGACGTGCCCCACGCAAAATCGGCTTTGTCCACCAGCGCCACGACGAGTCCGCGCGACGCGGCCTCGTAGGCAATTCCGCACCCCGTAATGCCGCCGCCGATCACGAGGAGATCGAAATGATGCCTGCCGAGCGCTTCCAAACGCTCCCTGCGCGTCGCGACGCGGGCTTGCATTGAAGCAAAGGTAAGCCAGTTTCCACGCATGCCACCGTTAGGCGGACCTCCGCCCGGTCGTCGGGTCGCGATCGTTGCCGGCGTCCGCACTCCCTTCGTGCGCGCCGGCACGGCGTTCAAGCATCTCTCGGCGATCGAGCTCGGCAAGCTCTGCGTCTCCGAGCTCATTCAACGCACCGATCTCGAAGCCAAGTTGGTTGAATCGGTCGTGTACGGGACGGTCGTTCCGTCGGTCATCGCGCCGAACATCGCCCGCGAGGTGTCGCTCCTGCCGGTGCTGCCGAAGGGTTGCGAGGCGTACACGGTCAGCCGCGCCTGCGCGTCGGCAAACCAGGCGATCACCGACGCAGCCGATCAGATCCTGCTCGGCCACCACGACGTGGTCATCGCCGGCGGCGCCGAGTCGCTGTCGAACGTGCCGATCCTTCATTCGCGCGGCATGTCGGACAAGCTCGTCGCATTCTCGCGAGCGAAGGGGCCCGCGCAACAGCTGCGCATTCTCGGCTCGATTCGCCCGGCGGATCTCATTCCGATCACGCCGGCCATCGCCGAGCCCTCGACCGGCGAGACGATGGGCCAGTCGGCCGAGAAGATGGCGAAGATCAATCACATCGCGCGCGAAGATCAGGACCAGTTTGCCCTCCGCTCGCATCGATTGGCGGCGGCGGGCACCGAAGACGGCCGCCTCACCGCCGAGATGATGGCGGTCTACGTTCCCCCGAAGTACGAAGTCGTGCTGACCAGCGACAACGGGATCCGCACCGACACATCCATTGATCAACTGCAGTCGCTCAAGCCCGTCTTCGACAAGCGTTACGGTACGGTAACGGCGGGCAATTCTTCGCCGCTCACCGACGGCGCGAGCGCGGTGTTGCTCATGAGCGAGGAGCGCGCGCGGATTCTGGGCTACCAGCCACTCGCGTACATCCGCGCCTACGCCTACGCGGCGCTCGATCCGGGCGAGCAGTTGCTGATGGGCCCCGTGCTCGCCGCGCCCGTCGCGCTGCAACGCGCGGGACTGTCGCTTGCCGACATCGATCTCATCGAGATGCACGAGGCGTTCGCCGCGCAGGTGCTGTGCAACCTCGCTGGATTCTTGTCGCGCTATTGGGCCGAGCGCGCCGGATTCGCCAACCCGGTCGGTGAGATCGACCGGGCGAAGCTCAATGTGATGGGTGGCTCGATCTCGATCGGACATCCATTCGGGGCGACGGGAGGACGCATTCTCATGACGCTCACCAACGAGCTCATACGCCGCGGCGGACAGTTCGGGCTGATGACGGTCTGCGCCGCGGGTGGCATGGGCCACGCCATGGTCATCGAACGCGCATGAGCACCGTCGCCGAAACCACGACTCACGGACAGACGCTGACGTCCGCGCTCGCGGGCGACGTCCTCGTCGTCACGATCGATCAGCCGAACGAGCCGGTCAACACGCTGAGCCCCGCGCTCTCCGCCGAGTTCGAGGAGATCTTCGTCCGCGTGACGGGCGATCTCCTCATCAAGGGACTGGTGCTCATCTCCGGCAAACCCGATGTGTTCATCGCCGGCGCCGACATCGAACAATTCCCGGATCTCCGCACGAACGAGGACGCCGAGCGTCTGAGCCGACTTGGACAGGAATGGGTCGATCGTCTGGAGAAACTTCGCGTTCCCACCGTCGCGGCGATTCACGGTGCATGCGTAGGCGGAGGACTCGAGCTCGCCCTCGCTTGCCGCTATCGCATCTGCACCGACCATCCGAAGACGACGCTTGCCTTGCCGGAAGTCCAGCTGGGACTCATTCCGGGAGTGGGCGGAACGCAGCGCCTGCCGCGACGAGTCGGATTGCAGGCAGCGCTCGACATGATTCTCACCGGCCGAACGGTGCGGGCGAGACGCGCGCTGCAAATCGGCCTCGTGGACGAAATGGTCCATCCAGCCATTCTGCGCGACGTCGCCGTGCAGCGCGCCCGCGCTCTCGCCGACGGCACCCTCAAGCCGTCGCGTTCCCGCAAGTTCCGCGCGACGAGCCTCCTCCTCGAGCACAACCCGCTCGGCCGCGGCGTCGTCTTCAAGAAGGCGCGCGAGAGCGTGATGGAGAAAACGCACGGACAGTATCCGGCGCCGCTCGCCGCGCTGGAGGCCGTGCAAGCGGGGTACACGGAAGGGTTCGAGGCCGGACTACGCCGAGAAGCGCAGCTGTTCGGCGACATGGCGATGACGGACGTGTCCCGTCAGCTCGTTTTTCTTTTCTTCGCGACCAACGCGCTCAAAAAGGATCCGGGCGTCGACGGCACGCCACCGCGCCCGCGCGCGATCGAGCGGATCGCCGTGCTCGGCGCGGGTTTCATGGGCGCCGGCATCGCGTCCGTCGCCGTGCAGCAGGGAACGCTCGTACGCCTCAAGGACACGGACACGGCGCGCATAGGGCGAGGACTGTCCGCGCTGCGCGCCGTCGTGCAGGAGCGGCTCGCGAAGCGCCAGATCACGCGCCAGCAGTTCGACGACTATCTGGCGTTAGTCGGCGGGACGACCGACTACAGCGGATTCGGTTCGGCGGACCTCGTCATCGAGGCGGTGTTCGAGGATCTCGCGCTCAAGCATCGCGTGCTCGCCGAGGTGGAGCCGGTGATCGACTCGTCCGCGGTCTATGCGTCGAACACGAGCACCATTCCGATCAGCCGAATCGCCGAGGCGGCCCACCATCCGGAGCGCGTGCTCGGGATGCACTTCTTCTCGCCGGTGCATCGCATGCCGCTGTTGGAGGTCATCGCCACCGAGCAAACGTCGCGTGAAGCCATCGCGACGGCCGTCGCCTACGGAAAGCGCCTTGGCAAGACGGTGATTGTCGTGAACGACGGACCGGGCTTCTACACGACTCGCACGCTCGCCGCATACATGAACGAGGCGGGCCGGCTCCTCGATGAGGGTGCGTCGATCGAATCGGTCGACAGCGCGCTGGAGGGATTCGGGTTCCCCGTCGGGCCGATCACGTTGTTGGATGAGGTCGGCATCGACGTCGGCGGCAAAGTCGGCCTGGTACTCGCCGAGGCGCTCGGCGCGCGGATGACGCCGTCGGAAGCGATGCGGCGCGTCGTCACCGCCGGGCGGACGGGGAGAAAGGGAGGAAGCGGGTTCTACCGATATGATCCGACGGGAAAAAAAGGTGGCGTAGACGAATCTGTTTACGAACTCATTGGCGCGCAGCGGCGCGATTTGAATCGCGAGGAGATCGTCGAGCGGTGCGTGCTGGCGATGGTCAACGAAGCCGTCCGCTGTCTCGAGGAAGGCGTGCTTCGCTCGGCCCGGGACGGCGACGTCGGAGCGGTGTTCGGAATCGGGTTCCCCCCGTTCCGGGGAGGGCCTTTCCGGTACGTGGACAGCGTTGGGGCGGCTCGAATCGTAGATCGTTTGGAGGACTTGAACGTGCGTTACGCCCCTCGATTCAAGCCCGCCGAGCTGCTCCTGGATATGGCTGCCCAGCGCCGGAGCTTTTACCCGGAGTCGCGGTAGCATAGAACAGCGGGTCCACGTGACGTGTGACCCTCCTTTCCCTACCTAGGTCTATCGCTTGGAAGCTGTTTCGGACGCGGCAATCGTCGAGCGTGTCTTACGCGGGAACGTCGAGGCTTTCGGCGGACTCGTGGAGCGCTACCGCGATCGGTACGCCCGGTATGCGTTGCACATGCTCGGCAACCGTGAGGACGCCGAAGAAGCGTTGCAGGACGCGTTTACCCGCGCCTATCGCTCGCTTTCGCGGTGCGACGACCCGGAGCGCTTCGGCGCCTGGTTGTTTCGCATTCTCGTCAACCGGTGTCGGACGGTCGGCGCACGCCGCGGTCGGCGGGCGAAGACGTTCGTCTTTGATGAAACGGCGCTCCTGAGTGCGTCGGAGGAACATCCGGCGGAGCAGGGTGCCTGGCGGGAGGAGATCGATCGCGCGTTACAACGTCTGCGGCCGGAACAGCGGGAAGCGTTTCTGTTGAAGTACGTGGAGGAGCTGGGTTACGACGAAATGTCGCGGCTCACGGGAGTCGGGGTGTCGGCGCTCAAGATGCGCGTGATGCGCGCCTGCGATCGCCTTCGCGAGCTGCTGAGTGAGGTGCATAGTGCGTGACGATGACAACGTGAAAATCAAAGACGTCGCGCGAGCCCTGCGCGAACCGGTTCGCATCGATGCGTCGTTCAACGAGCGCGTGATGCGCGCGGTGCGCGACCTGCCGAAGCACTCGCGCCTCTCCTTCTGGCGGCGCTGGTCGATGCCGCGCACGATCACGGTGAGTCCGCTCGGCGCGTCGCTGGTCGCCGCGTCGCTCGTCGTCTTCGCGCTCGTCGGTCTCTGGCACGTGTCCGACGATATCGATCGCGCGGCGAAGCCGATCGCCAAGGCGATTTTCCCGTCAAAGGTCGCGCCGGATCAGCACGTTCAGTTCGTCCTCGTCGCGCCGGACGCCAAGAAAGTGGCGGTCGTCGGCGACTTCAACGGTTGGGACGCGTCGCACTCGGCGTATCAGGCGCAGCATCGCGGCGGCGGCGTTTGGTCGGTGATGGCCCCGGTTCCGGTCGGCCACCACCGCTACTCGTTCGTGGTCGACGACAGCTTGTGGGTCGCCGATCCCTCGGCACCGCGCGTCGTGGACAACGACTTCGGGATGACCAACTCGGCCATCGTCGTCGAAGAGCAGCGGTGAGGGGGTTCAGGCGCGCCCTAGCCGGGGCGGGGCTTCTTGTGGCTGCCGCCACCGCACGCGCGCAGGACGCCCGTCTCGCCCAGCGCCTCGACAAGCCGACGTACGTCGCGGTCAATGCGATCGTGGATTCGGCCCGCGTCGCAAAGCTGCCAACAGCGCCCCTCGTCGATAAGGCGCTCGAGGGCGCGGCCAAGGGCTCCGACGGCCAAAAGATCGTTTTCGCCGTTCACCAGCTGTCCGTTCGCATGACGAGCGCTCGCCACGTGCTCGGCGCCACGTCGAGCCCGGACGAGATCAAGGCCGCGGCGACGGCGCTCGATAACGGGGTGTCCGACCGTGACCTCGCGCGCGTGAAATCGGCCGGTGGGAAACGTCCGGTCACGATGCCCCTCGCCGTGCTCACTGACCTGATTGGGCGACAGGTGCCGATCGCGACGGCGACATCGCTCGTCGTGCAGCTCGCCAAGTCGGGCATCAAGGATCCGGATCTCGCGCTCTTTCAGCGCAACGTGCGCGCGGACATCGACCGCGGCGCGGATCCCACCGTTGCCGCCACGACACGCGCCCGCGGGCTCGTCGCTCGCGGTAACCCGCCCGCGACAAAACCGGCACAGTAGCGTCCCGCTGCGCCGATCGGGTACAATTCCCGGTCTAATGCTACGGGGCATTCATGCGTTGTGACGTCTTGCTGCTGGGCGCGCTCCTCACGTCGAGCGCCGCTGTGGCCCAGCAGCCCGTTGACAACTACTCCATTCCGTCCAAAAGCCGGTACAATCAGCAGAGCTACGCCGGCAAGCGCCCGCTCACTCGGGCCGAACGCACCAACTTCATCGAGACGTCGCACTACGAAGACGTCGTCGCGTTCATCGATTCGCTGAAGCTCCTCGGCGCGAAGATTTCCACCGGGTCGATCGGGAAGACGATCGAAGGACGCGAGCTGCCGTACGTGATCGCGTCGCGGCCGTTGATCACCACGCCCGCCGAAGCGCGCCGCGCGGGACGGCCGATCGCGTACATCCAGGCGAACATCCACGCCGGCGAAGTCGAAGGCAAAGAGGCGATGCAATCGATGTTGCGCGACCTCGTCTTCGACAAGAAGAAGAACGTGCTCGACTCAATCGTGTTGATCGTCCAGCCGATCTACAACGCCGACGGCAACGAGAAGTGGGGGCCGCAGGCGAGAAATCGCGGCGCACAGAACGGGCCCGAGCTTGTCGGGACGAGACAGAACGCGTCCGGCTGGAACCTGAATCGCGACTACATCGGCGCCGACGCGCCGGAGACCAAGGGCGCCTTCGCGATGCTCAACAAGTGGGATCCGGATCTGTTCATGGATCTCCACACCACCGACGGCAGCATTCACGGCTACGCGCTCACGTATGCGCCGCCGCTCACGCCTACGGCGGTGAACGTTCTTCCATACACCACGAAGATGCTCGCCGAGATCCGGCAGCAGATGCTCGACCGTCATGGCTTCTACGTGCAGGACTACGGCGACTTCAGTCGTCCCGGCGCGACGCGCGGCGGGGGGGGAGCCGGTCGCGGACGCGGTGCTCCGCCGCCGAGCGCGGCACCTGGCGACAGCGCGGGTCGCGGCGCGCGCGGTGGGGGTGGGGGTGGGGGTGGCGGATTCGGCGGAGGTCGCGGTCCGTCGCTCGAGCAGATGATCGCCGACTCGATTCCATCGAGCGGCTGGGCGTTCTCGACGTATGAGTCGCTCTCTCGATACGGAACGAACTATTACGGTTTGCGGAATCGCCTCGCCGTGCTCAGCGAAGCGTTCTCGCACGATCCGTTCGCGCGACGGGTTGCGTCGACCTACGATTTCGTCGGTGAGCTTCTTTCGTATCTCGCCGAGCACAAACGCGAGATCCTCGCCCTCGAGGCGAAAGGCGACGCTAACGTTGCCGCGTGGGCGCGGCAACCGGCCGGCGCGCCGCGACTTTCACTCAAGTCGCGCATGGACACGACGCGCATCGAAGACGTGCGCGTCGAGCAGATCGTTCCGCTCACCGACAGCACGAAGCGCGAAGCAGGGTTGGGCGGCGCGCGCCAACGCACAGGCATCGTGAAGCTCGTCCGCATGCCGGTGATGGCCAGCTTCACGCCGACGCTCACCAGCACGCTGCCGTTCGCCTACGCCTTCGACTCGGCGGCGGCGCGCGTCCTTCTGCCGATCCTCGCGATCCACGGCATCCGGGTCGAGCGCCTCGACGCACCCGCGAGGGTCACGGCTCAGTCATTCGCCGTCGACAGCGTGATCGAGCGCGGGCGTTCCGAGACGCCGCGCATGCTCAAGGACGTCACCGGAAAATGGTCTGCTCCGGCGACGCGTTCGTTGCCCGCGGGCAGCTACGTTGTGAGCGCCGGACAGCCGCGCGGACTCGCCGCGTTCTATCTCCTCGAGCCCGAAAGCGAGGACGGTTTGGCGCAGTGGAGCTTTTTTGACGGGATCCTCGCGGCGCACGCCGATTTCCCGGTAGTCCGCGTGGTGAAGCCGGCGACCTTCCGCGCCAAACCCGCTCGCAACTGATGCTTCGGTCGACCTTGTTGTATCTCTCGAACCAGCCGCGCGTTTTTCGGTTCGTGCGGAACAACGGGTTGGCCAAGCGCTTAGCGCGACGCTTTGTCGCCGGAGAGACGCTCGACGAAGCACTGAACGCGGTCGAAGGACTCAACAAGAAGGGCATTAGCGCCTCGCTCGACCTGCTCGGCGAAAGCGTGACCAACGAGCGAGAAGCGCGCGCCGCGTGCCGCGAGTACTTGCGCATCCTCGATCGCATTCAGGAGCGGAGGCTCGACGCGAACGTCTCGGTCAAGCTCACGGCGATGGGCCTCGACATTTCCGAGGAACTCTGCGTCGCGATCATGCACGACGTGCTCGGACGCGCGCAAAGCTATCGCAGCTTCGTTCGCCTCGACATGGAATCCAGCGCGTACACGGAGCGAACGCTGCGCCTCTTCGAGGACCGTCTCTATCCCGCGTACAAGGAGAACGTCGGGATCGTGCTGCAGAGTTACCTCTATCGGACGGCGTCGGATGTCGAGCGCGCGATCCAGCTCCGATGTCGCGTTCGATTGTGCAAGGGCGCGTACAAGGAACCAGCGGCCGTCGCGTTTCCGGAAAAGCAGGAAGTCGACAACAACTTCGTGAAATGCATGCACCGCCTGCTCGAGCAGGGCAACTACCCGGGCGTCGCGACGCACGATCCGGCGATCATCGCCGAATGCAAGCGATTCGTTTCAGAGCACGGCGTGGACACCGACCGGTTCGAGTTCCAGATGTTGTATGGCGTCCGCCGCGACGTGCAGGAGGCGCTCGTCCGTGAAGGCTACCGAATGCGCGTGTACGTTCCGTTCGGTACGCAGTGGTACCCTTACCTCATGCGCCGCCTCGCCGAGCGACCCGCCAACGTCGCCTTCATCACCGGCAACGTCGTTCGCGAGATGTTCCGTCGCCGGAGATCGTGATGAGCCACGCGCGCTTCCGGCCGGCGGATCATTCGAAGGGTGACGAGTCCACGATCGGAGGCTACGCCGCGGTGCACGACCGGCCCGCGGCGTTCGAGGGGAGTGACGGCTTCTCGTACAGCGTCGAGCTGATGGCCGAGGAGACATCCGACCAGGCCTTGCCATGGGCGGCGTTCATTCTCTTCGTCAAATGGGCCCGGCTTGGCGCGCAGACGCCCGAGGGCCACCTCGAGAGCAGCTACCTCGCGACGGGCGTCACGGAGCGAGACGCGCTCGATCAGCTCGGACGCACGCCGCTCACTGACGTGAAAGCATTGCTCGACGAATTGATCGCGCAGCAGCGAGGCGGGGAGCCGCAACGTCGCTGGTGGGACGCCATGAACGACGAGAGCGACGCATGACGAGCGGGTCATTGGTTTCCGGCGTCGTCGTCGGCGGAACGGGCGGCGTCTGGCGCGTGCGAACCGAACATGGGGACACCATCGAGGCATCGCTGCGCGGGCGATTGAAGAAATCGAATGCCGGGCGGCGGGCCGACGGCTCGCTCCGGCGAGACACCGTGTTGTCCGCGTCGAAGACCGCGAAGCTCGCGGTGGGCGACGATGTGCTGCTCGAGGAAGCGGAGCGCGGCGGCGCGTGGGCGATTGCCGAGATTCTCCCGCGCCGGTCGAAGCTGGCGCGGCGCGCACCGGGCGGAGGGCAGGGCGAACGGATCGTCGCCGCGAACGTCGACCAGGTGGTCGTCATGTTCGCCGCCGCCAAGCCCGAGCCGCATCGCCGCATGCTCGATCGCTTCCTCGTCATTGCCGAGAGCAACGAGCTGACGCCGCGCATCGTCATCAACAAGGTGGACCTCGTCGGTGACGATGCGGCGCGCGAACGGTTCAACGTGTACGAGCGCGTGGGCTATGCGGTCCATTACACGAGTGTGAAGGACGGTCGGGCGCTCGACGAGCTCCGCTCGGTCTTCAGTGGCCGTCGTTCCGTTGTAACCGGGCCGTCCGGCGTGGGGAAATCGTCGTTGCTCAACGCGCTCTTCCCGGGGTCGAATCTTCGGGTCGGCGCGATCAGTGAGTCGGTGAACAAGGGCCGTCACACGACCGTCGGCGCCGCGATGCTGCCATTGCTCACCGAGGCGGACGGCTACGTGATCGACACACCAGGGCTTCGCGAGATCGGTCTCTGGTCGGTCCCGGCCGAGGAGCTCGACCGCTGCTTTCCGGAGATCCGCGGGCTACGTGATCAGTGCCGATTCGCCGACTGCCGGCACATGGCGGAGCCGGATTGCGCCGTCACCAACGCAGTGCGTGGTGGGACCATAGACGCCGAACGCTACGACAGCTACGTGAAGCTGCTCACGGAGCTCGCCGAAGAGCGCTGACTGCTCGGTGTGGCGAGTTAAGGAATCTTTTTGGGCTCGGTGGCGTACGAACCGGCGCCACCACCCTGCGGGCAACACCCATGCGTCCTCATCTCGCCTCATTCGCGTTGCTCGCCATCGCCGCCGCGCGATTGGATGCGCAGTGTAACGCCTCGAGTCAGAAGCTCATCGACGACAAGAAGTACGACGAGGCGCGGGGCGAACTGGACGCCGCTCTGAAGAAGAACCCGTCCGATGACGCGGCGCTTCATTGCATGGGGATGGTCTACGTCGCCATGGACAAGGCGCCCGACGCGATCGAGTGGTTCGAGAAGGCCGTCAAGGCAAACGACAAATCTTCAGCGCACCACCTCTGGCTCGGCAATGCGCTCGGCGAGCAGGCGTCGCACACCAATAAGCTCAAGCTCCCCTTTCTCGCGCGCCGGATCAAAAGTGAATTCGACAAGGCGGTCGAACTGGATCCCAAGTCGTGGGAAGCACGGCACGGGTTGATCCAGTTCTATTCGCAGGCGCCCGGTGTCATGGGCGGCAGCATGGACAAAGCGAAGGAGCAGGCACGCGAGATCGGCACGTTCGACGCGATTCGCGGACACCTCGAGATGGCGGCGCTGCTCGAAAAGGACAAGGACGTCGCCGGTGCCGAGCGCGAGTTCAATGCGGTTGTCGTCGCGGCTCCCGACAGCGCGCTCGGCTACAACTCGCTCGGAAACTTCTATCGGCGGCAGAAGCGGTACGCGGACGCCGTGTCCACCTACGAGAAACTGTTACACGCGAAGCCGGACGCGCCCAACGCGCATCTGTTGATCGGATGGAACCTCAAGCTTGGCGGCGAGAATGATCGCGCGGAACGTGAGATCAAGCAGTGGCTGTCCGCGCCACCGAAGGACGCGCCCCCGCAGAATCTCAGCGCCGCTCACCAATGGCTCGGTGACATCTACGGAGCACAATCCAAGAAGGACGCGGCGCGCGCCGAGTACCAGCTGGCGCTGCAGATCAATCCGAAGAACGCCGAGGCGAAGAAAGCGCTCGACGGCCTGAAGTAACGACTACCAGGAGCCGCGTTCGCCGGCGACCGCGATCACTTTGCTCAGGCGATCGGCGGCGTGCCGCCAGTTGACCTGCACCGCGAGCTCCGCGTCGTCCGCGCGCCCCTCGTCGATCGACGCGATGATCAGGTCGTGCTCGTACACCGACGTTCGGATGTCGCCGGTGAGCATGCTGATGTACATGCGGATGTAGCGCTCGGCCTGGGGCTTCACCGCGTCGTGGAGAGCGAGCAGGCGCGGCCCGGCGCTCGCCTCGACAATACGCCGATGAAAGCGCTCGTCGGCGTCGTACAGACTTCCGTGATCGATCGGCACCGCCTTGCCGGCACGCTGAAACTCCGCGTTCAGGCTGCGTAGCTCGCGCGCGAGAGCGTGGCGCTCGGTGGGTGGCAGCAAGCCGGCCCCGCGAGAACCCATGCCCTCCAACGCGCCGACGATGTTGAGCAACTCGTAAACGTCGTCGCGCGTCAGCGGCGCGACGGTCAATCTCGATTGCTGCGCGCCGGGCGACCCGTTGACGTAGCCTTCCTGCTGCAGCCGCTGCAGCGCCTCGCGAACCGGCGTGCGGCTCACACCGAGGCGTGTCGCGATCTCCGTCTCGACAATTCGACTCCCAGGCGACAACAAGCCCTGCACGATCAGATCGCGCAGTCGCGTGTAGACCTGTTCGGGTCGAGATCCGTGCGGTGCGTCGGCGGCGCTGCCAAGCGGAAGATCGCCGGCCGCCGAGCCGGTCGCGGGCGGGGACGACGCCGGCTTGCGAATCGAGGCCATGTCAGAGGGAATAATACTGCTCGATCCCTCGCCGCGCGGCAACTGTTGCTCGGGGGAAGCGGCGCGACGACATTGCAAACGATCATGATCCCAACCGATCCGGTGGGCGCTGCGTGAGCTGGGCACTCGACGAATTCTTCGCCGCCGTCGAAGACGAGTTCGGCGTCCCGGTCGGCGACGCCGACGAAGGCTATCTCGAGACACCCGGCGCGGTCATCGATCACGTAGTCGAGAACAGCTCTCCCAGCGACGGGATGACGGACGACGAATACCGCGATCACGTCGCCGGCGTCGTCGGCGAGATCATGGCCCGGACGCTCGGCATAACCCGCTACAGTGAAGGCTCGCGCTTCGTCGAGGATCTTCACGTCCGATGAGCGCGCGACGGATTCTCCTCGGCGACGCCGATGCGTTCTTCGTGGCCATCGCCCGAATGGTGGACCCGGAAGGCGCGGGCAAGGCGCGGCTGCTGATCGTTGGGGGCACGCGGGAAAGTCGTGGCGTGGTCTGTTCCGCGTCGTACGAGGCCCGAAAGTTCGGGGTGCGGTCGGCGATGCCCATCTCCCGCGCGCTGCGCCTCTGCCCCGACGCCATGTGCGTACCGGTTCCGCGACGTGTTTGCGGCGAGAAGAGCCACGAGATTCGCTCGGTGCTCGAGCGTTACGCCCCGGTCGTCGAAGGCGCCAGCATCGACGAGTGGTACATGGATCTCGGCGGCACCGAAGCGCTCTACAACGAGCCGCTCGCCGAGTCGGCGCGCCGCATTCGCGATGCCGTGCGCGCTGAGACGTCGCTCGCCATCTCCATCGGCGGGGGAACGTCGAAGCTTGTCGCGAAGCTCGCCGTCGAACGCGCCAAGCCAAAGCCCGGTACGAACGCCACGGGCGTTCACGTCGTCGATCCAGGCGACGAAGGCCGGTTCCTCGAGACCTTCGATCTCGCGGACATCCCGCTCGTCGGCCCCCGCTTCCAGGAAAGGCTGGCGCGGCTCGGCATGCGTCGTGTGCCGGACGTGCTTCAGTACGACGTACCGACGCTGACGCAATGGCTCGGACCGCGCGAAGCCGAGTGGCTTTACCGCCGCGTGCGCGGCCTCGACGCCAGCGAAGTGGAGGGCCACGGCGACGCGAAGAGCATCAGCCGCGACGAGACATTCCCTGTCGACATCAATGACGACGTGTCCCTGGCTCGCGAGCTGCTCGCGCTCGTCACGCGCGCGGCGGCGGATTTGCGTGGCGATGGCTTGGCCGCGCGCACGGTGACGATCAAGCTGCGCGATCACGACTTCAAGACGCGGCAAGCGAGTCGCACGCTCGACATGCCCGTGATGTCGGACCGCGTCGTGTTCGCGACCGCGAGGGGACTCCTGGCACGGTTGCGTCGGGCGCGGCGTGTGCCGGCGCGTCTCGTTGGAGTCTCTCTTTCGTCGCTCGCCGCCGACGCCACCGCCGATCAGCTCACGCTCTTCGAGCGTGACGACGCCCCTCTCGCCGAGACGGAACGGGATCGCACGCTGGCGAGAACCGTCGACCGGGTTCGTGAAAAATTCGGCGCGAAGAGCATCATGCCGGCCAGCCTGCTCGACTGACATGCCGCCGATCCTCATCGAATCCGCGGGCGGCGTCCGCACGATCACGCTCAATCGGCCGGAGCGTCTGAACGCGATCGACCCGGAGCTCGCCGATGCGCTTCCGCGCGCCATCGACGAAGCCTCGCGGGCGGATGACGTCCGCGTCGTGGTGATCACCGGAGCGGGCCGCGGCTTCTGCTCCGGTCTGGACATCTCGTCGCCTCCGCGGCTGCCGGAGTCGACGCGCAGCGAACGGCTCGACCCGCTCGCCTGGGTTGGTCGTTGGGTCACGACGCTCGTCTCGTGTGAGAAGCCGGTCATCGCCGCCGTCAATGGAGTAGCCGCGGGCGCGGGATTCGGGCTTGCGCTCGCCACGGACATTCGGTTGGTCGCGTCGAGCGCGCGCCTCACGGCGGGCTACATTCGTCGTGCGCTGAGCCCCGACACGGGCGTGAGCTACTTCCTTCCGCGCCTCGTCGGCGCGTCGCGCGCCGCTGAGATTCTGTTGACGGGGCGCGACGTCGATGCCGCCGAAGCAGAGCGAATCGGCTTGGCGTCCGCGGTGATCCCCGACGAGGCCTTCGCGGATCACGTCCGAGCGTACGCGGCGCGCCTCGCGGCTGGGCCTCCGGTTGCGTTCGCGCTCACCAAGCGACTCCTCGCCGCGAGCTTCGACGCGACGCTCACCGAGCAGCTCGAGCGAGAGCTCGCGTATATCAAGACGTGCTTCGCGTCGCCCGACGCCGCCGAGGCGCTGCGCGCTTTTTCCGAGAAGCGGCCGCCGGTTTTTTCCGGCGAGTAGCCGGCGTTTCGTCCTCGTCGCCGCCGCCTCCGTCGCGGTTGCTCTGCCAGACGCGCCCGCGCCGCGTCGCGATCTCCTCCATCGTGCGCCCGCTTTTCACCGACGTTTCCACGGTCGCGACGACGTCGAACTTCGACGTCGCCATCTCGTCGCGGTGCTTGATCAGAAGCCACTGGCGACGCCCGCCCTCATTGCGGCGAATGCGTACGAGCACCCAGCCGCCCTGCAGCCGCTCGCCGTGCAGCACGATCTTGAGGTCACCGCGCTCGTAACCGTCACGAAGCGATTCCTCGCCGCCTCCGTCCTCCGCGTCGTACGTGCCGCGATCCCACAGCATCACCGTTCCGCCGCCGTACTGACCCTTGGGAATCGTCCCCTCGAAGGTGTTGTACTCCATGGGGTGATCCTCCACCTCCATGGCGAGTCGTTTCACTGACGGATCGTAGCTCGGGCCTTTCGGCACCGCCCAACTCTTCATCACGCCGTCGAGCTCGAGGCGAAAATCGAAGTGGAGATGGCTGGCTGCGTGCTTCTGCACGACGAAGTGCAGTTTGCGTCGCGATCCGCGCTTTACGGGTGCGCCCGCCGGCTCCGCGGTCTTCGCGAAATCTCGCTTACGCTTGTACTCCGACAGCGGCTTCTCGCGCCTGACGCGTTTGCGTGTCGCCTGTTTTCTCGGCATGGCATCTCCTGACGCCAATCCGTCGGGCAAAGCGTGTGCCCTGGAAAGCGCGCCCGGACGGGCTCAGGCTACTCGGCAGCTCGGCTTCTCGGCTACTCGGCGCCTCGGCTACTCGGTGGCGCCGCCGAGCTGCCGAGCTGCCGAGCAGCCGAGCTGCTAGCACCTTTCGGCTGCCGCGCGACCGTGATCAGCGCGACCCCGCCGAGAATGATCGCCGCGGCGACCAGCGTCCGAGCGGTGATCGACTCGCCGGCGATCGCCCATCCCAATACGAGTGCGACGACGGGATTCACGTACGCGTACGTCGATGCCTTTGCCGGGCTCACTTCCTTCAGCAAATAGATGTACGCCGTGAAGCCGATCAGCGATCCGAAGGTGACGAGATACAACCATCCCGCCCACGAGGCCGCGGAGATGTTCGCCAGCGACACGCGATGTCCTTCGCCGAGCGCCAATCCGCTTGCCACCAGCGCGACACTGCCGCCGAGCATCTGCAGTCCGGTCGACATCGTCGCCGACTCCGGACGCGCGCCTCGCTTGTTGTAGACGGATCCGAACGCCCACGCCATCGACGCCGCGACGAGCACCAGCGCGCCGAGGACATCAACCGGGGCGCTGGCGTCGATGCTGTCCGGTCCGACGAGCACCACGAGGCCGCCGAGCCCGACAAGGACGCCGGCGATCTCACCGGGCGTCGGTCGTTCACCGCCGGGCATCACCCAATCGAACACCACCATCCACAGCGGAACGACGGCGACGATGAGCGCCGCGAGCGCCGACGGGATCCGTTGCTCGGCCCAGCCGACGGATCCGTTGCCGAGGCAGAGCATGAGAATTCCCGTAAGCGCCGCGACGCGCCACTCCACGGCAGTCGGTCGCGGCGCCCCTCTCATGCGCGCCCACGCGTAGAGCATCGCGCCGGAAACGGAAAAGCGCGCTCCAGCCATGAGCAGCGGTGGCATCGTTTGCACTGCGTACCGAATCGCCAGGTAGGTGGAGCCCCAGACGACGTACACCGCGGCGAACGCCGCGATCACCGACGTGCGCGTGGATGGCCGGCTCAATCGCGCTCGACCAATCGTCGGAGTTCTTCGATGTCGTTCGGACGGCCGACGAAGCGCGCCCGCGCGCAACCGGGAAGGGCGCGCAGCGACGCGGTCACCAAGGCCCCGTCTGTGCTCGTGAGTCCTCCGTCGCAAACGACGGCGTCGAAGGTGGTTCGTGACGCCAATTGCAGAGCGGCATCCGGGCTCTTCGCGTTCGTCACCGCGTGCCCGCGCGCCGACAGGAATCGCTCGACGAACGTCATTTCCGTGGCGCCGAGATGGACGACGAGCACGTCGAGCGGTCGGGACGCCTGCTCCTCGACATCCGCCGGCGCGTTTTCGGCGGAGGCGGGAAGCCGGACGGAAAAGCGCGTGACGCCGTCGGCGCTTTCGTCGAGCGCCACGACGCCGCTGTGATCCGCCACGATGTCTCGAACGATCACCAGACCGAGTCCGGTCCCTTCGCCTCCTCCACCCGTGCGCGACGTCCAGAACGGATTCCAGATGTCGTTCTGCATGTCGTCGGGGATGCCCGGACCATCGTCCTCGACCTCGAGCACCACCTGGCCGCCGTCGCGTCGCGTGCGAATGGTGATCCGGCCTCCCACCTGGGAGCGCTTTGGCGCATCGACGTTCGCGCGCAGTGCCTGCTCCGAGTTGTTTAGCAAATTCAAAACGACCTGCTCGAGCTGTGTCCGTTCGCCGTGCACCTGGGGCAGTCGGGGATCGAGCTCGAGAACGCAGGTGATCCCCGCGGTCTCGAGGGTGTACCGCCGCGTGCGCGCGATGTACGAAACGATGTCGTTGAGGTCCGTCGGCACGCGTCCGGTCAGGCTGCGCTTGCGAACGAGTGCAAGCAGATCCTTGACGATCGCGGCCGAGCGCGTGGCTTCGTGGTGAATCGCTTCGAGCGCCACGCGGTCATCGTCGGGCCACGATTTCTTGAGGAGGAGCTGCGAGAATCCAACGATCGCCGCGAGTGGATTGTTCAACTCGTGGGCGACGCCGGCCAAGGTAGCGCCGACAGTCGCCATCCGGTCCTGATGGTGGCGAAGTTCGTCTTTGCGTTGACGCGTCACAGATGGGGCGGGGCGGGGGTGGGGCGGGGACCCAACTCGCCGGGCGGTTAAGTGTGGAATGGCCCACTTAACCGATTCGGCGCGGCGGTGGGTTGACTTGAAAAACTGGTTCGCGAGTTAATACGTCATGGGAGGCCAACCCATCAAGCCCCCTCGCTTTCCGGTTATTGGCGGTATATACTTGACGCGTCAACTACTCACTTGCGTGTCATCTACTCATTCTGTATCTCGGGACCGAGACTTGGCGTTCGAACGGGAAGCCCTCCCGTGGATCGATGACGTCTACCGCTTTGCCCTGTCGCTGACGCGGGACGAATCCGACGCCGACGACGTGGTTCAGGACACTTACCTGCGTGCCTATCGGTCGTGGCACACGTACCTGCCGGGCAGCGACTGCCGGCGTTGGCTGTTCACCATTTGTCGCAATGTGTTCCTGCGTTCGCGCGAGCGGGCCCGTCCCACGGTCGAGCTCGAAGCGACCGACGCGGACGCCGCCGCCGGTGGGGTCGTTTACGCGACCGCCGTGCGGGAGGGCCTCGAGGATATGTTCTCTCGATTGGACCTCGGGCCCGCCATCAACGACGCCCTGACCAGAATCCCGGAACCATTCCGGTCCACGCTGATTATTGTTGACGTGGAGGATCAATCGTACGAGGCGGCCGCCGAGTTACTCGGCGTGCCGATTGGTACGGTTCGTTCCCGGCTGTTCAGAGGACGACGCTTGATGCAGGAGCAATTGCTCGACTACGCCAAGGATGCCGGATTCAATATCCGGCCGGCGCTAGTCGAGCAGCGACGAAATGCCTGAAACCATTTCAGAAGCCGTTCCGGCTGCGTGCGTCGAGGTGATCCGGCAAGTCTGGGATCATCTCGACGATCAGTTGCATAGCGACGAATTGAGCGCCCTTCGGCTCCACTTGGTCGAATGCCCGCATTGCGCCGGCTTCGAGCGCTTTCAGATCGACTATCGCGACGCGATGCGGTCGATCCGCCCGCGCCCCGGCGTCGCCCCCTGGCACATCCGCGCGCGGGTGCTGGACGCGCTGGCCGACGCGGGCTTCTGCCCCTAGCTGTCATCCTCGGGCGCGAAGCGCCCGAGGATCTATTATCCCGGTCTAGTTACCGAATAAGGACAGCAGATCCTCCGCTCACTTCGTTCGCGGAGGATGACCACGGATTTAAATTGTCGGACGCCAGACCTTTTGGCGCGTTGGGCCTTCGGTTTCGCCGTTCAGGGTCAGGCGCGTTTCGATCACGATGTCGGGCGCTAGTGACGACGCCACGGAGCAGTAGCGCTCGAACGACAGTTGGATCGCGCGCTCGGCGTGCTCCCGTTCGATCTCAAGGCCGTCTACGCGGAACTCGACTTCCAGGCGCATGATCCGGCGCGGGAATTCAGGCCGGCGCTCCGCCGTCACGTGCACGCTCAGCTTCTCGACCGGCGTTCGTCGCTTGGCGAGGATGTCGATGACGTCGAGGCTCGAGCAGGCGGCGACGGTGCTGAGGAGCGTTTCCACAGGGCCCGGCGCGGCCTTTGCCGCCCCGTCGATGACATGCTGACGTCCGGCGGGACCGGCGTCGAAGGAGCGATCGCCGCGCCACGAGATCTCGCTGCGCGTGATGACCGGACCGCTGGGGCCGGGTGGAACCGCGAATTCCTGCGTCGAAGCACCCATTAGCGATTCCTCATTTTTCGATGGGAGCGCGGACGGCGTTCCCCCACTCGGTCCAGCTGCCGTCGTAGTTACGGACTTTGTCATAGCCAAGTAGGTAGCGGAGCACGAACCAGGTATGGCTCGATCGCTCGCCGATCCGGCAATACGCGATCACGTCGTCGCGGGACGACAATCCCTGCTCCTGCTCGTAGATAGCACGAAGCTCCCCCGCCGATTTGAAGGTGCCGTCGGCGTTCGCGGCGCGCGCCCAGGGAATGCTCTTCGCCGTCGGAATGTGTCCGCCGCGCAACGCGCCTTCCTGTGGGTACTCCGGCATGTGGAGCTTCTTGCCGGTGTACTCGTCGGGCGAGCGGACGTCGACGAGCTTGCCCTTTCCAAGATGTGCGCGCACGTCGCTCATGAACGCCCGGATCGTGCCGTCCTCGCGGGCCTTCGCTACGTACCCGGACTGCCGCGGCGCCGCCGGCCGGTCGGTCGTCATCGGCCGTCCTTCCTGTTCCCACTTGATCCGGCCGCCGTCGAGCAGCTTGGCGTTAGTGAAGCCGAACAGGTGGAATACCCAGAAAGCATACGCCGCCCACCAATTGTTCTTGTCGCCGTAAAACACCACGGTCGTCGACTCGTCGACGCCGAGTGAGCGGAGCAGCTCCTGGAACTTCTCGGTGGACAGATAATCGCGGACGAGCGCGTCGTTCAGATCGGCATGCCAATCGATCTTGAAGGCGCCTGGAATGTGCCCGGTGTCGTAGAGCAGCACGTCTTCGTCGCTCTCGAGAATACGCAGCGACGGATCATCGAGATGCTCGGCGAGCCACGTGGTGCTCACGAGCGCCTCGGGATGAACATACCCCTTGGCGGCGATGGCCGGATCGAGCTCGGGCACGGCGGTCAATCCTCGTAAAGTGCTGCGCGAAACATAGTCACGGCGCGACCGGTTGGTTCGCGGGTCGCGCCGGCATGGCGGCGAACCAGTCGGCGACGATTCCGGCAACTTCCTGCCATCCCGGTTCCAGCACGATCATGTGTCCGTGGCCCGGCATCACGCGCGCCGGAACACCATACCGGCGCGCGACTCGGGCGACCGTTTTCGCCGGAATGAACTTGTCGTCCTCGGCGGCAATGACGAGCAGCGGACAACGCACGCGCGAGGCGTCGACTTTTACGCCGGTGATCGATTGCTCGCGCCCCGCTCGGCCGCTGTCCGGCACGAGACGGTCGATCACTTCGTCCTGCTCGTCGCGCGGCACGCGATTCATGACGAGCGCTCGGATGTCCTCGCGCGAAGGACGCACGGGCCGCGAGGCAAAGATCGCCGGCAGGTATTTGAGTTGTTTAATGGCCAGCTGCCACGTCATCACCGTAATGCCACGCGGCGGCGCGGGCGTGATCAATGCCGCCGCTTCGACGAGATCGAGCTCGGCGAGTCGCTGCGCGATCAAACCGCCCATCGAATGTCCGACGACGAGCGGCCGGCCGCCCCCGAGGACGCGAGCCGCCAGCGCGGCGTCCTCCACGTAGTCGTCGATCGATACGCCGCCGATCTCCGTGCCCGGACGACTTCCGGCGCGGCCGCGCAAGTTGAGCGCGACAGGCGCGAAACCGCGCGCCGCGAGGAATGGCAGCCAGTCGGCGAACACGGTGGCGTCGGCGAAGTAGCCGTGCAGCAGCAGCACGGGTCGCCCGCCGGCCGGCTGGTTGGCCATCCGCAGGGTGGTGAGGTTACCGATGCGAACTGTTTCGAGCATTTCGTCCGTTGGCGGTGTCTCGAAGTGCGCTGCTCTAGCTTATCGTCCACCCATGTCCGCCGCACCATTCGCGCCCTCGATGGATGCCTATTCGCGCCACGTCCTCGTCTGTGTCGGCGGCTTTTGTTCGCCCGACCAGGCTGGGCGGGAGCTCTACCGGCTGCTTCCGGCACTACTGCAGCGCGAAGGGCTGCTTTTCGGTCCCCGTCGCGTCAAGCGCGGCGAAACGCCGTGCCTTGGCGTCTGCACCGGCGGCCCGATCGTCGTCGTGTATCCCGAAGGCGTCTGGTATGCCGGTGTCACGCCGGCACTCCTCGAGCGAATCGTCGTTGAACATCTGCGCGATGGCCGCGTCGTGGAAGATGCGGTGTTCCATCGGCTGTGAGATGCGGGCGATGGGCGATGGGCGATGGGCGATGGGCG
>DATMHK010000213.1:0-3526 GCA_035554995.1 Gemmatimonadaceae bacterium
AACGCATCTCGATCTCCAAGGCGGGCGGCGAGGTGTTGCGCGTCACCTGTCGCACGAGCGACTCGGTCACCGCGGCCGCCATTCCGAATTTGCTCGTCGGCTACTATTTGGCCCTGCGCCACACCACCGATCGCGGGACAAATCAGCACCGGGTCGAGTTTCTCACGGCCCAGCTGGATTCGGTGACGCGCCAGCTCGCGATCGCCGAGCAATCGCTCAGGGGCTTCCAGGAGTCGAGTCGTCTCATCGACCCGCAAACGATCGGCAAGTTGTCACTCGAGCGGGCGGGCGAGCTCAGAGCGACTATCGGCGAGAACGATGTCGAGCGCGGCGCACTCGAGCAGCTCATGGGGCAGGTGTCGGCGGGCTCGATGTCCGTACGAGACCTCGCGGCTTATCCGGCATTTCTGAAAAGTCCGGCGATCAACGCGCTGCTCACCCAGATCGGCGAGCTGGAGACCGAACGTTCCAAGCTGCTCGTGACGCGACTCGACAGTGACTCCGAGGTCGTGGCGCTCTCCAAGAGCATACGCACCCTCGAAGGTCAGCTCGGGCCGATGGCGACGGCCTATCAGAGTTCGCTGAAGCGGCAGCATCAGGACCTGTCGCTTCAACTGGATTCGCTTCGCACCGCCCTCGGCGCATTCCCCGCTGAATTGGCTTCGGGAAACCGACTGCAGCGAAGCGTCCTCCAGTTGTCGCAGGTGCAGACGGCGATGCAGGCGCAGTTGGTTGAGGCGCGGATCGCCGCCGTCACCGAAGGCGGGAACGTGCAGTCGCTCGACATCGCGGAGCCTCCCATGCGCGTCGCGTTCCCTCGGCCGCTTCCGACAATGGCAGCCGGGCTCGGTGGCGGCCTGTTCGTTGGGGTGGCGATCGCGATGTTCGTCGGGATGCTGGGCCGTTGGGTCCAGGATCCGGCGACGCTCGAGCGAACGACCGGCGCGCCCGCACTGCGCTTCGATCCCCACCTGCCGCTGCTCCTCGGCGCGTCGACGACGCGGACCATTCTCGTCGCGCCACTTGGGTCGGGGAATTCCGCGTACATCGATCCCGTGATCGCGAGGCTCGTCGAGACGGCAGCGCTTCGCTCCGTCTCGGCGACGGTGCTCGATCTCAGTGCCGGTACCGTTCCTGACGTTCATGGAACGATCGAGCGCCTCGAGAGCGAGAATGGTCTCGTCGTCGTGAAGCTGCCGGCCATCACCTCCGACACCGCCGCCGCGGCCATTGGCGAGCAGCGTGCTGTCCTGCTGGTCGCCCCTGAGCGGCGCGTCGCGCGCGCGCAGCTGGCGGACGCCGTTCAGATGCTCAGGCGGCTCGACGTACCCTTGGCCGGCGTCGTCATCAATGGCAATGGGCGGAATGGCACCAATGGGCGGAATGGCGTCTCCTAGAGACATGATCGTTCGAGCGAACCCTCCGCTCCTCACGACGTGGGCGCCGACGCGACGCGCGTTCACGGTTCGCGGCGCGGATGTGTTGCGTGTCGCCATCGCGTTGCTCGTGGTCGCGAACCTGGGCCGCATTCCAGTGTTCTCGACCGGCGAGCGCGAGGCGCCGGTGCTCGTGAACGACCTGTGCGTTGCGGCGTTCGTCGTCACGGGCTTCGCGATCACTTTCGCGCGTCGCTCCTTTCGGCTCGATCGCGTTGGATTCGTCGCGTTGACCTTCGCGGCAGTGGGCGCGGTGTCCGCGTTGAACACGGCCGTTCGCGTCGGCCTGACATCGTTCGAGACGCTCGTCAGCTTGGCGTATCTCGGGCGCTGGCTGGCCTACTTCGCGATCTATCTGGTGATGGTGAACGTCGTTCGCGCCCGCGATGTCTCGGCCGTTTGGGGCACGCTCGAATCCACGATGCTCACCATCGCCGGGTTCGGGATCGTCCAGGCGATATTCCTCCCCGGCTTTTCCCAACTGGTCTACGCGGGGTCGCGGCCCTATCTGGACTGGGACCCTCAGGGCCACCGGCTGGTGTCGACGATTCTCGACCCGAACATCGCCGGCGCGATGTTGATGGCGATCCTGCTCGTGGAGCTCGCACAAATCTCGGTCGGCGTGCGCGTCCCTCGATGGAAGCCGCTCGTGCTGTTCGCGGCGCTGGTGCTCACGCTGTCCAGGAGTTCCGCCCTCGGCCTCGTACTCGGTATTGGCGTCATTGTCGCCGTATACGGCGTTCCGAAACGACTTCTTCGCGCGGCGGCTGTGGCATTCGTGATCGCGCTGGCCGCGCTTCCCAAGCTCGTCACCTTCGCCGCGTCGTACAACAAGCTTGGCCTCTCTGACGCGTCGGCGATGGCCCGACTCGCGGCATGGGGGATGGCGCTCAAAGTGTTCGCCGACCATCCGTGGATCGGGGTCGGCTTCAACACGTATGGCTTCGTGGTCGAGCGAGAGTACGGCGTCCCGCGGCTCGGCGTCGCCAACTATTCCGCCGATGGAGGGCTGCTCTTCGCCGCGGTGCTCACGGGAGCCGTCGGTCTCGCGTTGCTGCTCTGGATGTTCATCCTCGTCTATCGACGCTGCGCGTCGGTGTGGCGCGCAAAAGTCGCGACTGCCGAGCATCGAGGGATCGCGATTGGAACACTGGCCTCGATCGTCGCGACTGCCGCGCACAGCGTCTTCGTGAACAGCCTCTTCACGACGTTCGTGATGGAGATCATGTGGGTGCTGATCGGCTTGACGTTCGCGATTGCGCATAACCCGGCCGCGGCCGACCGGCCGGCACCACCCGATCCCGTCGCCTCCTGATCGAATGAGCGTCGCGCGAATGATTCGGAAGCGCTTGCCCGCGGCCTGGCAGCCACCGATCCGATTCCTCTATGAACGAACACGCGGACTGCTCGAGCGTGAGTTGTCCGTGGTGGCGTCGGCGATCCGTCGCGGGGATCACGTCGCGGATGTGGGCGCGAACAATGGGCTCTACACCCACGTGTTCGCCAAACGGGGCGCATTGGTGGAGGCCTTTGAGCCCCAGCCGGAATGCGTTGATGTACTCCGAGCCTACGCTGCGCGCCGGCCACTCCGCAACGTGCAGGTGCATTCGGTCGCGCTTTCGGCGACGGAAGGGATCGGGACGTTGCACCTACCTCGTGGATTCGCGTCGTCGCCGTCGGCAAGCCTCCGTGCAACCCCTGAGGCCGATACGGCGCTCGAGGTCATTCTCGAGCGCCTCGATTCCTTCGAGTTCTCCGATCTCACGCTCATGAAGATCGACGTCGAAGGCGCCGAGCTCGATGTCTTGCGAGGGGCGGCTGAGACGCTACGCCGATGCAGACCCTTGCTGTTCGTCGAGATCGAGCAGCGACATCATCGCGAGCCGATCGCCGCTGTCTTCGACGAGATCGCGCGGCTCGGCTACGAGGGTGCTTTCCTCGATGGCTCCGGTCGGCTGCGTTCTTCGTCGGCGTTCGACGTCGAGCGGCACCAGCTTGAGCCAGCGCTCCGTCCGAACCGCAGCCAACCGTACATCAACAACTTCTTCTTCAGCCCTTCTGCGGGTCGCCGATGGACCACGTGACTGGGG
>DATMHK010000214.1:0-6424 GCA_035554995.1 Gemmatimonadaceae bacterium
CGGGCCAACACGTCGCCAGAAGAAGGAAAGTCGGTCATGTCAGATGGACGATGCTTGCCCTCGAGGAGCGAGAGCGACGAAGTGAGACGCCGAGATGCTGCTCGAGCGCCGGCCGCATTCCGGACTCGACGATCCGCAGCAGGTTGTCGCTCACCAGTTCACACCAACCGCGCAGCTTCGACAGGTCCGTGCCCCCCCCCCAGAGCTCGGCGTCGCCGCACACGCTTCGCACGAAGTCGCGCAACGCCGATTCGGAGCCGATCTCCGCCGGTGCCCACGCGACGCGGATGCGATCACCCTCGTGATCCACGGGTACCGACAGCCCCGCGGCTCGTCGCTCAACCTGAATCTCTCCGCGCATGAACGCCAGATACGCGGCAAATCCGAACGCCAGCGCCTCGGGAGGCCGGCCAAAGCGCTCGATGTATTGCACGATCGACGGCACCACCCGGACACGCATCTTCGTCGTCGCGTGGAGAGTGATGTCGATCAGCGAATGGCGGATGTACGGATTGGCGAACCGCTGCACCACGTCGCGCGCGAACGATTCGGCGTCCGGCACGTCGAGACTCGGCACGATCTCATCGAAGATCGCGCGGCGCAGGAACTGACCGACGAGCGCATCTTCCGTCGCCTCGCGCACCGTCTCCAACCCGGCGAGCAGCGCGACCGCAACCGAGATCGTGTGGCCGCCGTTGAGCACACGGACTTTGCGTTCGCGATACGGCCGAATGTCCGGCGTGACGACGATGCGGGGGTCATCGGCGAAGCCGAGCCGCGCGCGCAGCGCGTCGTCGCCCTCGATCGCGAAGAGAGCGTACGGCTCGCAGGCGGTGATCATCCCGTCGCGATAGCCGGCGAGCCGCTCGATTCGCTCGGCTTCGTCCCGCGGCAGAGCGCCCGGCACGATGCGGTCGACGAGCGTGTTCCGGAAATCAACGGCCTCGGCCAGCCAGGTCACGAAGCGTTCGCTGAGCTTCCACCGCCGTGCGAGCTCGCGGATGATGTCGCGGAGCGTCGTACCGTTAGCTTCGATCAACTAGCACGGAAGGACGATGACACCGCGTTCGATCGCGAAATCGAAGTGAGCGGCGCGCTCGTACAGGAAACGCGCAAGCTTCCCGGGGAACGAGCGCGGCGGATGGTGGTCGAACGAATCGGTTTCGTCGAACGTGATCCCGACTTCAGTCGTGTTGGAGATGACGAGCCGAATGCCGGGGTCGCGCGCCAGCTCGAGCACTGAATCCCAGGCGTCGTCGGCGGAGAGCGCGCGATTCACCGCGGAGATCACCCGAAAACGTCGCCGCGGCGCGCCACGCTCGATTCCTTGGATCGCCAGGGTGAACAGTCCTTCCTGTTCGTTCAGGACCGTGTCGCGTGCGCTGCCCGTCGACGACACCGCGACGATCGACCCGAGGAACTCGCCCCGCCGGTTGGCCTCGTCGATGAAGTAGTCCGCAAAGCCGCGCAAGAACGCACCAGTACCGAACTGCACCACGGTTTCCGGCAGCGTCAGCGCGGACGCGGGTGGCAGCTCGACGTCGGCGAGAGCCGCGAACGCGGGCGACGCCGCCACTTCACGCAACAGCCTCGGCCGATCCGCGCTCACAACGTCACGCCCTCTTTCCAGATCGCGATCTCACGATAGCCATTCTTCTCGTTGTTCGCGAGTTGCTCGCCCGATGCAACCGCGAGAACGAGCGCGAACAGATCGTCCTCGAGCTGGGCCATCGTCTGCGTGCCGTCGAGCAGCGAGCCGGCGTTGAAGTCGATCCAGTGCGGCTTGCGCGTCGCGATATCGGTGTTCGACGAGATCTTCAGCGTCGGCACGGGAAAGCCGAGCGGCGTCCCACGGCCCGTCGTGAAGAGAAGTAGCGTCGCGCCGCTCACCACCATCGCCGTCGATGAAACTCCGTCGTTCCCTGGCGACTCGAGGAGCGACAGACCCGAGCCGCTCAACGGTTGTCCGTAGCGCAGCACGCGCGAAACCGGCGCGCGTCCGCCCTTCTGGATGGCGCCCTGCGACTTCTCCTCGAGCGTCGTCAGTCCACCCGCCTTGTTGCCGGGCGACGGGTTTTCGTACACGGGCTGGTTGTGCCGGAGGAAATACTCCTTGAAATCGTTCACCATGTGGACGATGTCGCCGAATACCGCGTCGCTCGTCGCGCGATTCATGAGCTGCTGCTCGGCTCCGAACATCTCCGGTACTTCCGTCAGCAGCACACTTCCGCCGAGCGACGTCAAACGGTCGGCGATGCGCCCGAGGAGCGCGTTCGCCGTAATGCCGCTGAACCCGTCGGATCCGCCGCACTTGTGGCCGAGCACGAGATCCGACACCGGACATTCGACGCGCCGGTCTCCTGACACGCGCTCGATCAGTCGCGCGACCGCACCAGTTCCCTCCTCCAGCTCGTCGATCACGTCCTGCGTGTTGAAGAACGCTATTCGGCTCGCATCCACATCGCCGGCGAGCCGCATCAACTCGTTCAACTGGTTGTTCTCGCAGCCGAGACCGAGAATCAACACACCCCCGGCGTTCGGATGGCGGAGCAACCCCGCGAGAACGGCTTGGGTGTTCTTCAGATCGTCGCCGAGTTGGCTGCATCCATACGGATGCGCGAAGGCGTGGATGCCGTCCACGCGCCCGGCGTAGCGCTCGGCCGCCTGCTTCGCGATGCGCTCCGCCGCGTGATTCACGCAGCCGACGGTATTGAGGACCCAGAGCTCGTTGCGCGTCCCAACCTTCCCATTCGCACGCTTGTATCCCATGAACGTGGGTACCATTCCCACGCCCCTCGTCGCATTTCTATTGGGGTCTGACCCTATTTCGAGTTTACTCATCGAGCCGTTCGGCGAATACTGATAGTCGAGAACACCCGAGAGCGACGTCCGCAAGTTGTGCGAATGCACCCAATCCCCGCGCTCGATCGGTGTGGTCGCGACGCCGATCGGGACGCCGTATTTGCGGATGACCTGCTCGGGCTCGAACGAGGCGAGAGCGATCTTGTGCCCGGCGGGAACCTCCTGCCGCGCGATCAGACTCTCGCCGGCGACGCTCACGCTTTCACCCGCTGCGATCACCCGCAACGCAACGGCGACGGTGTCGCCGTCGGCGATCCGAATCGCCGACGGACGACTCACCGGCCCCCCCCCGCTCCGGCGACCTTAGTGTCGGCGCTCGGCGAATATCGCGCGACGACGCCGAAGCGATAGGTGTCGCGGGCCAATTCGTAGGCGAGAGCCCGCGCCATCGAGCGCGCGTCGTCGAGATCGACGACGTGCCGGGCGACCAGCCCGCCGAGCCAATTGGCGTCCACGCGCCGCGCCAGATCGTGGCGGGCGGGAATGGAGCAGAAGGCGCGCGTGTCGTCGTTGAAGCCGGCCGTGTTGTGGATGCCGGCCGTCTCCGTGACCTGCTGGCGGAAACGCGTCATCCCTTCGATCGAGTCGTTGAACCACCAGGGCGGGCCGAGACGCACGGCGGGATAGTGCCCGGCCAACGGCGCGAGCTCACGCGCATACGTCGTCTCGTCGAGCGTAAAGAGCACCAGCGTGAGCCGCCGGTCGTTCCCGTACGCGTTGAGCAGTGCGGAGAGATTGCGCGTGTACTCCGTGGCGACCGGAATGTCGGCGCCCATGTCTGCGCCGAAGCGGCCGTACACCGCCTGGTTGTGGTCCCGCAGCGCGCCGGGATGGAGCTGCATGACCAACCCGTCCTCGGTCGAGAGGCGCGCCATCTCCATCAACATGTGCGCTTCGAAGAGGCGTTGGTCCTGCGGCGACGCCGACCGCGTGGTGGCGCGCGCGAAGATCGCGTCCAGCTCGTGCGGCGCGAGGCGCGTCGTGTAGGGTTCGACGACCGCGTGATCCGTCGCCGTGCCGCCGAGCGATTTGAAATGCAGCCGCCGTTCAGCCAGGGCGGCGATGAACGACGTCACGTTGTCGATCGTTCTCGCCGACGCTCTCGACAGCTCGGCCAACTCATCGCGCCAACGCATCGATGCAATCCGGAACAAGGCGTCAGGCCTGAACGTCGGGACCACACGCGCACCCCAGCCCGAGTCACGAATCGCGCGGTGGTGGATGAGCGAATCCGTCGCTTTGTCGGTCGTCGCCAGCACTTCGATGTTGAACCGATCGAACAGCGCGCGCGGCCGGAACTCGGGCGACGCCAACCGCTCGGCGATCTGATCGTAAACGAACTGCGCCGAGCCTCCGTCGAGCTTGACGCGTACCTCGAACAAATCGTGGAGCTCGTGGTCGAGCCAGACGCCGGTCGGTGTTCCGCGGAAGAGGTAGTAATTGTCGGCGAAGCGCTGCCAGATCGCTCGCGGATCTCGTTCGACGGTCGAGCCGTCGCGCGTCGGAATCCCCAACGACTCCATCGACAGGCCGCGCGAGTACAGCAGCCGGAAGATGTAGTGATCCGGAACGATGAGGAGCGCGGTCGGCTCGGGAAACGGCGTATTCTCGTTGAGCAGCGCGGGGTCGACGTGCCCGTGCGGGCAGACGAGGGGCAGCTCGCGGGTCTCGTCGTAGAGCGCGCGCGCCACATTCCGGATCGACGGGTCCGAATCGAAGAACCGATCCTGATGCAGAACCAGCGGCTGAAAGTTTCCGCGCTTCAAGGTCGATTTGGTGTGGGAAACGGGTCGGCCCTTGCCGCCCCGCCGGATTTGTTCAAATTACGAACAATATCGCGCTTCCGTTAGTCCGGGTTGGTGCTGAAGGCCGATCGGCGACTGCCGGCGGCGTGGCCACCAGTCTCGTAAATCGAGCAAAGACAAAGCTTTCCCAATGCGGAAGATCAACACCCGCAACTTCGTGCGCGCCACCCGGGGGACTGCCCGGGAGATCAACCGGCGGATCGTCCTGAACCTGGTTCGGGAGCATCAGCCGATCTCCCGTGCCGACCTCGCCCGCCGCATGCGGATCGGCCGCGGCATGGTGACCTCGCTTGTCACCGAGCTGCTGACCGACGGTTCCATTTATGAAGGCAGCACCGCCCAGGCTCCGCGCGGGCGCAAGCCAATGATGCTCTTCGTGCGGACGCATGACCGGCTGGCCGTCGCCGTGGACGTGCGATTCAGCCGCACGTACTTGATGCTCAGCGATTTCAGCGGCAAGCCGATCGCGCTCGAGGAGTTCGAGACCGTGCCCGACCCGGCCGCCCTCGTCGCCAACCTCGCCCGACGTATTCAGAAATTGCTCAAGGCGCACGCCGCGAAGTCGAAGGTCAATGGCATCGGCCTCGTTCTCCCCGGCATGGTGGACACGACCAGCGGGCGTGTCCTCAACGCCCCGCAGCTCGGCTGGCGCGATGTGGACGTGCGCGCGGCGCTGGAGAAGGCGACGGATCTTCCCGTGCACGTCGAGAATGCGCCGATCGCCTGCGCGCTCGCGCAGATGTGGCTCGGCGACGGTGACGTCGAGACGCCGCGCGATTTCGTCTACCTCACCGTGGGCGACGGCGTGGGAACCGGCGTCGTCGTGAACGGCGAGGTCGTGCGCGGCCACGACAACACCGCCGGTGAATTCGGCCACGTCCCGCTCAACCCGAACGGGCCGCGGTGTCTCTGTGGCGCGCGCGGCTGCCTCGAGGCGTACGCCTCCAACCTCGCCACGCTCTCGCGCTACCTCGGCCATGAATTCTCGCCGACCGAGACTCGCCGGCTGCTCCAGGAATCTGGGCTGACGATCCTCGACGTCATCGCGCGGGCGCGCGACGGCGAACGTCGCGCGATCGAGGCGATCGACGAAACCGCCGCGCGCCTCGGTGAAGGATTGGCGATCGTGATCAACACGCTCAACCCGTCGCGCATCTTCGTCGGCGGTGAGATCACGGAGCTGTGGGATCGCGTCGAACCCGTGATGCGCGCGAAGATCCGTGAGCGAGCGCTCACCGCGAAGGCGGCCGAGACGCCGCTCGTTCCCGAGCCGGCAAGTTCCTACCCGCGACTCAGAGGTGGGACGGCGATCGTCGCCGCGCCTGTGTACGCGGCACCGCAGGTCGCATAACGCTCGCGGTTGTTAGAAAGTTGTAGTGACGCTTGCCGCGAGGCGCCGGCGACCAGCATCGTTCCCGCGTGACTGATCGCTGGCGTTCGCACCCCATCGCACTCGGCGCCGTCGCGCTTCTCCTGATCGGACTCGATCGTCCGCGCGATCGTATCGTCCCGCTGGTTCGGTCATCACGCGTTCAGGCGGAATCGACATGGCAAGATCACGATCGTGCCGCGCAAGCCGCCGCGGCGAAGGGCGATTGGGCAACCTTCCGCGATCACTATTTGCGCGTCGAGGCAATCCTCCGCGGACACGCCGCGGTCGTCCTCGCCCTCGCTCGCGCCGAATCGCGGCTGGGTGACACGGCCGCGGCCTTCGCATACCTGCGCCGCTATGCCGCGATGGGGCTCGCTCGCGACGT
>DATMHK010000215.1:0-25508 GCA_035554995.1 Gemmatimonadaceae bacterium
GGCGGTATCGCGGGTCACGCCGGGTTGTTCAGCACGGCGGCCGACTTGGCCGTCTTTGCGCAGATGATGCTCAACGGCGGCGAGTTCAACGGAACACGAATCGTCGCCGATTCAACCGTCGCGTTGTTCTCGACGCGCGCCGCGGGTACGCGCGCGCTGGGCTGGGACACGTGTGGCGGATCGGGAAGCTGCGGTAAGTATCTCGGCGCCGACGCCTACGGCCACACGGGCTTCACCGGTACGTCGATGTGGCTCGATCCGGACCGCGACATGTTCGTCATTCTGCTGACGAATCGCGTCTACGAAGCTCGCGCCAAGCGGCCGGCGAAGGTGATCGCCGACGTCCGCGCCGATCTCGCCGACGCCGCGGCACTCGCCGTCACCGACTATGGCGACGGAATGCTCGCCATGCCGGCGGCCTTCCGGGCCGACAAGGCCGTGGACTGGAATCGTCCGGAGCGTCACGCTCGCCGCCACGTCGTGTCGAAGTCGAGGAAGAAGGCGACGACGTCGAGCACGACGAAAGGCAAAGCCAGCGCTTCGAAGCCGAGTGCGTCCAAGTCGAGCGCGTCCAAGGCGAAGCCGAGCGCCTCGAAGTCAGCGACGTCCAAGAAGACGACTCGCTAGTCCGCCATCCTCAGAATTGGTATCCGAGCCCGATGTAGATCGGGGCGGTCGACTGCGACGAGTGGCCAACATCTGTCGCGATCACGAAGCTCGAGCCGAAGGCGAGCCGCACGCCACCGCCGTAGCCGGCGTGTAGATCGCGTAGCGCGCCGCTGAAATCGATGCGGTCGTCCCACACGCGGCCGGCGTCGACGAACCCGCTCAGAATCAGCGACGATTCGCGGCCGTGCAAAGTGAAGTCGGCGGCGCGCCAGCGAATCTCGTTGTTCGAGACGACGGTTCCCTTCCCCACGTAGCGGTCCTTCGGCACTCCGCGAACGGTGCTCGAGCCCCCGAGGCCATCCTGCGCTTTCTGAGTCGTCTGGATCTCGGTCAGCGCGTAGAACGGCGCGTCTCCAGTGAGTTGCTGCGCCAGCAGACGGTTCGCGAGCGTGACGCGGTCGCCGAGTGGCTGGTAGTGGCGCAGCGTGATCGTGGAGCGCGTGTAGTCGTTCGTCGCACCGAGGGCGCGGTCGACGCGCTGTACGATGGCATCGGCCCACGTCCCGGCGTGGGTGCCGATCTCACGGTCACGCGTGTCCCAGGTCAGGCCGAGACGCAGGTAATTCGTGTGGCCGTTGGCCGGCTGATGATTCGACAGATCGCGCTCGATGAGCGTCGTACCGCTGTCGAAGGGAGTGAGGTCGATGCGATCGGTGGAGAAGCCGCCGCCAACAAGCACCCGCAACGACGGATGACCGAGTGCGTGCTGCAGATCGACCGTGGCGCGAACGCGGTCGCGTCCGTACCGGTAGAAGTAACGCGTGCTACCAACTTCCAGCTGCGGATCGTAGGGTGTCGCGTTGCCGAGGCCGTAGTAGGGCGTGGCCAACTGCTGCTCCCGTCCGGCAAAACTGGTGATCCGCCACGGATGGTTCGGCCGCGACGGCGCGTCGAAGAACACGGTGTAATCACGACGCCCTTGGGTCGTGAGAAACACGGTCGGTTGGAGGGTCCAGCGGTACGTCCCGCCGGTTCCGTCGTAGCCATAAAGCTGGAGGATGGCCCCGTAGCCGAGTCCCTCGTCGGCGTCGAAGTTGAGCGCGGGAATTCCCGAGATCTCAACGCCACGTTCGACGCGTTGGGCCGGCGCGAGCCCGACGAGGGAACTGACGAGCACGACGGCCAAGCGGACGGATTTCAGCGGCAGCGGCATGATCTCTCCGATTCTGGTGGCGCGCGAATTATCGGGGACGAGCACCGACCGCTCCATGCGGCGTGTTACGTAGCAGCGCAGGCAGGATGACGTACGAAACGGGCTTGCTGCCCCCCCAGCGGCCCTCGATGTTTCGAAGCATGACCGAGCCGTGGAACGACCAAGAGGATTTTGCGGGCGACGATGAGGCGCCTTCGAGTGAGCCGGGAGCCAATGCCGGACAAGCCGACGCGGCGCCGCCGAGCGCGGATCAGGTCAAGCTGGCGCTGCGGAAGGTGAAGGATCCCGAGCTGAACCTCAACATCATCGACCTCGGGCTTGTTTACGACATCCGTGTCGACGGCTCGGACGTGCAGATCGACATGACCCTGACGTCGCCCGGCTGCCCAGCGGGACCGCAGATCATGACCGACATCGAGCGCGCCGTGAAGGCGATTCCCGGCGTTGGCCATGTCGGCTTGAATCTGATTTGGACGCCGTTCTGGACTCCCGACCGGATCGAGCCGCGCGTGCGCGCTCACATGGGGCTGTAGGTCGGCGGTGGGCGGTGGGCGCGGATCACTTGCTCAGGGCATTGACGAAAGCTTCGCCTAAGACCTGACGCTGCCATTTTCGGAGCTCGGTGACCGAGTCGAGCTCCTCGAGCGATTTCGGTTTTTTCCTCGCGACGGCCTCGAGTCGGTCACGTGAGCAGAGAACGCCGGGATCGAGGTCGAGGCGGACGGCGGCTTCATCGCGGACCGCCTTGAGAGCGCTGACGCGGGACTCGAAATCCGGGTCGCGATCCCAGCGTGGCGACTTCGGAAAGCGCGGGAGCTCGGCGTCCGGAACCGCGAGTCCGCGTTGGACCGCGGCGATCATCTCGCCGGCGCGTGCGTCGAGGAGACCGCGTGGCATTCCCTTGATCGTTGCCAACTCGTCGCGCGAGGAGGGCCGGCGCTTCGCGATCTCGAGAAGCTGCTCGTTGCCGAGGACGCGGAACGTCGCGCGGTCCATGGCGCGGGCAATGTCGTCGCGCCACGGGACGAGCTCGCGCAGGAGAGCGAGCTCGCGGCGCGTGAGATCGCGCGCTCCCTTGATCCGGAGGAACGATGCGGCGGGATCCTCGTCGGCCCAGCGCGTGCCCTCGAGGAGGGCGAACTCCTCGCGCGCCCAGTCGAGGCGACCGGCACGATCGAGGTCGTGGTGCAGTCGGTCGCGCAGCTCGAGGAGATGGATCGTATCCTGCGCCGCGTAGTCGAGCATGCCCTGCGAGAGCGGACGCATCGACCAATCGGCACGCTGGAATTTCTTGTCGAGCTTCACGCCGAAGTAGCGCTCGAGGAGCGCGGCGAGGCCAAAGCTCTTGATGCCGAGCAACTGCGCGGCGAGCCGGGTGTCGAAGATGTTGCGAACCAGCCAGCCGTAATCCTGGCGCAGGAGGCGCAGGTCGTAGTCAGCGTCGTGAAAGACGATTTCGACCCCGGAATCCTCGAGCAGTTGACCCAACGTCGGAGGCTTCCCGATGGGTATAGGGTCGAGGATTGCCGTATGCTCCCTGGTTGAGAGCTGGAGCAGATAGATTCGATCGACGAAGCGGTGGAAGCTCGCACCTTCGGTGTCGAGCGCCAGGATCCGCGCGTTCGCGATCGACGCCAGGAACGTGTCGACAGTGCTCGTCGTATCGAGATAAACCGGCGTATGCACGTCGGCAATCTAACCGGCATCCTGCTTGCCCCGGAGTCACTCGATGAGTGAGACGTCGCAGGAGCAGACGGCGGTCGAGACACACACGCGCCGGCGCGCGCGCACCCGAACGCGGCGCGTCGGCTGGCGGAACGCCGACGTGCTTCGAACGGCGTCGCTCGTCATCGCGATGTACCTGCTCGTGCGCCTCCTCTGGTTTGCCAACGCGCTCTTTCTCATCGCGTTCCTGGGAATCCTCATCGGACTGGCCGTGTCGTCCGGAGTGGATCGACTCACCCGGTGGCGGCTGCCGCGGGGGCTGAGCGCGGGACTCATCGTCGTCACGTTTTTCGCGCTGCTCGTCGGGTTCGGCGCCTGGATGGCGCCGACACTGCACGACCAGGGCATCGAGCTGCGACGGCGTCTGCCCGACGCCGTCGACAGGGTCGAGTCATGGGTGAATTCCCGGCGCAACGGGTTGATTGGGCTTCTCTTCAGTTCGCTGGCCAGCGAGAACAAGACCGATTCGACCCAGACGGCGGTCGCGCCGCCGACGCCACCTCCGGCCGGCGCGGCGCCGCAAGCCGACTCGATCCGCGTGGCATCGACGTTACGAGCACGACTCGGCGGTCAGATGTCGCGGGTCGGCAACTACCTCTTTCCGTTTCTCTCGTCGACGCTGGAAGTCGTCAGCGGCTTGTTCATCATAATTTTCTTATCGGTGTACATCGCCGCCGATCCGGCCATGTATCGTCGCGGGATCATTCATCTCTTTACGCATGGACGACGCGATCGCGTGGCCGCCGTGCTGACGGCCGTGGCGGGAGTTCTCCGGAAGTGGCTGATCACGCAACTGATCGCCATGTTGACGATCGGCGCCGTCTCCACGGTCGTGCTCGCGATTCTCGGGGTCAAAGCGGCCTTCGCGCTGGGGCTGCTCTCCGGATTGCTGGAGTTCATTCCGACAGTCGGACCCATCGTCTCGTCGCTGCCGGCGATCGCCATGGGGTTCCTCGACTCGCCCGAGAAGGCGCTGTACGTCGCCGTCGCCTACATCGGCATCCAATTCCTGGAGAACCATCTGCTGATCCCGCTCCTGATGAAGGGCGGTATCAATATCCCACCGGTGTTGACGATCCTGTCGCAGGCGCTGATGGCGATTCTCTTTGGATTCCTCGGCCTCATGTGCGCCGTGCCGCTGCTCGCCGCGGTCATCACCGCCGTGAAGATGCTGTACGTGGAAGACGTTGTCGGCGACAAGCAGATCGGTCCGGACGAAGATCCACAGCAGGGTGTCCAGGCTTAGCGCGGCCTCGGAGGTGGGGGCGGGGCCGCTTGTGCGTCGGTTCCCGCGACTGAGCGTCATTCCGCGCGTCGCGCTCGGTCAGTTTCCGACGCCGATCGAGCCGCTTGCCGCTCTCAGTCCAAACCTCTGGATCAAACGCGACGATCTCGGTGCGACGCCACTCGGCGGCAACAAGCTTCGCGCGCTCGAATTCTTGTTGGCCGGCGTGGGCCCCGGCGGCCGCGTGGTCACGGTCGGTTCAGCCGGCTCGACGCACGCGCTGGCCGTCGCGACCTACGCCTCGTCGCTCGGCGCGCGGACGGCCGTCGGTCGCTGGCGGCAGGAGATGAACGAGACCGCGGCTCGCGTCGCGGCGAAGATCGAGCGAACGGCGCACGAGACGCGGATCTTTGGCACGCCGGCGGGCGCGTACGTGTGGGCTTGGCAACGCGCGGCCGGCGCGAGGTGGATCGCCGCCGGAGGAAGCACGCCCCTCGGCATCCTCGGGCATGTGAATGCGGGGCTCGAGTTGGTAGAGCAGATTCAGGCGGGAGTCGCGCCGGCGCCGGCGACGGTCGTCGTGCCACTGGGAACGGGCGGGACCGCGGCGGGATTGGCAGTCGCGTTCGCAATTGCCGGGATGGAGATCCGCGTCGTCGGCGTTCGTGTCGTGCCATGGATCGTGGGCCGGAAGGGGCGCGTGTTACGCCTCGCGCGGCGCACGGCGGCGCTCATCGAGCGAACAATCGGTGCCGACGTTCCGGCTGTCGGACGTGACGCGGTGCAAGTCGTGCACGAAGCATATGGCGGAGCATATGGTCGTGAGACGCCGGCCGCGAACGCGGCGGCGATCCGTCTGACCGAGGCAGCGGGTGTCCACCTCGATGCGACGTACAGCGCGAAGGCGTTCGAGGTGGCGTTGCGACGCGCGTCGCGCGAGTCTGTCCTGTTCTGGTTAACCTTTGATTCTCGTCTCTTGGATCGACCATGACCGCGCTCGCGCTTCCGGAAGTCACGTTTCACATCTATCCGACCGACTGCGATATGCTCGGGCATCTCAATCACGCGACGATGCTCAACTTTCTCGAGCGCGCGCGTTGGGCGCTGCTCGAGCCGCAGATCAACGTCCGGGAGTGGGCGCGTCAGCCTGTGTTTTCCGTCGTGCGGCACGTCGACATCGGATATCTCGCCCAGTCGCTGCCGGGCGAGGACCTCGTCATTCGATCCGGACTGCTCGCCGTTCGTCGCACGAGCTACATCATCAAGCAGGAAGTGCGAAAGGTCGGCAGCAACATGCTCGTCGCCGAAGCGTCGATCGTGTTTGTCGCGGTGAATCAACAGGGTGAGCCGGTGCCCGTCCCCGAGTCATGGCGCGCGTTGTTGCCGCAGTGGCCGGAGCCGGAGTGATAGCGCTCGTCGACGACGCGGGCATCGCGTACGACGACGTCGGGTCGGGTCTGCCCGTCGTTTTCCTGCACGCCTTCCCGCTCAACCGTACCATGTGGGACCCGCAGGTCGGGGCATTGGTCGCCGAGTGTCGGTGCATCCCGATCGACATGCGCGGCCTCGGCGACTCGGCAGCGGCCCCGCCGTACTCGATGGATCGCTACGCCGACGACGTCGCCGGTGTGCTCGACGTGCTGCAGATCGAGCGAGCGGTGGTGTGCGGCATCTCGATGGGCGGGTACGTGGCGTTCGCGTTCTGGCGACGCCACCGCGATCGTGTGCGCGGGCTCGTGCTCGCCGACACTCGTATCGGCAACGACACGATCGACAACGTCGCGCGGCGCCGCGAGCTGATCGAGATGGCCGAAAGCCAGGGCAGCACGGCGGTAGCGAACGCGCAGATCGCCGGTTTGATGGGAAAGACAACGCGCGCGCGCCGCCCCGACATCTACGACGCGGTGCATCGCATGATCGCGCAGGCGCCGACGGACGGTATCGTGGGCGCGCTCGAAGCGATGATCGAACGGCCGGATTCCACCGAGACTTGCGCGACGATCGACGTGCCGACCCTCGTGGTGGTCGGAGACGAGGACGTCGTCACGCCACCCAAGGAGGCGCGTCGCGCCTGCGAGGCGATTGCGGGGAGCCGCCTCGAGGTGCTCGCGCAGGCGGGGCATTTGTCGAGCATCGAGCGGCCGGCGGCGTTCAACACCGTGGTAAGCGAGTTCTTGGCGAGCCTGCTGTACAATTAGGTTTCGCCCTGCATGTCTTCGCCCTCTCCAGGATCGTCCGACCCGACCTCGCCAGCCACAGCTCGCTCGCACGCCGAGCAGAGCCTGAGCGCGCGGGTCGGCGCCGTTCTGTTTCGGAACCGAAGCTGGCTGCCTGTCCCCTTCTTGCTCATCGCGCTGCTCGCTCCGTCGCACGCGAACGGCTACAACTGGCTCGTGGGGTCGGTGGTGATCGTGCTTGGGGAATGCGTCCGACTGGCGGGGGTCGCCGTCGCCGGAACAGTGACGCGACGCAGATCGCGCGACGTGCAGCGGCTGGTCAACTACGGCGTGTTCGCTTGGGTGCGGAATCCGCTGTACGTCGGAAACTTCCTCATCTGGATGGGCTTCGTCGTCATCTCGGGCGTGATGTGGTTTCTGCCCGTGGCGATCGTGATCTTCATGATCGAGTACTCGCTGATCGTCGCGTACGAGGAAGGCGTGCTCGAGTCGATCTTCGGCGCCGACTATCTCGCGTACAAGCAAACCACGCCGCGCTGGATTCCGCGCCCTCCGCGCGAGCGCGTCGAGGGCCCGCACAGCTGGAAGGAGGCGTGGCGAAGCGAGATCAGCACCTTCATGCAGTATGGGGCGCTGATCGTCGTGTTCGCGGTGAAGCAGAAGGTCTGGTGGGCGTGAGAGCGCTGGGCCTTTCTATCGGGACGCACTGCCTGAACTACGTGACGCAGAGGCGCAGAGAACGCAGAGGCGCAGAGGAGCGCCGCGGGTGCTCAGGCCGCCGCGCACAACGAGCCCGGACGATTTTTTCTTGTGACTGCCGCTCGGGATCCTTCTCGTGGCTTTCCGAGCGGCAGTACCACAACAAAAAACCCCGGCTCGTAGTGTGACGAGCCGTAACCGAGACACGAAGCTCTCTGCGGCTCTGCGTTCTCTGCGCCTCTGCGTCAGGTAGTTCAGGCAGTGCGTCCCGATAGAAAGGCCTAACGGCCGTCTACTCGCCTCTCATCGCGAGCAGTGGATCGACCGACGCCGCCCGGCGCGCGGGCACGTAGCTCGCCGCCAACGACACGACGATCAGACCGGCCGACGTCAACACGAACGTCGTGAGGTCGCCGCGGTCGATGCCGTACAACCAGGACTGAATGAGCTTCGTCGCCATTGACGCGCCGGCGATTCCGACGATCGCGCCGACCAGCGCGAGTGCGGCACCCTCTCGCAGGATCAATCCAAATACGTCGGCCGAGCGGGCGCCGAGCGCCATGCGCACACCGATTTCCTGCGTTCGCTGCGCCACCGAGTAAGAGACGACGCCGTAAATGCCGAGGCTCGCCAGCAACAACGCGATCGCCGCGAAGACTCCGAGCAGGAACGAGTTGAGGCGCGGCTGCGCGACCGATGCATCGACGATTGCCGTGACCGATTGAATGTTGAAGAGCGGCGTGTTGCGGTCGACCTCGCGCAGGCCGGCTTTGGCGGCAGCAACGATGGAGGCCATGTCGCCGGTGCCGCGCACCACAAACGTCAATGACCTCGCGACGCTGAGCGCGGCGACATACGACATGTAGATCACCGCCTCCGGATCGGCGACAAGGCCCCGTGTGCGCGCGTCGGCCACAAGCCCGACAACCTCGAGACCGACGGTGTCGCGCTGACCGAACGCTATGTGCTTGCCGATCGGATCGTCGGTTCCCCAGAACTGCTTGGCGGCTGTCTGCGAGACGACGAGCGTCGGAGCCGGACTGTTCCACTCCACGTCGTGCCCGCGGAGAAGGCGCATGTTCATCGTGCGGAAGTAGCCCGGCGTGATGGCGATCGCCGAGCTCAGGATCGCCTCCGTCGGGGCCGGGCGACCGATCAGTCGCATCGGAATCCTCATCGAGCTCCTGAGCGGTGGCGAATTGGCGGCCGCAACCGACTGAATCCCCGGTCGCGCGGCGATGCGCTCCACGGCCTGACGATAGAACGCAACGAGAGTCGTGTCGATGAACCTCGGACTCGGCGCGACCCGCATCGTGAAGACCTGACTCGCCTGAAATCCAGGATCGATGCTCAGCATGCGCCGGAGGCTTTGCATGACAAGCGTCGAGCAAACGAGCAGCACGAGCGCGAGCGACATCTCGGCCACGACCAGCACGCGCCGCAAGCGTGGCGCGTGCGCCGATCCGGCGCTCGTCCGGCCACCGTCGCGAAGCGTCTGCGAGAGCCAGGTCCGGGTTCCACGAAGCGCCGGTGCGATGCCGACGATGAGCGACGTCGCGAGCGACGCCGCCAAGGCGAAGCCGAGAACGCGCGCGTCGATCGGAATCGACGTCGGAAGTTGTCCGGCCGGCGCGAGACGAAGGAGCAGCCGAGTGCCGAGTGACGCGACGGCGATGCCGAGCACGCCGCCGATGAGCGCGAGCAGCGTGCTCTCGACGAGCAGCTGGCTGACCAGCCGCCATCGCGACGCCCCGAGCGCCTGCCGCAGGGCCACCTCGCGCCCACGCGCCGCGGCGCGCGTGATGAGCAAGTTCGCGACGTTGATGCAACCAATGAGGAGCACCAGACCGGCTGCCGCCATCAGCACGAGGAGCGGCCCTTTTACCGTGCGCGTCAGCTCGTCACTGAAGCGAAAGACGTTCGCGCTCCAGCCGCGAATGTCCGGATACGTATCAGCGAGGCGCGCCGCGACGGCCTGAAGGTCTTGCTGTGCCTGAGCCAGCGTCACACCGGCCTTGAGCCGCCCGAGCGCGATCAGCGTGTGCTGGCCGTGATTCTCTACGTTGGCGATCGAGGAGGGAGCAAACACTGTCGCCACGTCGATTGGCCGGCCGTCGAGGGCAAATGACGGCGGGAGCACGCCGATGACTACTCGAGCGCGTCCGTTGAAGGGCAGCCGTTGGCCGACGATGTTCGGGTCGGCGGCGAACCGCCTTCGCCAGAATCCGTCGGTGAGCACGACCGACTCGCTGGTCTCTCCGATGGCATCTTCGGGGCCGAAAAGGCGGCCCTTCGCGGCGCGCACGCCGAGCATGTCGAAGAAGCTCGGCGAGACGGCGATACCGGCGAGTCGCTCCGGTTCGTCGGTGCCGAGCAGCGTTGGCGCCGTGCCGGTGAACACGCCCATGTCGCTGAAGGATCGCGTCGATCGGCGCCAATCGAGGTAGTCGGCGTATGAGACCGCGAACCGAGGATTCGAGCGGTCCGGGTTCTGCGCGTTGAGCGTGACAATTTGCTCCGGGTGTGGGAAGGGCAGCGATTGCAGAAGTACGGAGTTGATGACGCTGAAGATCGCCGTGCATGCGCCGATGGCGATGGCGAGGGTCGCGACGACGATCAGCGTGAATGCCGGGAAGCGTCGTGCGACGCGAAGGGCGTAGCGCGCATCCTGACGCAACGCGTCGAGCGAGCGGCCACCGCGCACATCGCGCAGCTCTTCCGTGTAGCGATCGAAGCCGCCGAGCCGACGCCGGGCCTCGTCGCGGGCGCGATCGGCCGGCATCCCGCCGCGCTCGAGCGCCGCGGCCTCCATGTCGATGTGGAAGCGCAGTTCGTCCGAGAGATCGGCATCGGGGTCCCGGCGCAGGAACATGCGCAGTCGGTGCAAGCGAGCTTTCCAGGTCATGGTGCCCTCCCCTTCAGTGAACGTTCAAGACTGCGTCGCGAGGACGGCATCCACGGCGCCGCTGAACAGCCGCCAGGTGGCCGTCTCACTCGCGAGCTGCTTTCGTCCGGCCGCCGTGAGCTTGTAGAACCGCGCGCGGCGGTTGTTCTCCGAGGTGCCCCATGAGGCCTCGAGGAGGCCGCGTTTGACCAGCCGGTGGAGCGCCGGATAGAGCGAGCCCTGGTTCACCTCGAGCACGCCTTTAGAGATCTGTCGAATCCGCTGGCTGAGCCCCCAGCCGTGCAGCGCGTCGAGCGACGCGGCCTTGAGGATCAGGAGATCTAGGGTGCCCTGGAGGACGTCGGCGTTGGGATGCACGATGCGATGCTCTCTATGACGTTCGACAAGAACATGCGAGCACTCTTGTCGAATGTCAAGGAGAGCGTGGCGAGACGCAAAAAAGGCCCGCGGGTCTCGCGGGCCTCAATGCGGCGATGGATCGCGCCTCGACGCGGCTACTTCTGGGGCTTTCCCGGCGGGTTATCGCTCTTGAAGACGTCGCGGTTGATCTGGACGTACTGCTTCTGAGCCTGGGGCACGTCCTCTTCGGGGAAGATCGCCGTCACCGGGCACTCCGGTTCACAGGCGCCACAATCGATGCACTCGTCGGGGTGGATGAACAGCTGCTGGTCCCCTTCGTAGATGCAATCGACCGGACAGACGTCGACGCAGGCGCGGTCCTTCACGCCGATGCAAGCTTCTGTGATGACGTAGGGCATTCGGTGCCTCGTTCTCCCGCGGATCGTAGCGACAAAGCTAAGTTAGTTGCATGCGCTTGATCGTCAACGGAGCGAGCCACGAGGTCGCGGCGCCCGACCACGAGCGGCTGTTGACGACGCTCCGCGAGCGCCTGCACCTCACCGGCACGAAGCTCGTCTGCGGGCGCGGCGAGTGCGGCGCATGCACGGTGCTGCTCGACGGCGCGCCGGCCTACTCCTGTCTCACGCTCACCGCCGCCTGCGACGGACGCAAGGTCGCGACGATCGAGGGGTTGGCGCACGACGGAACGCTTCACTCCGTGCAACGAGCCTTCATCGATCACGACGCGCTGCAGTGCGGGTTTTGTACGCCGGGACAGATCCTGGCCGCGGTCGCGCTGCTCGAACGACAGCCGCATCCGACCGAGGACGACGTCCGGCGCGGGATGAGCGGCAACCTGTGCCGGTGCGGCGCGTACCCGAAGATCGTACGCGCCGTGCTCGCCGCGGCGGAAGGAGAAAGCCACGATGGCTAAGCGTTTCGTGACGACCAAGGTCGAGGTCGAAGGACGCGAGGAGACCAAGGTCGTCGAGCTGCCGACGCGTGAGCCCGAGCCGTGGGGCGATGACGCGTCTCTGCACATCGTGGGGCGCCGCGACAAGCGGATGGACGCGCTCGAGAAGGTGAGGGGCGAGGCGGAATACACGGCGGACGTCCAGCTCCCCGGCATGCTGTACGTGGCGCTGAAGCGGGCGGGCGTCGCGGCTGGACGCATAACGTCGCTCGACCTGGGCCCCGCGCTGGCATTGCCCGGTGTGCGCGGCGCACTCACGACAGAAGACGTCCAGGGGATCAAACTCGACGGCGTTCAGCTGTTCGACCAAACGATCCATTACGCGGGCCAGCCGATCGTGGCGATCTGCGCTGACACGCTGGAGATCGCCGAGCGCGCCCTGCGAGAGATTCGCGTCGAGGTCGAGCCGCGGCCGCACGCGATCGACGCGGCGGCGGCCCTGGCCCCCGACGCCCCGCGCGTGAAACCGCACGGCAACACGCATCGCGCGTCGCCGCGCATCGTGAGCCGCGGCGATCTGGAGGCGGGGCTGCGCGAAGCGGACGTCACGATCACGCGCGAGTATCGAACGCCGGTGGCGCTGCACACGGCGCTCGAGCCGCACGGCGCGGTCGCGGCGTGGAGCGGCGAACGCGTCACGGTGTGGGAATCGACGCAGGGCATTTTCAACACGCGCGCCGATCTCGCCGAGGCGTTCGAACTGCCGTTGTCGTCGGTTCGGGTAGTCAAGAACTACATGGGCGGAGGCTTCGGTGCGAAGAACGGCGCGTCGTTCGCCGCGTATACGGCGGTGGCGCTTTCACGGAAGCTGCATCGCCCGGTGCGTTGCATCTTCGATCGTGAAGGCGAGCAGACCGATGCGGGCAATCGGACGGCGACTACCCAGCGAGTCACACTCGCCGCGCGACGCGACGGCACGCTCACCGCGATCTCGCTCGACGCGACGATTCCTCTGGGCATCGGCGGATGGCTGTCGAGCCCGGCCCGCATGTACTCGGAGATGTATCGCTGCGCCAACGTGCGGACGTCCGAGACGTTCGTGTTCACGAACACCGCGCCGATGGCATCGTTTCGCGCGCCGGGGAATGTCGAAGGCGCGTTCGGCCTCGAGTCGGCGATGGACGTTTTGGCGCGCGAGCTCGAGATCGATCCGCTCGAGCTTCGCCGTCGAAACTACGCCGACCACGATCAGGACAAGGATCGCCGGTACTCGGCCAAGCACCTCGACGAGTGCTATCGACTCGGCGCGGAGCGATTCGGCTGGTCGCGCGCGCGGTCGCGGAAGCGCGACGCGGACGCGCGAGTGCGACGCGGCGTCGGAATGGCGTCGCTCTGCTGGGGCGCCGGCGGCGGACCGCCCGCTTATGCCACGGTCCGCATCAACGGCGACGGAAGCATCGAGGTGCTCACGGGTGCGCAGGATCTGGGCACGGGCGCACGCACGGTGATGGCACAGATCGCCGCCGAAGTGCTCGGCGCCAAGCTCGAGGACGTGCGCACGGTACTCGGCGACACGGAACGCTTGCCGTTTGCATCGAATTCATGGGGATCGATCACCACCGCGTCGGTCGGACCGGCCGTGCGTGTCGCCGCTGAGGAAGCGCGCGACGCGTTGTTCGAAGCCGCGGCGGGAATGCTCGACGCCGAGCCCGGCGACCTCGAGTCGCGCGACGGCGAGATCCATGCGAAGTCGAACGACAAGTGCCTGCTCATCCGCGAAGTGTGCGAGAAGCTCGGTGATGTGATGATCATCGGCCAAGGGAGTCGCGGGCCGAATCCGGAGAAAACCGCGCTATCGGCCTTCGGGGCGCAGTTCGCGGAAGTCGAGGTTGATACTTGGACGGGGCGTGTTCGCGTGCTGCGGATTGTTTCGGCACACGATTCGGGACGCATCGTGAACCCGACGCTGGCCGAGAGTCAGCTCGAGGGTGGGATCATTCAAGGAGTCGGATACGCGTTGTTCGAGGAGCGCGTTTTGGATGCTCGCACGGGTCTGCCGCTCAACCCGACGATGCATGACTACAAGATTCCGACGGTTGCCGATGTGCCGAAGATCGACGCGTTCTTTATCGACATTCCGGACACGGTGGCGAATCACACTGGCGTGAAGGGTGTGGCGGAGCCGCCGATCATTCCGACAGCGCCGGCGATTGCTAATGCGGTATTGGACGCGATCGGGGTAGAGATGGCGGAAATACCGTTGACACCGTGGCGGGTTTTGGGCGGCTAGTGGCGGCGTGAGGTCCCATTTGATGGAAGGTTCCTCGAGGTTTGAACGGCCGCGGGCAAACGCGGACACGCGCGGACACGACGCGGGCACGACCTCGGGATGCCAATCGCACCACGAGCCGGGATTTCTTGGGAACAGCCGCTCGGGAAGCTCTGAGTGGTTTCCTGAGCGGCGTTTCCCCCAAAAAACTCGGCTCGTGGCGATGTGGACTCTCGCGCCATCCACGTAGTGTCCGCGCGTGTCCGCGTTAGCCCGCGGCTCTTCAAAAACTCGAGGTCCCTACTAAGCGACCAGCCCCGACGCCGGCGAGACAACGCCAGAAGGGACGGTCATCGCCGCCAAGGCGGCTCGCCCTTGCGTTCCAACTCCGGATTCTCGCGAAACAGCGTAGCCGTGCGTCCAATGACTTGAACGACTTCGGCGCTAATCGCTCGCGCCAATTCGTTCGCGGCCTCTTTGACAGTGACGTCCGCTGTCTTGGTGAATTGAATCTTCACCAATTCGTGAGTTCTCAAGTCGTCGTCGAGTGACTGTCGAACGGCATCGGTGACGCCGTGATGGCCGACGTGAACGGTGGCGTTCAGGCGGTGCGCTTCAGCGCGAAGCGCGGCCCGTTCCTTGGACGACAGAGGCATGGTCCAACAATAGCAGGATCAACGTCGCGGCGTGGCGGGACCCGATTGAGTGTGGCCGCCGAGAAGCTCGAATGGATCGATCGGCTCGCCGTTCCAGTATTTGCCGTCGGCGGGCCAGCGCATCACCTGGAAATGCAGGTGCGGGGTGTTCTTCGGTGCGTTCCCGGTCGTGCCGACGAAGCCGAGCGTGTCACCCTTCGAGATCGACTTCCCCGTCACCATCGCCTCGTTGTATCGCTCCATATGAGCGTAGTAGTACACGATCCGCTGCTCGGGATCGACCGTGTACATCGAGATGCCGCCGAGAGGGCTCGTCGTCATGCGGACGATGCGTCCGTCGTCCGCCGACAGGATCGGCGTGCCGCGCGGGGCGAGGATGTCGATGGCGCGGTGAACGCGCTCACCGTCGCGCGGGTCGTTGAACGAATCCTCGACGCGCGCCATGTCCGCGCCGGCGACCGGCACGAGCATCTGACGGGACCGCAGATACTCGACGTCGGCAGATGCGCTGGTTGAGATGATCATGAGCGGAAGCCGGTTCGAAGATGCCGGCGACTCGGCGACTCGGCGACTCGGCGGCTCGGCCCGACGATTCGGCAGGCTTTGGCTCCGCGGTAAGCGGCTCCGGGTAGTACAGCACCGGGCGCGCGCACGCTGTGCTCGCCAGAATCACCGAAAGCCAGAGTCGTGAGGCGGATCGCATCAGACGATTGACGACTCGAACCACATAAGGTTGCGTGCCCGCCGACGATCACGCGGAGATCCGACTTGGCAAATGCGTCGTACATCCCCCTGACCACCTTCACTCAGGAGGATGCACGACATGTCGTGGAAGCGCGATTTCCCAATGGCGTCGGTACTGGCCGTTGCGACCGTCGCCTTCACCATTCGCACCGCAAAAGCCGAGCTCAGGGATCTCGTAACGAAGGTCGCGCCGGCTTCGTCGCGCATCGCGACGCGGCGAAGAACCTGCTCGACAAGAAGATCAGCGACTGACCAGTCGTTTGCTCAACCCGACGCGCGAGACCAGCGCTTCGAAGCGCGGGTCGGCGCGGACGGGATCGAAGAAGCTCTCGAGCATCGACTCGCTCGAGAAGAAAGGATCGTGAATCGAGGCCGCGCGCTCGAGCAGTGTGAGCGCGCGGCTTTTGTCGCCGAGGCCCATGTAGATCCGCGCCGCCGCCGCGGCCGCGCCGGCCTTTTTCCCGACCGACGACTCGAGGTCAGTGGCGATCTTCGTCGCCTGCGTCGTCTTTCCCGACTTGGCGTAGGCGTATCCCAGGAGGCCGAGCGCCGACGTCGAGGACTCGCTCAACTGAACCGCGGCTTCCAGCTCCTGGATCGATTCGGGAATGCGGTTGGCTTCGAGGTAGACACCGCCGAGCATGAAGCGGCTGACGACGAGGGTTGAATCGAGCTCCACCGCGCGACGTGCCGCGGCGATCGCGGCGTCGTACTGTCGACCCGCGGCGAGTGACAACCCGTAAGACCCGAAGATAATCGGCGATAGCGGATCGAGCTCGGTCGCCCTCTTCAGCTGAGCCTGCGCCTGTGGCGCGCGTCCGTCGAGCAGGAGCAGCTCGCCGTACCATTGATGCGCCGACGCCGAGCCGGGATCGAGTTTGAGCGAGCGCTCATAATCATGCTCCGCCTCGGCCCACTGCCAATTCGCCTGCAAAATCGCGCCGCGCGACGCGAACGCTTCGGAAAGCGAGCTGTCGAGGGACACCGCTCGATTGATCGCGGCAAGAGCGAGCGGCATGACAGAGTCCGCGCGCACGTTCGCGTAGAGCGGCAGGAGGGCGTAGACATTGGCGATGCCGGCGTACGAACGCGCAAAGCTCGTATCCTTCTTCGCCGCCTGCTCGAAGTACTCGAGCGCGCGCCGCAGCGAAGTTTCGCCGCGTTTGTTGAAGAAGAACATGCCGCGGAGATACAGGTCGTACGCCTCCAGATTGGCGGTCCCGCGAGGAGCGGCCGAGGCGGGAGGCGGCGCGGCGGCGACCGTGGTGGCCGCCGGTGTCGGCGCGGATGCGGTACTCCCGGACAGCTCGGGCGAGACCGCCGCGACGATCGCCGACGAGATCTCGTCCTGCATCTTGAACACGTCCTTGGACTCGCGCTCGAACATGTCGGACCAGACGGTGAATCCGTCCGTCGTATTCACCAGGCGCGCCGTGACGCGCATGCGCCCGCGATCACGCTGGACTGTGCCGACGAGCACCATGTTCACGCCGAGTGCCTTGCCGCGGTCCACGGGGCTCGCAGCCTGATCGCTCGGCCCACTCTCGTTACCGGCGGCAACACGCACGCCGGGAATCCGGCTCAACGCGTTCGTGAGTTCGGCGGTCATCCCGGCGGCGAAGTACGCGTCGCTCGTGTCGCGGCTGATGTTGACGAGCGGAATCACCGCGATCGACCGGCTGGTGGTCGCGGCCGCCCCCGGCGCAGCGGCAGTCGTCGGGGGCGCGTGCCGATTCGAAAAGATCGCGCCTCCAGCGGCGACCGAGGCGAGAATTCCCGCACCGGCGAGCGCCCACAGCACACGTCGCGGTTGCTGCGTTCTGGGCTGTGGAGCGGAGACGAAAGTCCCGCTTACGACAGCGGGATCCTCGAGAAGCCGCGTTACCTCCGCAGCGGTCTTGGGGCGCTTCGCCGGCTCCTTCTCGAGGAGTCGCATGATGAGCGTGGCGAGCGCTTCGGGCACGTCGTACCGGCGCGATGCGATCGGCGGCGGTAGTTCCGTGAGCTGCGCGGCGAGCAGCTGCTGCGGAGCGCGGCCGTGGAATGGCGGCGTGCCGACGAGCATCTCGTAGCCGACAATCCCGAGCGCATACAAGTCCGCGCGGTGATCCATGGCCGGATCGCCGGCAGCCTGCTCGGGCGCCATGTAGGCCGGCGTCCCGATAGACGTCCCGACCATCGTGATCGTGCCCGTTTTCGTCGTCGACTGCTGCTTGCCCTCGCGCGATGCCGACAAGGCCTTGGCGACACCGAAGTCGGTGACCGTCGCCGAGCCGCCGGAGAGGAGGATGTTGTCCGGTTTGATGTCGCGGTGAATCACCCCGCGATTGTGCGCGTAGGCGAGGGCGCGCGAAACGTCCTTGAGAATGCTCACCGCTTCGCGGACGGAGAGCGGGCCGCGGGCAAGGCGGACTCGCACCGACTCGCCTTCGACGAACGGCATGATGAAGAACGGAAGGCGAGTCGCGCCGTCGCCGTCGTTCGGCGTCGTCTCGCCGGAGCTGAGCACCGGCACGATGTGCGGGTGCTGGAGCGCCGCCGAAAGCATGATCTCGCGCTTGAAGCGGTCGACGGAGACGGTGGCCGCGAGCTCGTAGGGCAGCACTTTGACTACGACGGACCGGCCGAGCGTGTTGTCGCGCGCGACGAACACCGTGGACATGCCCCCGCCGCCTAGCTCGCGCTCGACGGTGTAGCCAGATCCCAGTGTACGCTGGAGCTCGTCTCGAAGAATGGTCACGTCGTATGCGCGAAGACAGCAGAACGGCCCAATTTAGGCCTGCTCAACACTTGAGACACTGGCTCCCAGGTCAAGGTTGCGTTTCGTATGCAATTCTTACGTAACGCGAACGGTGCAGGGTTCGCGGACACCGCTCCCATGCGGAACCTGGTCCGGCTACATTCCCGCCCATGGCAAACCATGTCGACCGGTATGTCCCCGCGCAGACAAACGGCGGTTGGGGAGTCGCCAGCGGAGTGATTCTGCTCGCGGTCATCTGCATCGCGACGGCCACTTACGTTCACAAGCAGACCTATCGGCATCCGACGGACCCGACCTGGCACGGAAAGGGTTCGGGTGACGGCGCGCCGGCCGCGACGACCGGAGCCGAGCACGAACGCTGATCGCTCCGCGAGTGAATTTGGGGATGGCGGGACCGACCGGTCCCGCCTTTTTTATTTCAACTCGTACCAAAATCTTCGAATTGGGGTCAGACCCCATCTTGGCGGTTTTGAGGGCCCGGGCGAGACCGCGCTTCGACTCGTACCAAAAACGACGAATTGGGGTCAGACCCCATTTGGGAGTTAGGATGACGGTCCCGTTCGTTTATCAGCGCGCGGAGTCGGTGGAGGATGCGGTCGTACGATTGGCGGAGCCGCGCACGCTACCGATGGGTGGCGGGACGGATCTGCTCGTCACGATCGACGAGGGGATCTACGCCCCGGCGGCCGTCGTCGACCTGCGCGCTGTTCCGGCGAGCGACAGCGTCGAACTTCGCGAGGACGGGACGCTCCGAATGGGCGCATCGGCGCGGATCGAGCACCTGGCGAACCATCCGCTCATTCGCGAGCGATACGGCGCGTTGGCCGAGGCATGTTCGGTCGTCGCGACGCCAGCCCTGCGCGAGATGGGAACACTCGGCGGAAACCTGTGCCAGCGGCCGCGTTGCTGGTATTTCCGCAGAGGCGTCGCGTGCCATAAGAACGGCGGCGACAGCTGTCCCGCGCGCGAGGGTGAGAACCAGTATCTGGCGATTCTCGACGGCGGGCCGTGTTACATCGTGCATCCGTCCGACCCCGCAGTCGCGTTGACGGCGCTGGAAGCCGAGGTCGAGATTCGGTCCGCCAAGGGCGAGCGGGTCGTGGCAATCGAAGACTTCTACCTCCTTCCGCGCGAGCGCCTGGATCACGAGACCGTTCTGCGGCCGGGAGAGGTCGTGACGGCGGTTCTGTTGCCAGCGGCCGCCGCAGGCGGAGTTCAGCGGTACCACAAGCTGATGCAGCGCGAGGCGTGGGACTTCGCCCTGGTCAGCATCGCGGGCTGTCGCCGCCCGAACGGTGACGTTCGGATGGTTCTCGGCGGGGTGGCGCCGCGACCATGGCGGGTGAACTCGTCGGTAGAGGAGGACGTGGCCTCGGGCGGACTGGACGAGGACACGATCGCGACGCTGGCCGAGCGGGCGTTGTACGACGCCGAGCCGCTGTCGAAGAACGGGTACAAAGTGCAGTTGGCGGGGGCGCTGCTCAGAGAGATGATGGTCCTGCTGTCCTCCTGAGCTGGGCGCCCGAGGATGACGGCCAGCCTACCCTGCGCCAGGAAACCCGACTAATTTTATCGTGTTAGATGACCCCGCCTGACGCACCGGCGGAGCGCGCGATGGCGAGCGCGGCCCACTGAGGCCACAAATGCTTCATAGAAAAGGACTTGCGCCGTGCCTTCCGGTACGGCGCTCGCGGTCTCCGGGGGGGGCGGCTTGGTCAAAGCGGCAGCGAACATTTCGCTAGCAGGTTGAACGGGAGCGAGTTTTCATGAGCAGTTCGATCGAATCACTGATCAGTCGAGAATACCCCGCCGGGTTCGTGACCGACATCGAGTCGGACACGCTGCCGCCGGGGTTGGGCGAGGACGTCGTCCGCGCGATTTCGGCGAAAAAGAATGAACCGCAATTCATGGTCGAGTGGCGGCTCAAGGCGTATCGGCGCTGGCTGACGATGAAAGAGCCGCACTGGCCTAACGTCACCTACGGGCCGATCGACTATCAGGGCGTGAGCTATTACTCGGCCCCGAAAACGAAGAAGCCACTCGGCAGCCTCGACGAAGTCGATCCCGAGCTGCTGTCGACATACGAGAAGCTCGGCATTCCGCTGCACGAGCAGAAAATGCTCGCCGGCGTCGCGGTCGACGCGATCTTCGACTCGGTGTCCGTCGGGACGACGATGCGCGAGGAGCTGTCGAAGCTCGGCATCATCTTCTGCTCGTTCGGTGAAGCGCTGCGCGAGCATCCAGATCTCGTCCAGAAGTATCTTGGCTCTGTCGTTCCGTACAGCGACAACTTCTTCGCCGCGTTGAACAGCGCGGTGTTTTCCGACGGCTCGTTCGTGTACGTGCCGAAAGGCGTGCGCTGCCCTGTCGAGCTCTCTACGTACTTCCGCATCAACTCGGCGGACACCGGCCAGTTCGAGCGAACGCTGATCGTCGCCGACGAGGGCGCGTACGTGAGCTACCTCGAGGGCTGCACGGCGCCGAAGCGCAGCACGAATCAGCTGCACGCCGCCGTAGTGGAGCTCGTCGCGCTGCGCGGCGCGACGATCAAGTATTCCACCGTTCAGAACTGGTACGCCGGCGACAAGGAAGGACGCGGCGGCATCTACAACTTCGTGACGAAGCGCGGCAAGGCAGCCGAGAACGCGAAGATCTCGTGGACGCAGGTGGAGACGGGATCGGCGATCACGTGGAAGTACCCGAGCGTAATTCTCCAGGGCGACAACGCGATCGGCGAGTTTTACAGCGTCGCCGTCGTGAACAACAAGCAGCAAGCCGACACGGGCACGAAGATGATCCACATCGGCCGCAACACGAGGTCGACGATCGTGTCGAAGGGCATCTCGGCCGGCGAGGGCAACAACTCGTATCGCGGCAAGGTGCAGGTCCTGCCCAAGGCGACGGGCGCGCGGAATTACACCCAGTGCGACTCGATGCTCGTCGGCAATCGCTGCGGCGCGCACACGTTCCCCTACATCGAAGTCGGCAACAACAGCGCGATCGTCGAGCACGAAGCGTCGACGTCGAAGATCGGTGAAGACCAGATCTTTTACTTGAAGCAACGCGGCCTGTCGGCCGAGCAAGCGGTGTCGATGATCGTGAGCGGTTTCTGCAAGGAAGTGTTCAAGGAACTGCCGATGGAGTTTGCGCTGGAAGCTCAGGCGCTGCTGGGGATAACGCTCGAGGGAAGTGTTGGTTGATTGGCGTCGGTGAGGACTAATCGCGATCTCGTTTGAACTTTGCACTTTCGGTCCCAGGTCCCAGGTCTCTGGTCTCAGGTGTAACTGCGGTTGCGCCGTTAAATCCTGAGACCTGGGACCCGGGACCTGAGACCTAAAAAATCGGATATGCCACTTCTCGTTATTAAAGACCTACACGCCAACGTTGGCGACAAACCGATCCTCAAGGGTCTCTCCCTCACCGTCGACACCGGCTCCGTTCACGCCGTCATGGGCCCGAACGGCTCGGGCAAGAGCACGCTCGCGCAGGTGTTGGCGGGGAATCCGGCGTATGAAGTCACCGGTGGCTCGATCGAGTACGACGGGCGGGATTTGCTCGAGATGCAGCCGGAGGAGCGGGCACAGGCGGGGATGTTCCTGGCGTTCCAGTATCCCGTCGAAATCCCCGGGGTGTCGAACGCGTACTTCCTGCGCGCGGCGTACAATGAAATCCGGAAGGCGCGAGGGCACGAGGAAGTCGATCCGCTCGAGTTCGCGGACCTGATGGAAGAGAAGCTCCAGCTCGTCGACATGGACTCGTCGATGCTCAACCGGTCGGTGAACACGGGTTTTTCGGGCGGCGAGAAGAAGCGGAATGAGATTCTTCAGATGGCCGTCCTCGAGCCGCGGCTCGCGATCCTCGACGAAACGGATTCGGGGCTCGACATCGACGCGTTGCGCGTGGTCGCCGACGGCGTGAACAAGCTGAAGCGGCCGGACAACGCGACGATCGTCGTGACGCACTATCAGCGGCTGCTCAACTACATCGTGCCCGACTTCGTTCACGTGCTGGTCAACGGCCGCATCGCGAAGTCCGGCGGGAAGGATCTCGCGCTCGAGCTCGAGGAAAAGGGATACGACTGGGTGAGCGAGCCGGCGGGAGCCGCGGCGTGACGAGCCCCGTCGTGACCGGCGCGGTCGAATCGTACGTCGCGGCGTTCGAAGAGTTGACGTCGGCGGTCGCCGTTCCGGACGGCGTTCAGTCGATGAGACGCGCGGCGTTCGAGCGATTTGCTACCCTCGGGCTGCCGACGACCAAGAATGAAGATTGGCACTTTACCAGTGTCGCGCCGATCGCCGAGCACGAGTTCACGTTGCTGACGGCGAAGAGCGGCGACGTGAAGCGCGCCGATCTCGAGCGCTTCATGTTCGGCGCCGCAGGGTGGTACACCATGGTGTTCGTGAACGGCCGATTTACGCCCGAGCTCTCCGACATCGCGACGCTTCCGCGCGGTGTGAAGATCCGTGACCTGGCGAGCGCGTGGGCCAAGCCCACGGCGAGCGTGGAGCACATCGGGCGGCTGTCGAGCTACGACAACGCCGCGTTCACGGCGCTCAATACCGCGTTCATGCACGACGGCGCGGTCGTCGAGATCGCGAAAGACGTGGAGATCGACCGGCCGGTTCATTTGCTCTACGTGACTGACGCTGTTGCCGCGAAGGCGATGATGCACCCGCGGAACCTCGTCCTGGTCGGGCGCAACGCACGCGCGACGCTGATCGAGAGCTATGTCTCGACGAGCGACGCGATGTATCTCGTCAACGCGGTGACCGAGGTATCGGTCGGCGAGGGCGCGACGCTCCGGCACTACAAGATCCAGCGTGAGGGCCGGCGGGCTTTTCACGTAGGAACGATCGAAGCGCATCAGGCGCGCGACTCGCACTACGTGTCGTTCTCACTCGCCACGGGCGCCGAGTTGTCGCGCACGAATGTCTACACGACGCTGGACGGCGAGGGGTGCGGGGCGACGCTGAACGGTCTCTACATGCTCGACGGAGAGCAGATCTGCGATCACCAGACGCAGATCATCCACGCCCAGCCGAACTGTTTCAGCCGTGAGCTCTACAAGGGCGTGCTCGACGACCGGTCGCACGGCGTGTTCAACGGCAAAGTGTACGTGCATCCGATCGCGCAGAAGACGGACGGCAAGCAGACGAACAAGACGCTGCTGCTCTCCGACACGGCGCATATGGACACGAAGCCGCAGCTCGAGATCTTCGCGGACGACGTCAAGTGCACGCACGGCGCGACGGTCGGACAGATCGACCAGACCGCGTTGTTCTACTTGAAGAGCCGCGGGATCGATCGGGCACTAGCGCGACGGCTGCTGACTTATGCGTTCGCCGCTGACGTGCTGGAGACGATCGAGGTTGAAGCGGTCCGGGAAGAGCTGGAGAAGATGACGCTGGAACGGTTCGTTTGATTGTCATCCTCCGGACGCTTCAGCGCCCGGAGGATCTATTGTGAGCGCGCTTTGAGCCGGCAACCGGTGAGGGAAAGTAGATCCTACGCTCGCTGCGCTCGCGCAGGATGACAGCTGATGACGACAGAAGCTCTGTACCAAGAACTGATCCTCGAACACAACCGAAAGCCGCGAAACTTTCGGGAGATGGAGAACGCGGACCGGAAGATCGAGGGTCGGAATCCGCTCTGTGGCGACGCGCTCACGCTCTGGGTCAAGATGGATGGCGACTCGATCGCCGACGTCAGCTTCAAGGGACAGGGCTGCGCGATCTCGAAAGCGTCGGCGTCGCTGATGACGACGGCCGTCAAGGGCAAAACGCGCGACGAAGCGGATCAGTTGTTCGGCAAGTTTCATGATCTCGTGCTCGGCACGCTGCCCGAGAGCGAGCAAGCGTCGCTCGGGTCGCTGCGCGCCCTCGGCGGTGTCTCCCGGTTTCCGTTGCGGGTGAAGTGCGCGAGTCTCGCCTGGCACGCGCTCCGCGCCGCGCTCGAACAGGGGGACGACGAGATCTCCACCGAGCGTGAAGGGCCCGAACCGCCGCCGCTGGAGGGCGCATGATCGTCGATCGCGCCGATTTCCCGCTGCTCGCGACGCAGCCGGATCTTCACTACCTGGACTCCGCGGCCACGTCACAGAAGCCACGCGTCGTGCTCGACGCGATGATGGACTACTACACGCACGACAACGCTAACCCGCATCGCGGCGCGTACGCGCTGTCGGCGCGCGCCACCGAGCGCTACCACCGGGCACGCGAGCGCATCGCGCGGTTCGTCGGCGTACGCGACATCGATCGCCTCATCTTCACACGCGGAACCACGGAGTCGCTCAATCTCGTTGCCGCATCGTGGGGACGGCCGAACGTCGGCCGCGGCGACGAGATCGTGGTCACGGGGCTCGAGCATCACGCGAACTTCGTCCCCTGGCAGCAGGTGGCGAACGAAGCCGGAGCCAAGCTCGTGATCTGCCGCCTGACGGCGGACGGTCGTGTGGACATCGATCACTTTCGGTCGCTCGTCAACGCGCGAACGAAAATCGTCGCGTTCAGCCACGTCTCGAACGCGCTGGGCACGATCAATCCGGTGGCGGAGCTCAGCGCCATCGCCCGGCGGGTCGGCGCGGTCGTCGTCGTGGACGGCGCTCAGGCCGCCCCACATCTCCCGCTCGTGCTCGATGATCTCGACGTCGACTTTTACGCGTTCAGCGGCCACAAGATGCTCGGGCCAATGGGTTCCGGCGTGCTAGTCGGCCGGCGCGAGCTGCTCGAGGCGATGCCGCCATATCAGACGGGCGGCGACATGATCGAGTTCGTCGGCGACGAGCGAAGCAGCTGGAACGTGTTGCCGCACAAGTTCGAGGCCGGGACGCCGAACGTCGGCGACGCCGTGGGATTGGCCGCGGCCTGCGACTATCTGGATCGGATCGGCATGGACGCCGTCCGCCGGCACGAGCAGATGATCACGACGCTGGCCAGCGAGCGGCTCGCCGCGGTGTCCGGCGTGCGGATCTACGGACCGCCGCCGGCCGAGCGAAGCGGCGTGGTGAGCTTCACCGTCGGGGACATCCACGCGCACGATCTGGCGACGATTCTCGACGAGAGCGGCGTCTGCATCCGCGCCGGACATCATTGCGCGCAACCGCTAATGCGCCGGCTCAACGTTCCGGCGACGGCGCGGGCGTCCTTCTACCTCTACAGTGATGAATCGGACGTCGACGCCCTCGTGGCGGGAGTCGAACATGCGCGTGAGGTATTTGGTTAGGGGGGCGGTGGGCGGTAGGCGATGGGCGATGGGCGATGGGCGATGGGCGATG
>DATMHK010000216.1:0-4919 GCA_035554995.1 Gemmatimonadaceae bacterium
CGCCTGGAGGATCTCGAACGACCGTCTGGACGCTGGATTCGACTTCCTATGGAAGCAGGATCCGTTCTCCGGGCACATCGTCATCCGCTCTACCGACGCCGAAACTCCCGGCTCGGCGTACCGGTTGTGGACGACGCTGAAGGTTCCGCAGGGCTTCTCGATGAAGAAGCATTGCGACTTCCTCGCCGCGCGGATCGGCGCCGAGGGATATCGAATGATGCCGGCGAAGCGGCTGTTCGCGCTGGGCGTCGGACACGTTCGCCGCCGCGGCATAGAGCCGGGGAGCAAGACGGACGAGCTCGGACAGGTCATCGACACCAACGTCGTGGAGCTGAGTGATCTGGAATGGCGCGTGCTCGAGCCACTCAAGCGCGAGTTCGCTGTCGACGAGATACACCAAGAGCCATGGGCGTCACGCGCCACCGAAACGGGAATCCCGCTCGACGAGTTCGTGCGCGTCGCGGCATCGCTCAACGAGCGCGGCGTGATCGGCCGGTTCTCGACCTTTCTCGAGCATGTGAAGCCGAGCGTCGGCGGTACGCGCGTGACGCGCTACAACGCGCTCTTTCACTGGCGCGTGCCGGAAGGGCGCGAGATCGAGGCGGGGCGTGAGGTCGGCCGCCATCACATTCTGACGCATGCGTACTGGCGCGAGGGCGGGCCGGAGTTCGCCAACGTGAACGTCATGGCGGTCGCGCACGGTACCGACAAACCGACGGTGCTCGCGCACAAGGCCGCGATCGACGCACACCTCGCATCGATCGGCATGCCGGTGCTCTACACAAACGTGTTCTGGGGCGGGCGCAGCGAGATCAAGCCGTCGGAGATCGCGCCGGCGGCGTATGAGCGGTGGTGCCGCGAGATGGATATTGGTCCCGAGTCTATGCGACCCTAGCGGCCCGCGACGGCGACGCCCCACGGCCGCTGACCGACCTTGACCGTGGCGACGACACGGTTCGTCGTCGCGTCGACCACTGAGACGTCGTTCGACAGGCCGTTCGCGGTGTAGACGAATCGGCCGTCGGGGGAGAGCGTGACGCCCCACGGACGCTTCCCGACGGCGACTGTCGTGATGACCCTCAAGCTCGCGGCGTCGATCACGGACAGTGTGCCCGTGCGTCCGCTCGCCACATAGACGCGCCGTCCGTCCGGCGACACCGCCACACCCACCGGCTTGCCCTCGCCGCCTTCGATCGGCACGGTGTTCACGATGTCGCGAGTTTTGGCGTCGACGACGGTCAGCGTGCCGCCGACCTCCGCCGTCACGAACGCGTGCGCGCCGTCCGGCGTGAACGCCACCGCGCGCGGTCGCAGATCGACGAGCAAGTTGCCGACGACCGCGTTGGTTCGTGCGTCGATGAGCGAAAGGCTGTTGCTCGTCTCGCTTGTCACGTACACCCAGCGTCCGTCCGGACTCGCCGCCACGCCTTCGGGCTCGATGCCGACGATGAGCGTCGCGACGTGCTTCCCCGTTCGTAGATCGATTGCCGTCGCGGTTCCACCGTCCTCGTTCGACGCGTAGAGACGCGATCCGTCCGGCAGAACGGCAAACTGTTCGGGATCGGAGCCGGCGTGGTACTTGGCCACGACCTTCTTCGTCGCGACATCAACGATCACGATCGCGTCGGCGGTCGACTCGGTTTGTGGTTTGTCGTCGCTCGTTGCGACATAGACGTGACGACCGTCCGCGCTCACGTGAATGCCTCGGGCCCGCCCGCCGACGGGAATCGTCGCGATCACCTTGTTTGTCGCGGCGTCGATCACGCTCACGTCGTGCGACACCTCGTTGCTCACGAAGAGAGTGCCTTGCGCGATCGGCTGACGCGTCGCCGGTGTGAGCAACACCAACGAACCGACGAGGCTTACGGCACGAATCGACATGTCGTGCTCGTGGCGGTTGTGCCAATGCCATCCAGGACCTCGCGCGACGTCGCCGACGCCGACGCGGAGACGGGCGATTCCGCCAGCAGCCGGCGTGCGCCGTCGACCGTTCCTATCACATACACAGGCTGCCGGAGCTGATTGTCCCAGGCGCGAAAGCTCAGTGGGCGTCCCTTGTGTCCGTCGAACTGAGCGGTCGAGCCGCGCAGGTACGACGCGATCGCCCGCGTGTCGACCGACCGCGTTCTGAGCGACGCCTCGGCGAGGACCTTTACGGCGAACCACGCGCACCATGCGTCGGCGCTCATCGGTGCCTTGAATCGAGCGAGAAAGCGATTGTTCAGCGTGTCGGCGCCGAAACGCTCGAGTGAGGCGTCCCAGGCGGTCGCCGTCGCGTCGCTCGGCAATGGGACCGCTGCGTGACGGCGGGCCTCGTCCAACGCATCACGCAACATCGAGCGACTCGGCGCGACGTGAAACGCCGATGCGCGACAGTCGTCGCCGCGCAACGCGTCTTCGGCGCAGGTCGTGTTCACGAACAACTTCCCACGTTCGGCGGCGACGTTCGCAAGGCGAAGACAATCCGCCATCGACGCTTTGGCCGCCACGAGGGCGGCGACATCGCCGGCGAGGACCTCCTCGAAAGAGCCCACCGTCAACTCGACCGGGCCGGCGCCGAAGAGCGCCGCGCCGCGACTCGCTTCGTCGGCGCCGAGGCGCGCGCCGAGGATCACGGCCGTGCTGCCGGCAGCGGCGTCACTGACGACGCCGATCCGCAGTGTCTGCGGAGTCGCGCCACAAAGATTTCTCATTCCCCAGATCGCGCCGACGGCGACGGTGCGCCCGACGAACGCGCGGCGCCCGATTTCTTCAGACACGAAACGGGACTTGTCTGCAAAGCGTGCGCCCGAGGTGCCGCAGGCTAGCGGCGATCGCGGTCATCCATTCTCCACGCAGAAACTGTGGAAAGCGATCACGCAAGAACCGTGAAGAGCCTGCCGATCGTCGGAACGCTTCGTGCATCGGTCCGCCGCCGTGCGAGGAGGATGGATGGAGATGCCGTGCGTTGCCTCTCTCGGCTCGATGCAGCGGGTGCGATTGATCTGCGCCGCGGTGGTCGTGGCGTCGAGCTGGTCGTGCAAGCCGGAGCCGTCGCGTTCCACGGGAAGTATGTCGGCGAGCGTCGGCACCGCCCCTCAAGTGTCGAATGGCGAAGTCGATTCTTCGGCGGACGACGGCCAGTGGGTGCGTCCCGCGAAGGATTTCGCCTCGACACGATTTAGCGGGCTCACCGAGATCAACGCGACCAACGTAAAGAATCTGCGGCCGATCGCCACGTTTTCGACCGGCGCGCTGCGCGGACACGAGTCGGCGCCACTCGTCGTGGGCTCGACGATGTACGTCATCACACCGTATCCGAACGTCGTCTACGCGCTCGACCTCACCAAGCCGGGATTGCCAGCGAAGTGGTCGTACAATCCGAAGCCGGCGCTGGCGTCACAGGGCGTCGCGTGCTGCGACGTCGTGAACCGCGGTCTCGTGTTCGACGCCGGGAAGCTGTTCTTCAACACGCTCGACAACCGCACCATCGCCCTCGACGCCAACAGCGGAAAGCCCGTCTGGGAAACGCAGGTCGGCGACATCAACCTCGGTGAGACGATGACGATGGCCCCGCTCGTCGCGCACGGCGTGGTGCTCATCGGCGACTCCGGCGGCGAAATGGGCGTGCGTGGCTGGTTGAAGGGCCTCGATGAGAATTCTGGAAAGGTCCTGTGGACGGCGTATCATACCGGGCCCGACAAAGACGTCCTGATCGGCGCCGCCTTCAGGCCGTTCTACCCGCAGGACCAGGGGAAAGACCTCGGCGTCAGCAGCTGGCCGCCCGATGCGTGGAAGATCGGTGGCGGCACGATGTGGGGTTGGATCTCCTACGATCCGCAGCAGGATCTGATCTTCTACGGCACCGCCAACCCTGGCCCGTGGAATCATGAAGTGCGTCCGGGCGACAACAAGTGGACGTCGACGCTCTTCGCGCGCAAGCCGACGACCGGTGAAGCCGTGTGGGCATACCAGCTCTCGCCGCACGACATCCACGACTACGACGGGATCAACGAGCAAATCCTCGTCGACCTCCCGATTGGCGGGCAGACGCGCAAGGTGCTCATTCGGCCGGAGCGCAATGGCTACGTGTACGTCATGGATCGCACGAACGGGCAGGTCCTATCTGCCGAGCCGTACGGGTTCGTGAATGCGTCCGCCGGTGTCGATCTCAAGACCGGCCGTCTCAAATACAATCCGGAAAAGGAGCCCAAGCTCGGCAAGGTCGTTCGTGAGATCTGTCCCGCGGCACCGGGGATGAAAGATTGGCAACCGTCCGCCTACTCACCACGCACGGGGATGTTGTACATCCCGCATCAGAATCTTTGCATGGACGAGGAGAGCCTGTCGGCGAATTACATCGCGGGCACGCCCTACGTCGGCATGAACGTGAAGATGTATCCCGGTCCCGGCGGTAACCGCGGTGAGCTCGAGGCGTGGAACCCCCAGACGGGCAAACAAGTCTGGGCGGTCAAAGAGGATTTGCCGGTGTGGAGTGGCGCGGTCGCCACCGCCGGAGACCTCGTCTTCTACGGAACGATGGACGGTTGGTTCAAGGCCGTCGACGCTCGCACTGGCGCGCCGCTGTGGCAGTTCAAGACCGGCTCGGGGATCATCGGGCAGCCGATCACCTACAGAGGGCCTGACGGACATCAGTACGTCGCCGTGCTGTCGGGCGTCGGCGGTTGGTCCGGCGCGATCGTCGCCGGCGGCCTCGATGCACGCGACTCGTCGGCCGCGCTGGGGTTCGTCAACGTGATGAAGGATCTGCCGTCCAAGACGACCAAGGGCGGCATGCTCTACGTCTTCGGGCTATGAACAGCGTCGTGACTCCACGGCAGGAGCGGCTGGTACTGCTCGTCCCGCTGGTGACGCTGCTCGTTGTATCGGTCGCGAAGAGCGGCATCGTGAGCGCGTTCGCGGGGACCGCGCACGAGACG
>DATMHK010000217.1:0-2203 GCA_035554995.1 Gemmatimonadaceae bacterium
GATCGCGTTGATGGTAAAGTCCCGCCGCGCCAGATCGTCGTCGAGCGACGCGCCGAACTCCACGACCGCGTGGCGCCCGTCCGTCTTCACGTCCCGCCGAAACGTGGTGACCTCGTGCATCGTCCCCGATTGGTCGAGGACGCCAACGGTTCCAAACTCGATGCCTACCGGAATGGTCCGCTTGCCAAAAAGCCGACGCACGTCTTGCGGTGTCGCCGAGGTTGCCAGATCCCAGTCGAGGTGGGGGTGGCCCAGTAGCGCGTCACGAATCGCGCCGCCCACGCACCAGGCTTCGAAACCGGCCTCTTCGAGTCGGCCGGCGATCTCGAGGACGGCGACCGGCGGGGTGAGCGGCGTCATCGGTCAGTGCGGGGGGGGAGAGTTCGCGCGCGCGGTTGGAGAATAGTCGCACCCGTGGCGCGATTGAAGGTGGTTTCCCACTACAACTTGGAGCCACAAATGCCGATATTTCGGCAGAGTGAACGTTTGGAAGAACCCGAGCCTTTGGAGCCCGGTTTGAGTCAGTTGGAGCAGGTCCTCGCAACGTCCAACGCCGCGGAAACCTTCAAGAGGGCCGTTCGCAGTTACTGCGAGACGGGGACTGCAGACCATATCCATGTTGACGGGTTTGCCCCGCGGATCAAGGTCCGCCGGGTCCTCACGCAGGTACTCGCCGCCGAGCCTCAACTTCCGATCGAGCGTATCGCCGTTCGGGCCCGGTCCGGCTGCTCCGACTTCGTCGGCACGATTCAGGTTCAAACGGCGAGCGAGACTCGCGTCTACGAGTTCGTATGGGATTGCCGGTGGCGCGCCGAACAGGAAGGCTGGATGGACTGCTTCGGTTTTCCCGACCAGATTCGCGCCGCGCGCGAGTACGATTGGCGCTGCTTCGTCCGCTGGGAACCGGTGCGACGCGCCAGCTAGGCGCCTTCGCCCTCCATCAACTCGCGCAACTCCGAGATCGTTAGGCCGGCCCCGAGGCCGAGCATGAGATCGATGCGCGCCTGCTGCGGACGACGAGCCCCAGCGAAGATCGCCCCGCGTTCCGCCAGGCGACGCCCGCCACCAGGGTAGCCGTAGGTGCACCCGACACGGCCGCGACCCGAGCGCGAAGTGATGACGACGGGTTTGTCTTCGTCGATCCATCGGACAATGCCGTCCACCATCGCGGGCGGCACGTTCCCCCGCCCCATCGCCGCGACGACGATTCCCCTTCCCTCGGACCGCGACGCGTCGAGGAGTCTCGAGTCCGCGCCGGCGTACGCGTAAACGATGTCCACCGGTTCCGCGAGCGCAGGCGGATCCAGCAGCGGTGCAGTTGCCGGCAGCGCGCGCCGAAAGATCACGCGTCCGTCATCGATGACGCCGATCGGACCCAGGCCGGGACTGTCGAAGGCGTCGAGCGACGACGTGTGCGACTTCGTGACGTCGAGCGCGGTGAAGATCCTGTCGGACATGAACACCATCGTCCCGCAGCCGCGTGACTCCGCTGCGGCCGCGACGCGCACGGCGCCGGCAAGATTCCCTGGTCCATCCCATCCGAGCTCGCTCGACGTGCGCATCGCGCCGGTGAAGACGATCGGCTTCTCGCCGTCGACGGACCGCGCGAGCAGGTAAGCCGATTCCTCGAGCGAGTCGGTCCCGTGAGTGAGTACCACGCCGTCGACGTCCGCGCGCCCGAGATGACCGACGATTCGTTGACGGAGCGCCCACATCCGGCTCGGCGTCATGTGCGGGCCGGGGAACGCGCCCCAATCGTCGATCTCCAGATCGGCCAACTGGTCGATGCCCGGTGCCAGCGCAACGATGTCGCGGCCACTCAAGGTCGGAACAGCGCCTCCCAGCGTGGGATCGTGGCACATCGCGATCGTTCCGCCGGTGAATAGAAGAACAATCATCCGGCGAGAACGCTCCCACCGTTGACGTTGAGGATCTCGCCGGTGATGTGCCGTGCGAGATCCGAGCAGAGAAACACGATCGGGCCGGCGATGTCGCGCGGCGTTGCAATGCGCCCGATCGGAATTCCCGCGGCGATGCGTTCGCGGCCACCATTCGCGAACGGCCCGGCGCACATTTCCATCTCGACCCAGCCCGGGGCGACGCTGTTCACGGTGATGTCGCGTCGCGCGAGCTCCAGCGCCAGCGATTTGACGAGCGAGATCACCGCGCCCTTCGACGCCGCATAGTCGGCGTGATACGCTTC
>DATMHK010000218.1:0-3477 GCA_035554995.1 Gemmatimonadaceae bacterium
CAAGCGTACAACGCCGGCGACATCGACGACTATCCCTTGTTCCCGGCAGGTCGCCTGCGACGTGGCCGCGCTGTCCTTCGCGCGGAGCTCAAATCGCTCACCCGCACCGCCGGGCTGGACATGTTCCACGAGGTTGAACGCTTCGCAGGAATTACGTCGGCGCCGAAGCGTGGGTGGTACGGTGTGCGGCGTGCCGCGACCGATTTGGCCGAAGATCACGAGAAGGACGAACGCGTCCTGAACTCGATCACGGGCCACACGGACTCGGCGACGCGACGAAAGCGTCGCGGCACCCGTCGCGGCGCCGACCGCGTTGAACGATGAGGCGAACGGGACCCAGGATGGTGCCCAAGACAAAGCGCCGATGAACAATGCTCGTCGGCGCGATTCGAACCTCATGTTCTTCAACGTCTTTCGAGAGCGGGCGATGGGACTCGAACCCACGACGTCCAGCTTGGGAAGCTGGCATTCTACCAACTGAATTACGCCCGCGTTCCCTCAACCTAACCCAGCGGCGGAGCCCGCGACAGAGAGCGAGGTACCCCCGGCCAGACCGGGTTGCGCGTGACCGTCAGTTCTCGGGCGCTCCAAAAAATCGAGCCATGCGGTCGCGCGCTTTAGCATCGAGTGCGGCGTGGCCGGCCGCGGGGTCGTTGTACCGTTCCGCGTGCGTGAGCCCCTTCGCCACGGAGTCGGCGAGATACGACGGCGTCGCGGGATCGCGGCCGCCGGACATCAGCAGCGTCGGGATGGACGACGACACGCGCGCGGCATAAGACGCCGCGACGATCGCATGAGGCCACTCGTTGCACGCCGCCGCGATTTCCGGAAGCGCCGGAATTCCGAGGAGTGATCGCGAAGAAACCGTGTCCACCGCGGACAACCGCGGGATGTCCTCGGCGCACCACACCGAGAGCGCAAGACCAACCGCCCGACCGGCCCGTTTGCTGCGCGATAACTCCGCGAGCTGCCTCGCCAACTCACGCAGGTCGTCGCTCATCACAGCGTTGTGGACGAGCGGCAACATACGCATGAGCTGCGGCGGGTAGTACGCTGCGATGAACAGCCCCTCGGCGACCGCGCGCGCCGTCAGGCTTACGGTCTCTGATTCGCCATTCTGATTCTGCACCGTCACGTTCGCGGGCGAGTGGCGCAATCGATCGAGTAGCGCGGTGACGTCGCGGCTCGGGTCGGGTGACTCGCGCCTGCACGTTCTGTCGCGCGCGCAGGCGGCGAACGCCGAATCCAGTGCCTGCTGCCCGCCGCGGGCGAAGTCTCGGCCGGTGGGAGCTTCGGGCGGCAGCACGCCCAGCAGCGCCGCGCGCCGGACACGATCGGGGAACATCCGCATGTAGACAAGCGCGAGACGCGTTCCGTATGAAGCTCCGAACAGGCTCCATTTGCTTGCGCCAATCGCGGCGCGCACGTCGTCGAGATCGCGGGCGGCATTCTCGCTGGTGTATTGCGTGAGATCCGCCCTCGCCTCGAGGCGTTTCGCGCACTGACGCACTTTGTCGAGCGGAAACATCGTGCCCAGATAGGGGGCGAGTTTTCGCCCATCGTCGTACAGCTCACAGGTGAGCGCCTCAGGTCCGCCGGTGCCTCGCATGTCGACCATGACGAGGTCGTGCTGCTTACGCTCGGGCCCGAGCGCCGAGCGTACGTAATCGTCGGCGTGCGTTGCCGGGAGACCAGGGCCGCCATGTAGAAAGACAATCGGCTCGAGGCGAGCACGCGAATCAGTTGCCGGCAAAACGAGGACTTCGAGATGCAGTATCCGCCCGCGAGGCTTCGCCCGATCCTCGAGCACCGAGATCGTACCACAGCGGGCGGATTCTCGCGTCGCCGGAGCGACGCACGACCGCAACGTCAGTCCCTTATTGAATGGCGGCTGCGCAACCGCATTCCGCGTCGCGAGCAGGCTCACAACGGCGAGCCTCAACAGGTAGTCCCGAGGTCTCATGCCGTGTGGCTACCCGCACGCTTTCGAATAGTTCATCACGCCGCGCAGGCTCCTAGCTTTCCTACGCTGTGTCTCATTCTCCCCAACCCGTGCTGGGTCTTCTCCTCTCTGCGTGACTCTTCTCTCGCTTTCCAATATCGGCGTCTCGTTCGGCGCGACTGAACTGTTCAAGAACGTCACCTTCACCGTCGCCGAGGGCGAGCGATGGGGCATCATCGGGCGCAACGGCGCCGGCAAGTCGTCGATCTTCAAGCTCATCACCGGAGAGCTCGAACCAACGGTGGGGAGCGTTGCGCGGAAACCAGGACTCCGGCATGCCCTGCTCGACCAGCACCGCGCGTTCGAAGGCGCGACGACGGTCTGGGAAGCTGGTGCAGCGGCATGGCGTGAGGTGATCGTCCTCGAGAAGCGCATCGCCGAACAGGCAATCGAGTTGGGTGAGCTCGGTGAGCGCGTCACGGACGCATTTCTCGAACGCTTCGGGCATGACCAGGAGCGCTTCGCCGACCTCGGCGGCTACATCTATCACGCTCGCGTCGACGCAGTGCTTCAGGGATTGGGCTTCGACGCCGAAGAATCCAAGACACGACCCGTGTCGACGCTTTCCGGCGGAGAACGCGGGCGTGTCGGGCTAGCCGCGCAGCTCATCGCCCCCGCCGACCTGCTTCTCCTCGACGAGCCCACCAACCACCTCGACCTGGACACGACGACCTGGCTTCAGGAATGGCTGCACGACGCGAACGAGACGGTGATCGTCGTGTCGCACGATCGTGCATTCATGGATGCCATCTGCACGCACATCCTGCACGTCGAGGCGAAAACGAGCGAATCGTACAAGGGCAACTACAGCCAGTTCGTGCCGCAGCGTGCCGAGCGACGTCTCACGCGCGAGCGCGAGATGGAGAAGCAGCGCGCGTACGTGAAGAAGGAGGAGGAGTACATCCGGCGGAACATCGCCGGCGTGAACTCGTTTCAGGCCAAGGGGAAGCGCAAGCGACTGGAGCGGCTGCCTCGCCTGGCGCCGCCGCCAGGTGATCCGGCGGCGATGTCGCTCAACTTCGAGGTCGCCGACCGCGGCGGCGACCAGGTGGTCGCGATCGAGGATCTTCGCGTAGAGGTGCCAGGCCGAGTGCTCGTGGACGACTTCAGCGCCGTGCTGCGGCGCAACGACTTCGTCGCGCTCGTCGGGCCGAACGGTGCTGGCAAATCGTCGTTCATCTCCACCGTGCTCGGCGATCGCGCGCCGGCGAGTGGCAAGGCGAGGATCGGCGGCTCGATCACGGCCGCCTATTTCCGGCAGGACCTGTCCGACCTTCCGCTGCGCAAGTCGATGTTCGACGCGATCCAGGATCTGCGGCCGACGTGGAATCGCGGCCAGGTGCAGAACCACCTCGGCGCGTTCGGCTTCAGTGGAGAGGAAGTGTTCCGCGAGGTGGGTACGCTGAGCGGCGGCGAGCGCGCGCGCATGGCGCTCGCGATCATGACGCTATCGCGCGCGAATCTTCTCGTGCTCG
>DATMHK010000219.1:0-13857 GCA_035554995.1 Gemmatimonadaceae bacterium
CCACAACGAGTCGGCGATGCGCTAGCGACGCTCTATTTCGCGAACAGCTTCGGTGCTGCAGTCGGCGTGCTGATCGCCGGCTTCTGGCTCGTCGCCGCAGTCGGACTCCCCGGAACACTGCTCGCCGCCGCGATGCTCAACATCGTCGTCGCGGCCGCCGTCTTCATCGCGGTTCGCACGACAACTGGCGCCGAGACAACAGCGGCAGTCGAAGCAGCACAAGAGCAAACCTTCAACGGCCTCTCTAAGCCGCGGCTCTGGCGCCTGCTGCTCGCGGTGAGCTTCGGTACCGCGCTGTCCAGCTTCATCTACGAGATCGGCTGGATCCGCATGCTCGCCCTCGTGCTGGGCAGCGCGACGCATTCCTTCGAGCTGATGTTGTCGGCGTTCATTCTCGGCCTCGCACTCGGCGCGCTGTGGGTCCGCCGCCGCGCTGACGAACGCGCGACGTCGCTCCGCTTTCTCGGTCTTGTGCAGGTCGCGATGGGATCGCTCGCCATCGCCACGCTCCCCGTCTATCTGATGACGTTCGACTGGATGGTGTCGTTCATGGCGGCGTTCGCGAAGACGCCCCAGGGCTACGCGATGTTCAGCGTCTCGCGCTATGTCATCTGTCTCGCCGTGATGCTGCCGGCGACTTTCTGCGCCGGCATGACGCTCCCGCTGATCACGCGCGTGCTCGTCGGCGCGAGCGTGGGTGAGCGGGCCATCGGTCAGGTGTACGGCGTGAACACGCTTGGCTCGATCGTCGGCGCCGGCGTCGCGGGTCTGGTGCTGATGCCGTTGCTCGGTCTCAAGTGGCTGCTTGTTGCCGGTGCGTCGGTGGATATCGCGCTTGGTGTGGTGCTGTTGGTCGGCGATCGGCGGTGGGCGATGGGCGGTGGGCGGTCGCGTTGGACACAACAACTAATGCTGGCTGGCGGTCTGGCGGTGGCGATCATTGTCTTTTCGCTCCGCGCCAACCTTGATCACACGGTGCTGACGAGCGGCGTGTTCAGGTACGGCACTGTCCAGGCGCCGGGTACGCGCGAAGTCCTCTTCTATAAGGATGGACGCACGGCGACGGTCAGCGTCCGTCGCATCCCGGACACGAAGGGTCTGACGTTGGCGACGAATGGAAAGCCCGACGCCTCGCTCGGCCCGGAATGGTTGAACGCCAAGGCCGAACCGACGCCGGGTGCATTTACCCACGACGCGCCGACCCAGCTGTTCGTGCCGCTCATTCCGTTGGCCTACGTGCCCAACGCGAAGACGGCCGCGGTGATTGGCTTCGGTTCGGGCATGACGTCGCACGCCCTCCTGGGAAGTCCCGTCCTCCAGAGCGTCACCACGATCGAGATCGAGCCCGAGATGATCAAGGCGTCGCGCAACTTCTATCCGGCGAACGCGCGCGCCTTCGACGACAAACGCTCGACCTTCGTCATCGACGACGCACGCGCCTATTTCGCCGCGAGCGGTAAGAAGTTCGATCTGATCGTGTCGGAGCCGTCGAATCCGTGGGTATCGGGCGTGTCGGGACTGTTCACGGCCGAGTTCTACGAGCGGATCACCCACTATCTCACGCCGAATGGCGTATTCGCGCAGTGGCTGCACCTTTACGAGATCGACGACGCGCTGTTGCTCAGCGTGATGTCGGCGCTGTCGCAGCACTTCCCGACGTACTCCATTTTCCAGATCTCGAATCGAGACATCATCCTCGTCGCGACGACGCGGGCCGCGTTGCCGGCGCCTGATTGGAGCATCTTCCAATCGCGGGCGCTCGCCGGCGATCTCAAACGGGTCTGGCCTATCACGGCGCACACGATGGAAACACTGCGCGTCGCCGACAGCAAATCGTTGATGCCGCTCGTGCGGATGGCCGGTAACCCCAACTCCGACTTCTATCCGACGCTCGATCTCAACGCCGAGCGGACGCGGTACATGAAGATCGACGCGGAGGGCTTCGTCGGTTTGGCGTCTGGGCGCGTCAACTTCGCGGCGATGATCGACGGGCATCGGAACGGCCCGGGAGATTCGTACGCCGTCGTGACGGGCATTCCTCGTCTGCAGGCGATGGCGGCCGCCGCAGGACTACGCACCGGCGATTCCCGCGCGGGTGCGGACGTCGCGCTCATCGCGGCCCGCAGGCAGATGCTCGAGGCCGAGATGTCGTCGGGCAAGGCGCCGGGCGATTGGCAGGTGTGGGTGCAATCCGTCGCCTGGGTCGAGGCGGGTGTGCATGGCGGCATGGCCGGAATGGCGGACACGGCCTTTTACGGATCGCTCTACGCCTACCTCGAGCGCGCGCACGCACCGGCGACCGCGCGCGCGTCGATCGATTTCCTCTACGGCCTGGCGACGTGGGACTATCCGAAGGCCGCGCGCGCGGCTGATCCGCTGATCGCCGAAGGGGAACGAGGCCAACTCTGGCTCGATGGCGACGAGCTGCGTGATGGTGCGGTCATCGCCAAGCTGGCCGTCGGCGATCGCGCGGGTGCCCGCGCGGCGTTCCGCGGCCTCATCTCGCGGTCGGCGCGCAAGATCACGGACCTTCGAACGCGGCTGCTGTTCTCGTACATCGCGGACACGGCCGACACGAAGAGGCTGGCCGCGAAATAGACGAGACGAGCACGGGAGCGTGATCCCTCCCCCTGAACGCGCCGGCGCGAGACAGATGTCGCGTCGGCGCGTTGTTCTTATTATTCGTTTGCTATGCTGATCCGATCGCTGCTCACTATCGCGCTGGTCTCCACGACGGTCCACGCCCAGCGGAAGCCGGTTGCCAAGCTCGACCCCGGGCTGCTCAGGCTCAAAACGGACTCGCTCGAGGTCTACGTCGTTCGCCAAGGTAAGCAGGGGCGCAGCGGGACGATCGTCGATGCGCTCGACACGGTGCGAGTGAACGGCGAGCTGCGCTTGCGACGCGTCTATAGCAGGACTGACCAGCTGCTGGGCGACGGCGTCGATACCCTGGTCGATGCTTTTGGCGACATAACGCTCAGGCAAGCGGACTCTCGCTCCGAAGGCGGTGGCGTCGAGCACCTCGAGTGGCGGAGCGGACGCCTTACGGGCCGGATCGAGCAGAGCGGCCGGCCGGCACGACAGATCGACACCGTCGCGGCGGACGGCGTATACAACAGCGCGAGCTTCGATCTCATCCTGCGCGCCGCGCCGCTGGCCAACGGCTACACACTGACCCTCCCAGCTTTTAACGGGCGACAGGGCCCGAAAACTGTCTCGGCAAAGGTTGCCGGTTCCGAGACGCTCCCTCGATTCGGCGCGACGTGGCGGCTCGACATCGATTTCGGTGGGCGAACGGGGACGTTCTGGATCACCAAGGATTCACGCCGGCTCGTCCGGCAATTGGTCAACGTCACGCCGGCAATTCAGTTTCTGCTGCTTACCAGTCGCTGAGCCCAGTCTAGCGTCACGGAACCGCGTACTGATCGATCAGCCGAACCTGCACCTGGTACTGCGGAAACTCCGTCTCCTCCTCCTCCTCCTCGTCCACCGCCGGGCGTGACCACGCCTCCGCCCGGAATTCCGCCACAATCTCCTCGATCTCCGCCTCCTGCTCGGGCGTGAGCTCGTACTCGTCCTCCTCCTCGTCCATGCTGTCGGGGATCGAAAGGAGGTAATGCGTGTCGATGATCCCGATGTCGCTCGTCGGAATCACGGTACCGTCTTCGCGACGCAGTTCGAGCTCGAGCGCCTGTTCCTGGTCCCAGGCAGCCATGACATCAGCGTGCAGCGTCGCGTCCGGCCCCAGGATGTACTCGGCGCGCATCGCCGGTGACACGCCGGCCGCCATCGGGAGAAGACGCTCGCCCAGCGGCGTCGGATGCAGCCAGCCGCATCGGACGACGTCCGGCCGATAGACGAACCCGAGATCCGTTGTGCCCAACACTCGGCCCCGGCTGACAATCGAGTAGAGCAACGAGGAGGCTCCGATAGGGGAGGACCACAATCGTCGATCCCCGTCATGCATCCGTCATCCAATGCGCGCGACCGGCATAATGACATCGCGCCCCCACCGCCCACCGCCCACCGCCGACCGCCGCTCATTAAAACGTTCACATAAAACTCCGCTTGCGCCGTTGCGGCGGCGATTGCACTGTGGGAACGGCGGTCGCACTCCGCGAGCGCCTGTACCCGCTTCCATGAGGTGCTGCATGAACCATTTTTCTGTCAGACTCGCAGTTCGGCGTCCCCTCACAATTGCTCGCTCCACCCTCGCCGCCGCGGCGCTGTTGATCGCGGCAAGCGGATACGGCGGAGCGCAGCTCGTGACGCCGAAGACCGTCGCGATCCATCGCGACGACCAGTTTGCCATCTTCCCCTCGTCGTACGCAGGTATGGCCGGCGGGGCGGCGGCGCTCGACGACACCCTCGCCGATCCGTTCGCCAACCCGGCGCGCGCCGCCGCCATTCGACGCGGCTCGCTGTTCTTTCTTCCCTTCACCCATGGCGTCAGCGCCGGGCGTGGCGGGGGAGGGACGTATCCGATCGGAGGCGCCGGCTCCGTCGGGTCCTGGGCCGGTGTTGGCGTGTTCGCGATGCAGCGACTGAACGAGATGCCGACCGCCCTCGGGGATCGCGCGTCCATGGGGTCGAACCAGTACGCGTCCGGTGCGGTGGCTCGGCGCTTCGCCAACGATCTCTCGCTGGGCTTATCCGCTTATCACGCCAGCCTGACGACCATGGACGAGAGCGACCTGCTCTTCGTGGGGAGCGACCAGCTGTTGCAGTCAGGATCGCTCACCGACCTGCGGCTCGGCCTCACCAAGTCATGGGGCCAGCGGCGACTCGACGCCGTCCTGCTGACGAATCGCACGGACGTCAGCCAGGACGTGCACTACACCGTCACAACGTGGAATCAGACGGGTGGTCAAACGTCGTCGTGGTCGGACCAGAGCGTCGACAAGACGACCATCTGGGGTGCGCACACGCAGTATACCCAGCAGGTCAACGACGGGTGGCGAGTCGCGTTGTTGGGGACGTTCAACCACCTCGGGCATCCGGCGATTCCGAACTATCGCATTCAGGGAATCCCTCACGATCCCGGATCGACCAACGCCTTCAACATTGGAGTGAGCACGGCGCGGGCGAATGAACGCTCGGCGTTCACCTTCGAGGCCGTCCTCGAGCCGATGTACAGTACGACGTGGGGCACGGCGGTCGGTGATACGGCGATCGTCGGCGGTGGCGTTCTGCACTCTGGCGACCATACCGTCGACAACCGATTCACGTTCTCGAATTTCCGCCTTCGGTTCGGAGGTGAGAAAGACTGGACTGTCGGCGAGAGCGGCGCGAACACGTTGGGCCTGCAGTACGGCCTGGGCATCTACGCGATCAACTACCGTCTTCGCCAGGATGATCACGTGCAGCGCTCCAGTCGGGTGAACGATCAAAACTGGGTAGAGTGGACGCCGACGCTCGGCCTCAGCTTCCGCACTTCCGGCGTGACCTGGCGCTACAACTATAGACGGACTTGTGGGCCGAGCGCGTGCATCGATCTGATGATGGGCGACAAGGTCACGATTCCGCCGCAAGTAGCCCCCGGCGGAGTGATCGCCGCTCCGGCTCATGGCGCGAATGTGGACGGCGGCGTTGTGCACGTGCACCAACTGATGGTGACGGTGCCGATCGGCTAGGCTGATCCGGCTCGGCTGGACGTGCTCCGCTTAGTGGCAACTTCGCGGAGCACGTCCTCCCCACCGTTTCGGACGACCGCCGATTAGTCGTGAATGGGGAGCTTCAGGATGAACGTTGCGCCTCGCTTGCCGTTGGCCTCGAGGACGATCGCGCCGCGATGCGCCTCCATCACCCGCTTACAGATGCTGAGGCCCAGCCCGTAACCGCCACTCTCCTTGGACCGGGAGCGGTCCACGCGGAAAAACGGCTCGAAGATTCGCTCGGCGTCCTCGCTCGGTATCCCTACACCGTCATCGGCCACCCGCACGTCGGCGCTCCTGTCGTTCCGCGAGATCGTGACGCGGACGGAACGACTGTCCGCCAGCGAATACTTCATCGCATTCTCGAGCAGATTCCGCAGGACTGTCCGGAGTTGGGCAGCATCGGCGTCGAGCACGAGGTCACTGACGCCGTTCAGCACTAGCTCGACGCCGGGCGGACGATCCTCATAGCTCGCGACGACCTCGCGCACGATCGGCACGATGTCTTGCCGCAGAAGCGTCACGCCCTTGCCCGCGCGGAGACGCTCGAGCTCGAGCAAACCGGAGATCATTCGCTCCATCTCCGCGACGTCGCCCGTCAGCCGCGTCTTCTGCGCGTCGTCCGGCAACAGCTCGAGCGCCACCTTCATGCGAGTGAGCGGCGACCGCAGCTCGTGGCTCACGTCGATCAGCAGCTGATCGCGGGTCACGACCATCTCGCGCACGCGACCGGCCATTCGGTTGAACGCATCGGTGAGCGTCCCGAACTCGTCGCGCGTCGTCCGCGGAACATTCACGGCCAGATCGCCCTCGCCGAGTCGTGTTACCCCATCGTTCAAGTCGCGAAGCGGCCGGAGAAGCTTCTGCAGCACCCGCTGCGTCGTGAGCACGACGGCGAAAAGCAGCGAAAGCGACAGCACGAGCAGCCACAGGTGCGCCGTCCCGGGGTCCATCTTCCCGTGCAGCGTCGGCTGAACGAGCGCGACGAAGAATCCTGTCGTAATCACCATCAGGAGAATCATCATCACGGCCATGATGGTCGCCAGCTTGCCGAAGACCGACGAGCGACGCCCCGCGCTCACTCGTTGCCCCCGACAAAGCTGTACCCCACGCCGCGGACCGTCCGAATGAAGGTCGGCTTCTTCGGATCGTCGCCAAGCTTCTGACGCAACCGGCTGATCAACACGTCGATCGATCGGTCGAACGCCGCCCAGTTGATGTCGTGCGTCCCCTCGATGATCCGCTCGCGCGACAGCACCTTCCCCTGATTCCGTACGAGAAAGCCGAGCAGCTCGAACTCCGCGGTCGTGAGCGGAATCTCCTTGCCGCGCAGACGGGCGACCCGCGTCGTCCAATTCACCTCGACCGCGCCGGCGCGGTCGACGTCCGCCTCGCCGTCCGTGCGCCGACGCAGCACCGCCTGCATCCGCGCCACCAGCTCGCGCGGCTCGAAGGGCTTGGGGAGATAGTCGTCCGCGCCGAGCTCGAGCCCCACGATGCGGTCGCTCACCTCGCCCCGCGCCGTCAGCATGATCACCGGCACCTTGCTCGACTCACGGATCTTCCGACACACCGCGAGGCCGTCCATCTCGGGCAGCATCACGTCGAGGATCACGAGATCGGGCGGGTCCGACTTGAGCGTCCTCAATCCCGCGCTCGGCCGCGTCGCCGCCCGGACCGAGTAGCCGAACTTGCCGAGGTACTCCGTCAGCAACGTGTTGAGCCGCTCGTCGTCGTCGATGATCAGCACACGCGACGTCGCCGTCATGCCGCCACCAGGGCTTGAATCGGTTGCACGAGCGATGCGCGGCGCGCCGGCACAGCGCCGAAGCCGAGCCCGATGATGACGCCCATGCCGAGCGACGACGCGAGCGCCGTCGCCGGGAGCGCGACCTGCCAGCCGAGTGTGAGTTTGACGCCGAGCGCGCACAGTCCACCGAGCGCGACACCGATCGTCCAGCCACCGAGTGCGAGAATCGTTGATTCCATGAGAAACTGCACGACAATGTCACGTGGCGTCGCGCCCACCGCCACCCGCAATCCGATCTCGCTCGTACGCTCGCGCACGGAGAGGAGCATGAGCGCCATGATCGCCGTGCCGCCCACACCGAGCGCCACTGCGGCGAGTCCGGTCGTGAGACTCTCGAGCGCCTCTGTCATCTTTCGCTGCATCGTGAAGTAGCGCGACGCGTCCTGGATCTCGAACTCGGCGCGCCGTGCCTGTCGCGGCGGGTGGCGGCGGGCGAGAAGGCCGGCGATAGCCGTCTCCGTCGGGCTGACCGCCTGCGGCGACGGGGCACTCACGTACACGGCGCTTAGCCAGGTCACGTTGAAGAGGCGACGGAGGGCGGTGCGAGCCGGCACCAGGACTTGGTCGTCCTCGTCGCCGTCCACGACCGCACCCTTCGCCGCGAGCAGGCCGATGACCTCGAACGGGATGCCGCGAATGCGGACCTCTTTGCCGACGACGTCCGGATCCTGGAGCTGATCGGCGACGCGCGCGCCGAGTACGACGACGCGTCGCGCGGTGCGATCGTCATTGTCGTCGAAGAATCGACCGCTTTTCAACTGGAACCGACGTACCGCGAGAAATGCCGCCGTCGTCCCCACGATCTGCGTCGGGACCGTGCGCGTTCCGAGCTTCACGGTCACGGCGCCGTCGACGCCCGGCGCGACGTTGGCGACCTCGCGCAATTCGGCGATGGCCTCGAAGTCCGCGAGGCTCAGCGTTTTCGTCGCGCCTCTCACTTCACGCCGCGCGACCGTGCGCTCGATCTGCGCCGGTCGCACGACGACAAGATTCACGCCGAGGCTCTCGATCCCGCGCTGAATGTCACGGTCGGCGCCGGTGCCGATCGCGCGCGTCACGAGCACCGCCGCCGTACCCATACTCACGCTCAGAACGGCGAGCATCGCGCGCACGCGATGCGCGAACAGGGCGCGAAGCGATGTGCCGACGTTCCTCCGCAGCTTCACCGCAGCGCATCGACCGGATTGAGCCTCGCCGCTCGGCGCGCCGGGAAGACGCCGGCCACCAGCCCCGTCACCGCGGCTGAGGCGAGACCGATCAGCACCGCGCCCCACGAAAATGGCGCGTTGATCGGCATGCGGCGCGTCGCGACATTCACGAGCACGATGCCGAGCACGACGCCGGCCGCGCCGCCCAGCAAGATCGTCGCCGCCGTCTCGAGCGCGAACTGGCGGCGAATGTCGTCCGGCCCCGCACCGACGGCGCAGCGAAGTCCGATCTCGCCGACGCGCTCGGTGACCGACGCGAGCATCAGCACGGCGCCGACGATCCCGCCGAGGATCAACGCGACGGCGCCGATGAGCGGAACGTAGAGGAGCAGCACGCGCTCGATCTTCGACTCCATGCCGTTGACCTCCGACGACGTCATCAGATGGAAGTCGTCCGCGCGCCCCTCGGCGAGCCCATGGCGCGAGCGCAGCACTCGCCGCACCTGTTCGGCCACGTCGCCGTCGCGGCTGCCGTCTCTCACGACGAGCTTGGCCTGCGAGATCGCGTCTGTGTTCTTCACGCGGCGCATCATCGTCGAAACGGGGACGATGATCTCGTTGTCTCGATCCATGCCGTGCAAATCGGTGCCGAACTGATCGAGCACGCCGATGACGCGGAAGAGAACACTGCCGATCTCTATCTCGCCGCCGATCGGGTCGTCGCCCCCGAAGAGCTTTCGGACGACGGTCTCTCCGATCAGCGCGACGCGAGCCGTTCCTGCTACGGCGGATGCGTCGAAGTCTTGCCCGCGCGCGACAGCGCGCCCCCACACCTGCGACCAGCGCTCCGACTCGCCGAGCACGCGTGCCGTCGCGGTACCGTTGCCGCGTTTGACCGACGTGCCGAACGTCTGCACGATCGGGTCCCACGAATCGATCTGCGGTACTTCGCGCGCCACAGCGTCGAGGTCGTCGATCGTGAGACGAGCGCTCCCGCCGCGCGGCCCGCCCATCATCGTGCCGCCGCCGGCCATCACGAGAATCGCCTGGTCGCCGAGGATTTGGCGAACGGTGCGCAGCATCAGCGTCTGTGCACCGCGACCCACGGACAGAACGAACATGAGCATCGCCACGCCGACGAAACTTCCGAGCATCATGATGATCGTTCGCAGCGGATAGCGCCGCATCGACCGCGCGGCCTGTTGCAGGAGACGCGCGGCCGTCATGTCGCGGCCCTCATTCCCACACCGACCGGCGCGGACAGTCGTGGCGCATCGGACGTCACCAGGCCGGCGTCGAGCCGAATCACGCGGCGTGCCCACGCCGCGACGATTGGATCATGCGTCACGAGGACGATCGTTCGTCCCGCGGCATTGAGTCGCTGGAGCACATTGAGCACCTCGCTCGCCGATTGTGGGTCGAGGTTGCCCGTTGGCTCGTCGGCTAGAATGAGATCGGGCTCGTTGACGAGCGCGCGCGCGATGGCGACGCGCTGCTGCTGTCCTCCCGACAGCTCGCCGGGCGTGTGCGACATGCGGTCCGCGAGTCCGACCACCTCGAGTGCTCGCTGGCCCAAGCCGGCCGTGGACGCGCGGTCGGAGTAGACGAGCGGCAGCTCGACGTTCTCGAGCGCCGTTGTCCGCGCGAGCAAATGAAACGACTGAAACACGAACCCGATCTTCCTGTTGCGAAAGCGCGCGCGCCGGGCAGGTGACAGTCCCGACACGTCCTCGCCGTCGAAGGTGTAACGGCCAACCGTCGGCTCGTCGAGCAGGCCAAAAACGTTCATGAGTGTAGACTTGCCGGAGCCGGATGCACCCGTGATCGCAACGAACTCGCCGCGCTCCACGCTGAGCGAGACGTCGATGAGCGCATCAATGGGCTCGCCGCCGGCGGGCCGGGCGTACCGTTTGCCGATCTCAACCAGCTCGATCACGATCTCCCTCCGCTTTCCGGTTTCGTGATGGCGTCGCCGACGACGACCTCGTCGCCCTCGCGCAAGCCGTTCAGTATTTCCCAATAGCTGTCGTCCTTGAGCCCCGGCGTGACCCATCGGCGCTCGGGAGCTGTCGCCTTCTCCCGCGTCTGCGGCGCGAGCACGTAGGCACGCGTGCCTTGCCAGCGGACGGCGCGAATCGGCACGGCAACCACGTTCGTCCGTGTGGCGAGCGCGACACGGACTGTCGTCGTCATCTCGGGGCGGAGGGTGCGGTTTGGCGGCCGCTGAAACTGCACGACAGTCACGTAGTCGACGACATTGTCGCGGATCTCGGCCTTGGGATGCACGGCGGTCACGCGTCCCTCGAACTCCTCGTCGCCGTAGGTGTCGACGGTGAATCGGGCCGCCTGCCCGTTTCGAATGCGCCCGATGTCCGTTTCGTCCACGTACGCCCACACCTCGAGGCGCGCCGGATCGAGCAGGGTGAGGAAGGTCGGCGCGGCGAAGCTGGCCGCGACCGTCTCGCCCTCCTCGGTAGCGACAGACGCCACGACGCCGCTGATCGGCGCCGTGATGCGCGCGTAGCCGACCTGCGCCGTCGCGTAGGCGAGACTGGCGCGCGCCGCCTCGACCTGCTGCTCGTTCACCGCGACCTCACGCTCGACGACATCGAGGTCGCTTTGCGCGAGCGTCTTCGCGGCGAAGAGCTCGCGCTTGCGGCGAAGATCAGCGTCGGCGTAACGCTTCGCGGCCTCGAGTTGACGGAGCGTGGCTGCCGCCTGGTCACGCAACGCGACGAGGTCGCGATCGTCCAACTCCGCGAGCAGTTGGCCTCGCGCGACGGTGTCGCCGATCTGAACGTGGAGTCGTTTCACAACGCCCGAGATCCGCGACCCAACTCGCACCTCGGCACCCACGCGCGGCTTGATCACGCCGGTTGCCTTGACCTGCGCGGCGATGTCGCGGCGCGTGACGCGAAACGTTGCCGCGCCGGCGGTCGCCGAGGCGGGATCCGCCGCACGCGACGCCCCGGCGCGGGCCAGAGCCAAACCGGCCCCACTGACAACAACGAGAGATCCACTGGCCAACAAAAGACGCCGCAACCTGCTCCTCGCTCCGAATGAACGAGGGAAGGCTAGGTCTGGCGGATTGCTGAATTGTTTCTAGAGGATGACACCACGTGACGTTCGCCCGTGACGCCGCTGGACGTGCGCCGCTATGTGCGACAACTTCGCGGAGCACGTTCCCCCCCCTCCGCCGCCAGGAGCAGCCTTGCGCAACATCGTCCTCGCCGGACTGGCCATCATTCTCGGATCGGCCGCGGCTCACGCGCAAACGAAGCCGCGCGAGAATGACCTCAAGCTGCCGATCGGCGGCACGCCGGGTCCACTCGACGCGATCACCGACGTCGCCGGCGTGGAAGTCGGCCACACGACGCTGATCTCCGGCAGCGGTAAGCTGGTCGTCGGCCAAGGTCCCGTGCGCACCGGCGTGACGATCGTCCACCCGCGCGGCAAAGCGAACGCCGATCCCGTGTTCGCGTCGTGGTTCACGCTCAACGGCAACGGCGAGATGACCGGCACGACCTGGGTCCAGGAGAGCGGTTATCTCGAGGGTCCGATCGGCATCACGAATACCCACAGCGTCGGCGTCGTACGCGACGCGATCATCAAGTGGGAGGTCACGCAGAAGAACGTGCTCCAACCATGGTGGCTGCCCGTCGTCGCCGAGACGTACGACGGAAATCTGAACGACATCAACGGCTTTCACGTGAAGGAAGAGCACGTTCTCAGTGCGCTCAACTCGGCGACCAATGGCCTGCCGAAGGAAGGCGTCGTTGGCGGCGGGACGGGGATGACCTGTCTCGGATTCAAGGGTGGCATCGGCACCGCCTCGCGCAAGCTGTCCGCACAGCAGGGAGGCTACACGGTCGGTGTTCTCGTGCAATGCAACTTCGGTTCGCGCCGCGATCTGCGGATCGCCGGCGTTCCGGTTGGAGAGGAGATCTCCGACCTGCAGCCGTGCATCGCCAACCAGGAACCGGAGGCTCCCAATGCGAGACGGCCACGGTGCGGGCAGTCCGGGTCTGGCGGCGGCATGGACGCTCAGGATCAGGGTTCTATCATCGTCGTCGTCGCGACCGACGCGCCCCTCCTCCCGCATCAGCTCAAGCGCATCGCCACCCGCGTCTCGCTGGGCGTCGGACGTCAGGGCGGATTCGGCGGCAACAGCTCGGGCGACATCTTTGTCGCGTTCTCGACGGCGAATCCCAAGAGCTGGTCGTCGGACAGCGTGACGTCGGTGCACATGCTGACCAACGACCGCATCACACCGCTATTTCAAGCCACCGCGCAGGCGACCGAGGCGGCCATCACCAACGCGCTGCTCGCCGCCGAGACGACGACCGGTGCGAACGATTTGCGGATCTTCGCGATGCCGGTGGATCGGATGCTCGCGGCGATGCGGAAGTACGGCCGAATGAAGTAGCGGTCATCCTGAGGAGCGCAGCGACGAAGGATCTACTTCTCCGGTTTTAGTTACCAGATGGGGACAGTAGATCCTTCGCTTCGCTCAGGATGACACAGTCACTCCGATCGCAACGCCTCTACCGGTTCGACGCGCGTCGCTCGGCGCGCCGGAACGAGACACGCTAGAGCCGCGACGAGCACCAGAAGCACCGCGGACAGCGCGAACGTCGGCAGGTCATGAGCGGTAACGCCCACCAATAGCGACGCGACGTATCTCGAGGCCAGCGCAGCGCCCACGAGCCCGACGCCCACGCCGACGATCGTCGTCGTCGCCCCCTGCCGTAGTACTAGCCCGACGATGCTCCACCGCTCGGCGCCGAGTGCGGAGCGAATGCCGAACTCGCGCGTTCGCCCGATCACCGCGTACGCCATCACGCTGTACACGCCGAGCGCCGCGAGGATCACGGCGAGAACGGCAAACGACGCCATCAGGATCATCGCCAGGTGCTGCCGCGCGATCGTCGCGTCGAGCACTTCTCGCATCGTGCGTGGGAAGATGAGCGGGAGTTTCGGGTCGAGCTCGTGGAGAATCGCCTTGATGCCCGGGATGAGCGCGGACCCGTCGTTCGTAGCCCGCACGACAAACTCGCCACCGTACGGATTCCACAGGCGTTCCGACATGTACACGGTTGGAACGACGTCTCCCAAGACGGTCTGACGCGTGTCGCCGACGACGCCGGCCACCTCGAATGGGCCGCTGTCGTCGCCGGGCGTGCCGTTGCCGAGGCGAACGCGCGAACCGATCGCACCGCCGGCCGGCCAGAAGCGCCGTGCGACG
>DATMHK010000220.1:0-7483 GCA_035554995.1 Gemmatimonadaceae bacterium
AAGCGGTCAGTGATGTAGCGCTCCGACAGCTTCGACGCCGACACGAGCGTGGAATCCGGAATCGTGACCTTGTGGTGATCCTCGTACTTCTTCCGAAGTCCTTTGAGAATTTCCACCGTCTCATCCACGGAAGGTGGATCGACGATCACAGTCTGGAACCGGCGTTCGAGCGCGCCATCCTTCTCGATGTATTTGCGATACTCGTTCAGCGTAGACGCACCGACGCATTGCAGCTCGCCACGCGCGAGGGCGGGCTTGAGCATGTTAGAGGCGTCGATGGCGCCTTCCGCCGCACCTGCACCCACGAGCGTGTGCAGCTCGTCGATGAACAGGATGATCTGCTTGTTCTGCGCGATCTCGTTCATCACCGCCTTGAGCCGCTCCTCGAACTGGCCGCGGTACTTCGTGCCGGCGATGACGGCCGCCATGTCGAGCGAGAGCACGCGGTGGTCGCGGAGCGACTCCGGGCACTCGCCGTTGGCGATGAGCTGCGCGAGCCCTTCGACGATGGCCGTCTTGCCGACGCCCGGCTCGCCGATGAGGACTGGGTTGTTCTTCTTCCGGCGCGTCAGCACTTCCATGACGCGCTGGATTTCCTTCCCCCGCCCGATTGTAGGATCGAGCTGACCCTCCGCCGCGAGCTGCGTGAGGTCGCGGCAGAAGTGATCGAGCGCCGGCGTCTTGGACTTTTTGTCGCCCTTTGGCGCCGCCTGCGCGGGCTGGTTGCTAGTCGGCTGCTGACCACCACCCTGTGGCATTTCCGTGCCGAGGATGCGCAGTGTCTCGGCGCGGGCGGCGTCCAAATTGACGCCCGCGTCGGTTAGAACCTGCGCCGCAATCCCCTTTTCTTCGCGGAGAAGGCCTAGCAGGAGGTGTTCAGTGCCGACGTAGCTATGATTGAGCTCTCGCGCCTCGCTCATGGCGAGCTCGAGCACTTTTTTCGCGCGGGAGGTATAGGGCAAATCGGGGCCGGTCGTTTGACCAGCTTTCCCCTTCTTTACCGTTTCTTCGATCTTTTGCTGGATGTCATCCAGCTCGACGCTGAGATTTTGGAGGACCGTAGCGGCGACGCCCTCACCCTCGCGAATCAACCCGAGCAGGATATGCTCTGTCCCCACGTACTCATGGTGGAGACGTGCGGCTTCCTCGCGCGCCATCGCGAGAACCTTCCGCACCCGCTCGGTGAAGTTGTAGCCGTTCATTGTACCCTCACATCCGGGTGATCTGGACGATCAGCCGACTGAGCCCGCTTCCCCTTCCAGCGCTTTACGCACATACCGTGCGCGAGCCAGGTTGGTTTCGCTTTCCGTCAGTGCCCGGCCTTCGGCGAACGCCAGGTGCGCGGCTTGCGAAAAGATCAGGAGCTTGTTGAGGGTATATACACTGAGGCTGGATATCAGTTTCAGCCCCACGGCCAGTCGTACGCCGCTGAGGTAATTCATCGCCTCGTCGAACGTGAGGCTGCGAGCGTAACGCAACGTGCCGTAAGCGCGCCAAAGCTTGTCCTCGATAATATAACCCGCGTCACGAAGGAGCACACGGCGCGCCTCCGCTTCTCGTTCGACGACGTGACCGACAACGCGCAACAGTTGGTCGAGCAATTCCTCTTCCGAGCGGCCCAGCGTGGTCTGGTTGGAGATCTGGAAGAAGTTGCCGACAACCTCGCTCCCCTCGCCGTACAGGCCGCGATACGTAAGGCCCATCTGCTGCAGACTCGCGAGGACCTTCCCGATCTCTTTTGTAAGGACGAGCCCCGGCAAATGAATCAAGACCGAACCGCGAAGCCCCGTTCCCACGTTCGTCGGGCAGGCGGTCAGGAACCCGAACTCGCCATGAAACGAATACGGGAGCCGCGCTCCTAAATCGCGGTCCAGCTTATCGATGGACGCGAAGGCCTCCTGCAGCGCGAAGCCCGATCGAAGGGCCTGAAGCCTGAGGTGGTCTTCCTCGTTCACCATCACGCCGAGGCCGTCCGCCAGGAACACCGCGGCCCCCGTACGCAGCGGGTGCTGCTCGTCGAGTCCAGCCAGTTCCTTGCTGACCAAGTGGCGCTCATGAAGGAGAGCGCGTGACGTCGGCGGCAGCTCGTCGAGCCGGTACATCACCGATTCGCGGAGCGCGCCGATCGATCCCACAGCCTCGCGCACCTGGGCGAGCACGCGAAGGCGCTCCCCGTCGCGCGCGCGGCCCGTGAAGGCGTACCCTTCGACGTTGCGGGCCAACCGGATTCGCGTCGACAGCACGATGTCGGCGTGCCGTCCGGACGCGTCGAGCCAGCCGACGCCACCATCGGGGAGAAGCGACAGGTCGAGCGTCATTCCATCACCCGAATGCGATCGCGCAGATCCGCGGCGAGCTCGAACTGCTCGCTTTCGACCGCCCGGCGCAGCCGTTCCTTGAGCTCACCGAGCACGGACGCGCGCTCCAGCTCCTCGGACATCGGCGGTTGATACGGGTGTCCGACGTGCCGGTGGCTTCCCTGTACGCGCCGCAGCAGCTCGCGAATACCGATCTCGAAATTGGTATAGCAGCGCGCGCATCCCCAACGGCCCGTGGCGCGAAAGTCAGCCATGGTCGTGTTGCAGAAGCTGCAGCGCACGGCTTCGTTCCGCGACGTTGCAACCTGTTGATGAACGTCGTGCAGAAACTCGCCGAGCGGATGCTTGGGCGTCGCCACGGTCGTTTCTACACCGCGCTCCGCCGCGCACCGCTCGCACAAGTGGAGCTGATGCACGGCGTTGTTCTCGATGGTCGTGAGGTGCACGACCGCGTCGCGCTCGTGGCAGCTGTCACAGAGCATGTTATTGCTCCTCCCTTCGGCGCTGCGCACCTACGGTCGGAGTTCCGCATCGACGGTTCATTACGGTACAACCTCGCGAACGTCCGCCGGCGTCAACTTGCCGTCCTCGAGCAGCAGCGTGCGGTCGGCGCGCGCGGCGAGCGACCGGTTGTGCGTCGCGATCACCATCGCGATCTCGAGATCGCGCGACAGCTCGGCGAAGAGATCGTGCAGTCGCTCGCTGTTCATATGATCGAGGTTGCCCGACGGTTCGTCGGCCAACAACACGATCGGATCGATCGCCAGTGCACGCGCCACCGCCGTGCGCTGCTGCTCGCCGCCCGAGAGCGCGGAGGGCTTGTGCTCCGTCCGGCCACCCAGTCCGACGAGATCGAGGAGCTCCCGCGCGCGAGACCGCGCCCGCGATGTCGGCCACCCCGCGATGCGAAGCGGCATCATCACGTTCTCCAACGCGGTGAACTCGCGGAGCAAATGATGGAACTGGAACACGAAGCCCACGGAGCGGTTGCGGAGCGCCGACAGATCCTCGTCGCTTCGCCCGGAAAGCGACTGTCCGCCAATGCGCACGGCGCCGCGGTTGGGTTGATCGAGCGCGCCAAGGAGATGCAGGAGGGTACTCTTTCCCGCGCCGCTCGCCCCGACGACGGCAACCATCTCGCCGCGCAGCACCTCGAGGTTCACACCATCGAGGATGGTGATCACCCCGCCGTCGCCGCCGCGGTATACCTTCGCCAGATCAATCGCTTCCAGCACGATCATTCGTGACGAATGGCCTCCACCGGGTAAAGACGCGCTGCCTGGATCGCCGGGTAAATCGTTGCGACAGCCGCGACAGCGAGACTGGCCAGCACGATGAGCGTCACGTCGAGCGGCTCGGTCGCGACCGGCAAGTGATCGATGAAATATACGACTGGATCCAGGGGGATGAGCCGCTTCTCTCCGATGAGAATCGACGCCACGAGCCCCAACGTGAGACCGAGCCCGGTGCCGACGACGCCGATCACGAGGCCCTGCGCGAAGAACACGCGGCGTATCGAGCGCGCCGGCATCCCCATCGCGCGCAGGATCCCGATCTCACGTGTCTTGTCGGTGACGACCATGACGAGCGTGCTCACGATGTTGAACGCTGCGACGAGCACGATGAGCAACAGGATCACCGCCATGCCCAGCTTCTCGAGCTTGAGCGCGTTGAACAACGAATTGTTCTGCTGATGCCAGTCCAGAACACGGAATGGCATCCCCAAGCTGTCGGCGAGACGCGTTGCGATGTCCGGCGCTTCCCACCGCGACGGCGTCTTCACTTCGAGTCCGGTCACGCCCTGCCCAAGCTGCGCCAGTTGCTGCGCCACGTCGAGCGCCAGCACGACATAACTGTTGTCGTACTCGTACAGCCCCGTCTCGAAGATGCCGGTCACCTCGAACGTCTCGATCACGACGTCCGGCAGGCCGGTCACCGGATTGGGGGTCTTGTTCACATTCGCCGTCATCACGTTGATCGAGTCGATCCCCGGCGTGACGTTCAACCGCTCGGCGAGCTTGGAGCCGAGCACCGCGCCGCGATGTTTGCCGTCCAGCGTGGCAAACTTGAAGTCACCCGCTTTCGCGTGCGTTCTGATCGACGTCGTTTGCGCAACGCGCGGACCGTCCGGTGGAAGACCGAGGACGAAGCAGGTCTCCCGATACTTGTGACGATTCGACTGGACGAGCGCCTGCGTGTGCACGAACGGCGCGACGGCGACCACGCCGGGCTGGCGCGCCACCTTCTTCTCCACCGGCTCCCAATCGGTCATGATCATGTCCTCACCGTATGTGAGGACACGAATGTCCGGACTGCCGATGAGGATCTTCTCGCGCATGTCGGTCTGGAGACCGTTCATGACGCCGATGATGACGATCAACGCGCTGACCGCGATGGTCACGCCGAGGATGGCAATCACGCTGATCAGCGACAACAGCTTCGACCCGCGGCGGCTTCGCAGATAACGCCAGGCGATGGACAGCTCGAGGCGGCTCATTATTGCTCCTCCCTTCGGCGCTGCGCACCTACGGTCGGAGTTTCGCGGCAACAGTTCATTCTGGTCTCAGGATCGGAAACAGGATCACGTCGCGGATGTTCGGGGTGTTGGTGAGGTACATGAACAGCCGGTCGATGCCGATGCCGACGCCACCCATGGGAGGCATGCCGTATTCCATCGCCCGCAGATAGTCTTCATCGACGCCGCTCGCTTCTTCGTCGCCCGCGGCGCGGAGCCGCGCCTGCGCCTCGAAGCGCCGCCGTTGGTCGATCGGATCGTTCAGCTCACTGAACGCATTCGCCACTTCCTTGCCGCGCGCGAACAGCTCGAACCGCTCGGTGAGTGTCGGGTCGCCGCGCTTGGGCTTGGCGAGCGGCGACAGCTCGACCGGGTAGTCAATGACGAACGTCGGATCGTGAAGCTTCGATTCCACCAGCGCTTGGAACATCTCGTCGAGCACCTTTGGTCTGCTGAGCGTCTCGACCTTCTGTACGCCAATGTGGCGGGCCGCGTTTCGGAGCGCTTCGTCGCTCAGGCTCATCGCGTCGGCACCGAGCGCGGCGTTGAGCGACGGAACCCACGGAATTCGCGGGAATGGCGGCCGGAGCTGCGGCACCCCGCCTGACCCGTGCTCGATCGCCCCACCCGCGTGCGTTTCCGGCGGCGACCACGCCGCTCCCACAGCCGCGGCAGCGCAAACGATGAGGCTCTCGACTCGGGTCATCATCACCGTGTAGTCGGCGTACGCTTCGTAAAACTCGAGCATCGTGAACTCGGGATTGTGCGTGCGATCGATCCCTTCGTTCCGAAAATCGTGGCCGATTTCGTAAACGCGCTCCAGCCCGCCCACGACGAGCCGTTTGAGATAGAGCTCGTCGGCGATGCGGAGGTAGAGCGGCATGTCCAGCGCATTGTGATGCGTCGTGAATGGGCGCGCGGTCGCGCCACCGTACAACGGCTGGAGCACCGGCGTTTCGACCTCGAGATACCCGAGCTCGTCGAGCGCGCCGCGGAGCGCCCGGGTCATCGCCGACCGCGCGCGGAAGAGCGACCGCACCTCGGGATGCACGGCGAGATCCGCGTACCGCTGACGGTATCGCTGTTCCGGATCGGCGAAGCCGGAGTGGCGGACGGTGACGCCGTCCACCACTTCTTCCTTTCCGAACGGGAGCGGGCGAAGCGACTTCGCCAGCAGCTCGACGTCCACCACGCGCACCGTCACTTCGCCGGTGCGTGTTCGAAAAAGCGGTCCACCGACACCGATCACGTCGCCGATGTCGAACATGTCGAGCTTCGCGTACGTCGCATCGCCAAGCTGATCGCGACGGAAGTACAGTTGGATGCGTCCGGAATCGTCGGCGAGATGCGCAAACGTGGTCTTTCCGTGCGCGCGCCAGGCGACGACGCGGCCCGCGACGCGCACTGTGTCTCCCTCGTCGTGCTGATCGGCCGGATGAAGACGCACCGCATCCGCGGCGACATGCGTCCGATCGAAGCTATAGGCGTACGGGTTGACTCCCTGTGCCGTCAACGCGTCGAGTTTTTCGCGCCGTGCCTTTTGTACGAAGTTCAGATCTTCGCTCACGCAGCAGCGCTCCCGCCCGACGAGCCATTCTGCGAGAGGTAGGCCTCAATGAACTCGTCGATGTCGCCGTCCATGATGCGCTGGACGTCGGGGATCTTGAGCTCCGTGCGGTGGTCGTTGACCATGGTGTAAGGCTGGAACACGTAACTCCGAATCTGGTTCCCGAAGCTGACATCCGATTTCGTCGCGTCGAGCTCCGCCTTCTTTTTTGCTTGACGTTCAGCCTCGAGCTGATAGAGGCGGTTCTTCAACATCTTCATCGCCGTGCCCTTGTTCTTGTGCTGCGAGCGTTCCTGCTGCGACGCAACGACGATCCCCGAAGGAATGTGCGTGAGGCGCACCGCGGAGCTGGTCTTGTTGACGTGCTGGCCACCGGCGCCCGACGCGCGGAAGACATCCATTCTGATGTCCTCATCGCGGATCTCGATGTTGATCTCCTCGTTCACGACGGGATACACGAACACCGACGCGAAGCTCGTATGCCGGCGCGCCTGTGCGTCGAACGGAGAGATGCGCACGAGACGGTGCACGCCAATCTCTGCCTTGAGGAACCCGTACGCGTACATCCCCTTGATCTCGAGCACGGCGCCTTTGATGCCCGCTTCCTCGCCATCGCTCAGGTCGAGGATGTCGATCGTGTAGCCTTTGCGCTCGGCCCACCGGGTGTACATGCGCATGAGCATCGACGCCCAGTCCTGCGCCTCGGTGCCGCCGGCGCCAGCGCTGATCTCGAGCTGCGCGTCGCGGAAATCGTCCGGGTGTGAGAGGAGTGACCGCAGGCGGAACTCCTCGAGCTCCTCGCCGATTCGCGTGGCCTCGCGCGAGACCTCCGCCTCCATCTCCGCGTCGGGTTCGGCCTCGAGCAGCTCATTCAGCTCGCGCGTGGTCTGAACCCGGCCGACGAGCGCCTCGAAAGGCTCGACCCAGGCCTTGAGCGACTTCACCTGCTGCACGACTTCCTGCGCGGCGTCCTGGCTGTTCCAGAAGTCCGCGCTCCCCATGCGCGCTTCGAGCGTCGTCAGCTCTTGCCGCTTGTGATCGAGGTCAAAGATACCTCCTCAGCTCGGCGAGCTGATCGTCGTA
>DATMHK010000221.1:0-16788 GCA_035554995.1 Gemmatimonadaceae bacterium
AGACACTCTAAGGGAGCAGCTTGCCGTGGCCCGACCGTCGATCGATCTGCTGCAGGGCAGTCTGGACGTCATCGTCCTCCAGACGCTCAGCTGGCAACCCATGCACGGCTTCGGCATCGCGCGATGGATCCAGCGCGTCACCGACGACGTCTTCCAGATCGAGGAAGGCACCCTCTACCCCGCCCTGTACAAGATCGAGAACAAGGGCTGGGTCAAAGGCGAATGGCGCATCACCGAGAACAACCGGCGCGCCAAGTATTATCGACTCACCGCCGCGGGGAAGCGGCGGCTCGCCGAAGAGTCGCGAACCTGGAACCTGTTTGCCGGGGCGATGGCCAAGATCATGACCGCTGTTCCGACGCCGGTATGACAGGGCCACGACGAGACGACCCGGCCGAGACTCCGAAGTGGTGGCGCTATCTCCGCTTCTGGGGCGTCAATGTGGGCGCCGAGGTGGATGACGAGATCAGCTTCCACCTCGAGGAGCTCATCGGGTACTACGTGGCGCGCGGCGTTCCGCCCGACGAAGCACGCCGCATCGCCACCGAACGATTCGGCGACCGCGATCACATCGCGCTTGCCATGCGCACACTGGCCACTCAACGAGAGACCGCCATGCAACGCACCGAATGGATGGACTCGATCCGCCGCGACATCCGCTATGCCGTTCGCCAGCTCGTCAATCGTCCGGCGTTTACGTGCGTCGCGCTGCTCACGCTTGCCCTCGGCATCGGCGCGAACACGGCGATCTTCAGCGCCGTCAATGCGGTGCTCCTGCACCCTGTCGCGACAACCGACATCGATCGCCTGATGGTCGTGCGGACGAACCTGCCGACGATGAATCTCATGAACGTGAGTGTCGGGCCGGGCGAGGCGCTCGACCTCATGGCGCGCCGCGACCTGTTCGACGCCGCCGGCGCGTGGGCCGGTCGCGGCGCCGTGATCACCGAGATCGGCGATCCGCGCCGCGTGGCCGTCGCGCGCACGATGGGACAATTCTTCGACGTCTTCCACGTCGTGCCAGCCCTCGGCCGCCTCTATCGCCCCGACGAATCGGAGCCGGGCAAGGAGCGCGTCGTCGTGCTCGGCTACTCGTTGTGGCGGGAGCTCGGCGCCGACCGGTCGTTGATCGGCAAGCAGATCACCCTCAGCGGCGTACGGCACGAGGTCATCGGCGTCGCGCCAGAGAGCTTCGATTATCCGCGCAGCACGCAGCTCTACGCGCCAATCGCGCTCACACCCCAGTATGCGCAGAATCGCAATCAGTTGGCCTGGAACCTCGTCGGGCGAATGAAAACCGGAATCAGCCGCGAGCAATTCGACGCCGGAGTCCTCAGAGAGCAGCAGCGTTGGCATCGGGACCTCCACTACGGTGACACGCAATTCCTGAGCGTCGTCCCGTTAGTCACGATGATTGCCGGTCAGCTTCGTCCCGCGCTCCTCGTTCTGCTCGGCGCCGTCGGCTTCGTGCTGCTCATCGCGTGCGCGAACATCGCCAGCTTGCAGCTCGTGCATGGGACAGCGCGCTCGCGTGAGTTGGCGGTTCGCGCGGCGCTCGGCGCCGGGCGCGGTACGATCGTGCGACAGCTTCTCGTCGAGAACTTCGTGCTGTCGATCGCGGGCGGATTGGTCGGACTGGGCGTCGGCGCGGCAATCCTCAAGCTGATGGCTGCCGCCGGCGCGTCGCAGATGCCGGCGTTGGCCGACGTCCGACTCAGCGCCCCTGCGCTGCTGTTCACGGGCATCGCGACCATCGTCGCCGGCGGGCTGTTCGGTCTCCTGCCCGCCCTGCGAGCCGGCCGAGTCGACGTGCAGGAAGCGCTGAAGGATGGCAGCGGCGGCGCGTCGATCGGCGGACGACGAAGCCGCGTCCTGCACGCGAGTGTCGTCGTTCAGGTCGCCCTCACGCTCGTGTTACTCGTTAGCTCGGGGCTGATGATTCGGAGCTTGCGCGCGCTGTTGTCGCAGAATCCCGGCTTCATCGCCGAGCATGTGACGACATTGAAGATGACGGTGACCGGGCCACGCTATCAGCAAGCGGGATCATTGACGACGTTCTACGACCAACTGCTCGGCCGTTTGAGCGCGATGACCGAACTCGGGGACGTCGGCTTCGTGAGCGAGCTGCCATTCAGCGACGAGAACGACAGCAGTCCGTTCACGATCATCGGCCGCGCGCCGAATCCGAATCTGCCGGCGATGCACGCCAACCTGCACACGGTGGGCGGCGACTACTTCAAGGCGATGGGCATCCCGCTCCTGCGCGGACGCACCTTCGACAAGACGGATGCCGCGACGCCGCAACAGGCGACGTGGGTCTGCGTGATCGACGAAACGTTGGCGAAGACCTACTTCCCGAACGAAGATCCGATCGGCAAGCGGATCAACCAGGGCCCCGACGCGACGATCGTCGGCGTGGTCGGCACGGTGAGCCAGGGCGCGCTCGGCGAGCCGCCGAAGGCCACGGTGTACTATCCGTACACGCAGCACGCGTGGTACTCGGGCATGTACGTCGTCACACGAACGACGCTTCCGATGGCGACCGTCGTCTCGCGCGTGCGCGGCGCGCTTCAGGCGATCGATCCGAACATTCCGCTCTTCTCCGCTCGAACGCTGGACGAGCGGATCGCCGGCTCGCTCGCGCCGCGACGGCTGGCTATGATCGTGCTGACGGGGCTCGCGGCGCTGTCGCTCGGCCTGGCGGTGTTCGGGTTGTATGGCGTGATCAGCTACGTGGTCACCCAGCGCACGCGCGAATTCGGCATTCGTATCGCGCTCGGCGCGCGCCCCGCCGACGTGCAGGGCATGGTACTTCGCCAAGGTGTGCTCTTGGCGTTCGTTGGGGTCGCCCTCGGATTGGCCGGCGCCTTCGTGGCAACTCGCGCGTTGAGCAATCTCTTATTCGGGATTTCGGCGCGCGACCCATTCACGTTCATCGCGGTTCCACTCGTTCTGGCAGCGGTCGCCGTCGCCGCGAGCTACCTGCCCGCCCGCCGAGCCACAAAAGCAGATCCGCTCCAGGCGCTGCGTTCGAGCTGAGCGGTCGGCGGTGGGCGGTGGGCGGTGGGCGGTGGGCGGTGGGCGGTAAGTGCGTTGTCATCCTGAGCGAAGCGAAGGATCTCCTCTCCCCTCCTGGTAACTACCCCGGGGACGGTAGGTCCTTCGTCGCTGCGCTCCTCAGGATGACAACACGTTCGCGCCGCCAGTCGCCCATCGCCCATCGCCCATCGCCCATCAAGGCGGAATCGAATCGAGCATCTGCCGAAGCTGTTGCGTGCGCCGCGCCGACTGGCCCGCGTAACATGCGGCGCGCGTTCGCGCGTACAGCGGTCCGGATCCCGTCGAGCGGCACGCCACGTCTCGATCTTCGACCCACTTTTTTTCCGCCTCGCGGAGATCGACGAGCGATTGCGGCTCGGGATCTTGATCGGCGATGTTCGCTTTTCGCCGCATCGCCGTGACGAGACGGCGAAACACGGCGTTGAGCTCGACGTCGTTTTCCTTGATCAGTTGGCCGAGACAGGTGCGCTGGTCCCCTATTTCGGTCGACGCGCAGACTTCGGCGGTCGTCCGCACGCGCGATGAGTCGCGCGGCAGCGACGTCGTATCGCGGCCCGGCGGAATAATGGTCGGCCGATTCGCGGTCACCGGCGGCTCGGAGCGTCGCTGATCGGGCGGCGACGGCCGCTGGGTCTGCGCGACGCCGGACGGATTGACTCCGGTCGGATTCTGCGTCGACGACTGGTTCGGCGAGGGCGTCGGCCGCGGGACGATCGTCACCGACGCGGGAGGCGAGGTATCGGTGCGACGCGACTGCCCGCGAATCGCGACGTCGCCTCCGGCCAACGCCGACGTGTCGGCCGAGCTGGCGACCGTTTGCGGCGGGGAGCCATTCCCACGGCGCACAAAGAGAACGATCGCCGCAATGATCACCGCGGCAATCGCGGCGGTCGTGATCAGTCGGGCATTGAACCCCAGTCCTCGACGTTTGACGACGACTTCCGCGTCGTTCTCGTGTGACCCGACCGCGGCGCCGGGCCGCTCGGGCGTTTCAATGATCGTGGGCAGCGTCTTGATCTCGCCGGAAAGCGGCCGGCCTTCTTCGCTGGCGTCGACGACAGCATTCGAGACGTCGGCGACTTCGACGCCCTCCTCGTCGACGGCTTCAACCACCTCGTCGGCGGCGGTGTGCTCCGCTTCGATCGGTGAGACCAGAGCTTCCTTGGTGATCTCTTCGCTGAACGCACTCTCGTACGCTTCATCGCTTACCACAACAGCTGGAACCGCGTCGGACGTGCGCGCGAGCCCGCCCAGCGAAACCAGATATGCGTTGACGTCCGGCGGCGCGCCGTCACGGTCACAGGTGATGAGCGCTTCCGTCTCCTGAATGATTCGCGGCGGCAGATCGGGGCGGCGCTCGGCGAGCGGCCTGGTCGGAGCCGCGGCAGGCGGACCGCCGGCCAGCATTGCCCAGGAGAGTTGGCCGACGGTGCGAACATCGTCGCACGCATTCGGCAGCTCGGTCGCCTCCGGATCGCGTCCGAACGCGACGAGCACGCGGCCGCTTCCCTGCTGGAGCACGATGTCGTCCGGCGCGACCGAACGGTTCACGATATCGTTGGTCCGCGCCCACTCGAGCGCGTTGTGCACCTGCTCGAGAATGCCGCTCATGCGCTGCGTTGGTATCGTTCCGAGCGCGCTAATCAGCTGCGTGAGCGTCGAGCCGCGCACACGCGGCCGCACGATCGCGAAGGCGTCGTCGCCGAGCCAGCGCCCCTCGATGACAGGAATGACGTGCGCGTGACGTCGGCTCGAGAGCAGCTCGGCGTCGGAGGCGAGAAAGCGAAGCGCCTCGTCGTCGCCGCGCGGAACGCGGACGACGTCGATCGTAACGTCACGATTGAGTCCGGTGTGGCGCGCGAGAAAGGTCCGGCCATTCTCGGCGCGACGGAGCTCGCTCAGGATCTGATATCGATTGTCGAGCTTGCTGAGATCTGGAGCGAACTCCGATTCATCCGGCATACGAAGTCTCCAGAAGAGGGAGTCCCGGCAAGGTCATGCTCGAATTATGCCCAACTCAACGCGTTCCGCTCATCCGCTCCGCGCGAACGTAGGTCAGCCAGCCATACGGATCGTCGTCGACGCCTTTCACCAAGTCGAGGAAGCGCTGCTGGATCTGCGTCGTGATCGGACCACGGCGACCGTTGCCTATCGTGATCTTGTCGACGCTGCGAACCGGCGTCACTTCCGACGCCGTTCCGGTGAGGAAGACTTCGTCCGCCGTGTACAGCATCTCGCGCGGCATCTCCTGCTCGATAACGGGCAACCCCATGTCGCGCGCCAGGGTGAGGATGCTGAACCGCGTCACGCCGTGCAGCAACGTTCCATTGATGGTCGGAGTGCGAACGGCGCCGTCCTTCACGATGAAGACGTTCTGCCCGGATCCCTCGCTGACCATCCCGTCGACGTTCAGCGCGATTCCCTCAGCGAAGCCGTTCCGCAGCGCTTCCATCTTCACGAGCTGGCTGCCGAGGTAGTTGCCGGCAACCTTGGCCATCGCGGGGATCGTATTCGGCGCGACGCGCTGCCAACTGGTGACGCACGCGTCGACTCCGTTCTCCAGTGCACCCTCGCCGAGATACACGCCCCACGGCCAGCACGGCAGATAGACCTCGACGGGGCTGTCGAACGGCACCATCCCGCTCGCGCCGTAACCGCGGAGGACCATTGGGCGGAGGTAGCAGCTGTCGAGACTGTTCCGCTCTACCAGCTCACAACAGGCGGCGACGAGCTCGTCGAGGGAATACTTGACCTCCATCCGGTAGATCTTGCACGAGTCGAGCATCCGCTGGAGATGGTCCTCGAGCCGGAAAACCGCCGGCCCGCGCGGCGTGCTGTAGCACCGGATCCCCTCGAAGACCGAGGAGCCGAACTGCATGGAGTGGGACAAGACGTGCACCGTGGCGTCGCGCCAGCGAATAAACTCGCCGTCGCGCCAGATCCAATCGGTTTCGGTAATTCGAGCCATTCAGAACCTCGGGAAAATCGTGCGGCCTGGACAATGCGCGAAATATGCCCTTGGTGGAGGCTGAATGCCATTTTCGGTGGGCGGTCGGCGGTGGGCGGTCGGCGGTCGGCGGAATGACAACGCTCTTATCGCCCATCGCCCATCGCCCATCGCCCATCGCCGACAGTTCCTACTTCACCGCCGCTTCGATCCGCTGAATCATCCCGTCCATCGCATTGTTCTCGTACCACCGCCACACGAGCACGATGTCGTGGTCGGGATCGATCCAGATGATGTTGCTCCCGTTGCCGAGGGCGGCGAAGCTGGTGGCGGGGCCGCTCGGCCACTGTTTGCGCTGCGTGTTGAGCCACCAGAGGTAACCGTAGTCCGGGCCATGCGCGCTCGGCGTCACTGCGTCGCGGAACCACTGCGCCGGCATTATCTGGGTGCCGTTCCAGTTGCCGCGGTTGAGCGCGAACAGGCCGAAGCGAGCGAGGTCCTCGGAGTTGATCCAGATCCCGCCGCCCCACCGAGTGCCGCCGCTCACTGATCCGATCTGCTTCCCGTTCATGTCGACAATGGAATTGGCGTACGGGACCCAACGCCACTCCGACGACGCGCCGATCGGGTCCATGATCGTCGACTTGAGCACATCAGCGAGGGCAACGCCGTATAGCCGCAGGAGAGATAGCGAGAATCGGTTGATGCGCACGTCGTTGTACTCGTAGTGCGTGCCTGGCGGCTGGATCGCCCGCGGCGGACGCGCGCCATTGCCGAATTTGTCCCGCCCTACAAAGTCAGCGTTCTTCCCCCACATGTCGCCTTCCCACTCGCTTTCCTGCTGCAGGTGGTTGCGCCAGGTGATCGCGGAGTTCTGCGGGGAGTCGTACCCGCCGTCGTGGATGTACGTGGCGACCCGGTCGTCGACGTTCTTGATCAGCCCGCGCTGCACCGCGATGCCGGCGACAGTCGAGAGGAAGCTCTTGGCGATGCTGTAGACCGGATCGTTGGCCTTCGTATCACCGAACTTGGCGACGATGTAGCCGTGGCGGAGAATGACGCCGTTCGTCGATGCGCGCGACTTCGGCAGTGGACCGAGCGGCGGGCCAAAAGTCCGCACCTGGTCGCGGTCGAAGTCCCACGAGCTGCCGTGCGACAGCGCGTAGTCGACCGCCGCCTGAAGCTTGGCCGAGTCGAGGTCGACCGCCGCCGCGGAGCGCGTTTGCCACTCGCCGCGCGGTGGAAAATAGGAGCGTGCCGATTGGCCGAGCGCGACCTGCGCGACGGCAAGAAAGACCGCAGCCGGCCCAAGTAGACGTAGGGGCGTATTTCGCATGCGCAATAATGGGGTCTGACCCCACCTCTCGGAACGGGGTCTGACCCCAATTGAAGGATTTTGGTTAATTGTTGGGCGTGATGACAATCAAATCCTTTCGCGCTCGTCGCGCGACGACACTCGCCGCCGCCGCACTCTGCGCGGCGATCTCCGCGGGCGCACAGCAGCAACCGGGTCCTCGGCGCGGCGACGTCGTGTACGAAGCCTCCATTCCCGAATTGCAACAAGCGATGTCGCGCGGCGTCGTGAGTTCGGTGGCGTTGGTCGACGCCTACCTGGCCCGGATCGCCGCGTACGACAAGCAGGGTCCGGCACTCAACGCGATTATTCGCGTGAATCCGTCGGCCCGTGCCGACGCGGCGGCGCTCGACGCCGAGCGTAAGGCCGGACGCGTGCGAGGCCCGCTCCATGGAATTCCCGTGATCGTCAAGGACAATTACGGCACGCGCGGGATGCCGACGTCGGCCGGCACGATCGCGTTCGCGTCGCTCGAGCCGGACGACGCGTTCCAGGTGAAAAAGCTTCGCGAGGCCGGTGCCGTCATCATTGCAAAATCGAACATGCACGAGCTGGCGAGCGGCATCACGACGATCAGCTCCATCGGTGGCCAGACGTGCAATCCGTACAACCCGGATCGCAGTCCCGGCGGTTCGAGCGGCGGTAGCGGCGCGGCAGTCGCCGCGAGCTTCGCGGCGATCGCGTGGGGATCGGACACCTGCGGCTCGATTCGGATTCCGTCGGCGGTGCACAACCTATTCGGCCTCAGGCCCACGAAAGGTCTCTCGAGCATCACCGGGATCGTCCCGTTGTCGCATACGCAGGACGTGGGCGGGCCGATCGCGCGCACGGTGACCGATCTCGCGATCGGCCTCGACGCGACGATCGGCGCGGACCCTGCCGACTCGGCGACTCACATTCTCGAAGGAAAGAGCGTCCCGAGATTCATCAACGCCCTCGACACCACAGCGCTCCGCGGAAAACGCCTCGGCGTTCTCGTCGCGCACTTCGGCACGGAGACAGACGATCAGGAAGGCGCGCGCGTCGTGCGCGCGGCGATCGATAAGATGAAGGCGCGCGGCGCCGAGGTCGTCGACGTCACGATTCCCAGACTGGACTCGGTGATCAACGCCGCCGGCGTCATCGACTACGAGCTCAAGCCGGACCTGATGGAGTTTCTCAGCGCGGTGCCCAACGCCCCGGTGAAGACGCTCGGCGAGATCATCGATCGCGGACTCCTTCACGTCGCGCTCGACGACGGATTGCGCCGGCGCGAGGCGCGCGGGTCGCGCACGAGCGACGCGTACAAGAGCGCGCTGGCGCAGCGAACCGTGGCGCGTGATCTCGTGCTCTCTTTTCTCGACGCCAACAAGCTCGACGCGCTCGTGTACCCGACGCTGCGTCGCAAGGCGGCGTTCATCGGCGAGCCGCAGCGCGGCGCGAACTGTCAGTTAAGCGCCGTCACGGGCCTGCCCGCTCTGTCAGCGCCGGCGGGATTCACGAACGACGGCATGCCGATCGGCGTCGAGCTGCTCGGGCGTCCGCTCGACGACGCGAAGCTCGTCGCGATGGCGTACGACTACGAACAATCGAGTCGTCCGCGTCGCGCACCGAGCACGACGCCGCCGCTGGTCGACGGGAAAGCGCCGAAGCCGCTTGCGATCAGCGTCCTCGCGAAGGACGGCAAGGCGGTCGCGAGCGGTTCGCTGACGTACGACGCCACGCATCGCGCCCTTGGCTACGCCGTGAACGTGACAGGCCTTCTCGCGAGCCACGTATTCACGATGAGCATCGATCGCGACAGCGCTGGCAAGAAAGGCCCGATGGTTCGACATCTCACCGGCCCGGGCGTGGCGAGTGCGCGGGGCACCCTCACGCTGACCGAGGTCGAGCGTCGCGATCTCCTGGCGGGCCGTTTGGCGTTCGTCGTCTACACGCGCGAGCAGCCCACGGGTGCGATGCGCGCGCGCCTCACGGCGGCGGGCATGGTCGATGCAACCGCACCTCCGCCCCAGATGTAGCGGATGTGGTTATGGCGTCGAAGAAATCGCCCGCTCGCTCCGGACGCCGTTGGTCTCGCCGTGTGACGACGACGAGCAACGCACTCGACCTGGACAGCGGCGTCTTCACATGGAAGGACCCGCGCCGCGTCGCGCGGTCACTCAAGCGGTCGGCCGAGCATAGCCGACGACGCAAGAGCGACCCGTACCGATCCGCGATGTCGATGCTGACGTTCTATATCAACCGCGCCGGCGACAAACTCGGGGTCCGTCAGAAGCACGTGCTCGAGCGTGCCAAGAACGAGTTGCGCAAGCTGTATGGGCGAGAACAGCGATGACGGTTCACTGTTCGAAAAACTGCGAAACTGCTTTGGATACGGGACAAAGCAACAGGATTTGACGAATCACCTACAGGAGAACTGCTTATGAGGGGACGTGGCGAGACGGTTCCTTCCTGCCAAATCCCATTCACAAGAGCAGTTAATCCTGTAGTTGCTCCGTTCAATCCCGTCGCAGGTTCCCGTATCCAAGGCAGTTTCGCCGTTCATCGCGGACGAATCACGTTGTTCGTAGCGGGCGTGGCGCGTGTGGCTTTCTTCTCCACGGTGATTGGCAGCGGCGGACGTTTGTCCTTGTCGATGAAGCGTTCGCCCGAGGTCATCCACGCTGGTGCCGGCGCGCCCTTGAGATAGTGGTCGAAGAACTGGCCCATGCGATTTTCATAATCGACCTGGTTCTCCAGCTTTCGCAGGCCGTGATCCTCGCCGGGATACGAAAGGAAGATCACCGGCTTCTTGTTGAAGCGGAGCGCGTTGTACCACTCCACGCCTTGCAGATACTCGACCGTCTGGTCGTTGTCGCCCTGCATCTGGAGGAGCGGCGTGTTCATCGTCTTCACGCCGGAGATCGGTGACTGCTGGTAGTAGAGATCCGGATCCGTGTACGGATCGGTGCCGTAGCGGCCCTGGCCGGTGATGTCGTACCCCTGATTGTTTTGGCCGCTGCCCCGGAAGAGCGTATTGAACTCGGTCGTGAGATCGATCGGCGCCGCGCCGGAGACAATCGCCGCGAACATCGTCGAATGACCGGCGATATAGGCCGAGCCGCCGCCGCTGTAGCTGTGGCCCTGGAGCCCGACGCGCTTCGGATCGGCGTAGCCCATCTCGATCACCTTCTTCACCGCGTTCTCCACGGAACCGAGCATGTCGCTGTGCGACGTGCGCGTGTGGAAATAAATGTCGGGCTGCATGACGAGGTAGCCGTTGCTCACGTAGCCCGCGAACTGCGGCGCCGTCGCGTATCGTGGCGTCTGATAGACGTTCAGGTTCTGCGAATTCTTCTCATAGAAGTTCACGAGCATCGGCAGTCGCTGACCGGCCTGATAGCCGTCGGGGATAGCGAGCGTGCCTTGCAGCTTGTGGCCGTCACGATCGGCGAAGTCGAACAGGATGCGATGACCCCAGCGATACTCCGCCTGCTGCGGATTGGCGTCGCTCACCTTCTTGTCGTTCTGGAACGTGTGATCGGCGACGCGAAGGTCGGGATACTCCGTCCAATCTTCGCGCGTGTACAGGAATCGGTCAGCGTTCGCCGCCTTCTGCGGCCGGCCGTAGCTCTTGTCCTGGTACACAATTTCTCGGACCTGTCCCTGATTCAGCTCGTAGTAGCCGGACTTCTTCGTCCGATCGCCGTACGCCGACAGGAACATCGCCTTGCCGAGATCGATCGTCGCTTCGCTGCCGCCACCACGGCCGCCGCGACCACCGGCGCCACCGCCCGCACCCGGACCGGCCGGCGCTGATTGGTCGGGGTCGAGTGCGACGTAGCGAAGACGCATCTCTTTCGCCGTACCAGCGCCGTTGGTGAGATTGCGCGGCGCTTCGCTCCCGTCGAGCGATACGAGCCACAGGTCGTATCGGTGGTCGAGAATGACGTACTTCTCGTCCTTCGTGTAGCCGGTCACGCCGTATGCCGGCTTGTCGCCGAAGTGATCGTCTTCCGCGTTCACGAACGACACCGGCGCCTTCGCCGTGATGTTCACGTGCTTGTTGGCCGCGAGGTCGTACGACCAGACCTGCTTGTCCTTCCAGTAGAGGAAGTACCGTGAGCTCGGTGAAAGACCGAAGGTGCGGCCGAGGCCAGTGGCGATCGGCGTGCGCTCGCCGGTCGTCACGTCGACGCGGAAATAGTCGGCGCGTGCCTGCGTGTAGTCGGAGACATACTTACGATCGTCACCGACAACGGCCCAACGCCCGTCCCGCGTCACCATGACGGTGCGGACGGTCGAGTCGGAGATTCGCGTCACCTTCTCGCCGGCGAGGTCGAGCGCGGCGCGGTCGGTACGATTGCGCTCCGTATTCGCCTGCGAGCGCTGTACGCTTTGAATGCGGTCGTCGGTCGCGTGGAAGATGTCCACGTCGGACGCGGCGACGAGGCTGTCTTCGGTCACCGGCTTCCGCTTCGGATCCTGGCTCTTGAGCGAGAAGATCAGACGATCGTTCTTCACGCTCCAGACGAGCGGGCCCTTCTCGCTGATCGCGAACTTGGCGGGGATGCCGTGTGTCCCCGGCGCGACGCGAACCCGTTTCATCGCGGAACCGTCCGTCACGTTGACCACGGCGACGATCGAGTTCTCACGCTGGGCCAGCGTGTCGGCGTCCGCGCCGTGCAGCGCGGCGAGCGCGGTGCCGTCTTCCGACCAGGTGAGCCGGCCATAATGCTCGCGCGCGTTCTCGAGCACGCGATCGGCGCCGACCTTGAGGTCGGTGACGTACAGTCCGTTGCCCGCGTCGTCCGCCGCGTCGACGGTGTAGGCGAGCATCGATCCAATTTTGTTGAACGCAAATTCGGCGACCGACCCGATCAGCCGATCCGCGCCGGTCTTGAGATCGCGGACGATCAAGTCGGCGCCTTCGTACTTCGGCGGAGGCTGTTGCCGGGCGCGGTGCACCACGAAGTAGCCGGAGCCTTTCGAGAACTCGACGTTCGCTGCGTCCTCCCACGTTGTTTTCGTCTGAGTGGCGAGGTTCACGAGCTCGACTCGCCGCGGAGGAGCAGCCGCGGCGCCATCGCCGCCGCGACCGGCCGCCGGAGCCGGCGTCGGAGTCGGCGTTGCAGGAGCGCCACCGCGTCCGCCCCGACCACCGCCGCGACCCGTCGTAGCCGGCGCGACGTAGTACGCGACCCATTGCGCGTCGTCCGAGAAGGTCGGCCGAGTGCCGCCGTTGACGACAATCTCGCGATCGCCGTCCGCCTGCTTGATGTGCAGCTCTTCGTCACGACGCACCTGAGTGTACGACCAGGCCACCCACTTGCCGTCCGATGAAATCGCCGGCGTGGCGATCGATCGCCAACGCGCGTAGTCGGCGACCTGCAACGCCTTCTTGTTGTCCGGATCGACGCGCGGCGCGTCCGCCCTACCTTGCTGGACCGCATCTTTGTTCTGTGCAGTCACCACCAGAGGCTTCGTGAACAACACGACGAACACAAACGCGCGAACCAGCGGAGCAACGCGCATGGTCAAACTCCTGCAAACGAGAGGTGGCAGGTAGGGAACGAAGTGTGTCCAATATGAACCTCAAAGCGCTGCCGTGCCTAGGTCGTCCCGCGTCGCGCTAGTTGTCGGCGACGCTCTTTTCGGAGACGCCGGTCGAGTTTCGTTGGCCGAGCTCCGGGCCGGTGATCGGGCCGGAGTGATACGGGGGAACTGCCGCGGACACTACGCGGTCACGCGCGGGCAACACGCTGAAGGGCCTCTGGAGACTTCTTTCACAACGAGCCGGGATTTCTTGGTGACTGCCGCTCGGGACGCTTCTTGTAGCTTCCCGAGCGTCGGTTCCAAAAAAGATCCTGGCTCGTTGCGCGCAAGCATTCAATCGCCGCCCGCGTAGTGCCCGCGCGTGACCGCGTCGTGTCCGCGTTTCCAAATCGCGCGATCTCGACGAACCACCATCACCTCGATGCCAGCGAGGGAAGCATCGCGGCGGCTAAGTCGCGATAGCGGAGATCAGAGCGTAGGCGACTTCGGGATGAGCGAGGTCCGAGTGGCCGCCGATGATCGCGTTCGAATCCAGGTTATAGATCCCGCGGGCGGCGAAGCCATACGCGGAGCCGGGGGCGGCCAACGTTACCACTCTCGCGCCGGGCGTCTTCTGCGCCCCGTTCCGTCCCAGCCCGCCGTACGGATCGTTGGCGTCACCAAGCGCGGCCGCGATCTGCCGGGCGATGCGCGAAGCGATCGGGTAGGCGAGGCCCACGGCCTTGTCCTTCGCCGTGAACGTGATCGCGACCACTCCCGTCACGTACGCCGGGTCGGTGACGACACGCCGGAAGTATCCGTCGTGAGTTCCATCGTAGTCGAGCGCGAAGCCGTAGTGGGAAAACGCCGCCTGAAGCAGCACGAGCGAATTCACGGGAAGCGGCGCGGCCCCGTCCGGACCCGCCGTCGCCGCCGTGACGAGGCGCGCGCCAAAGCTGTGGCCGACCAGATGGATGGCGAGCGCGCCCTGTCCGGAGGCCGGCCGGTCCTCGCGAATGCGCGTGAGGACGTCGCGCACGCCTCCCTGGCCGATCGCACCGGCGCGGTTCTTCATCTGATAGTACGTCACGAGGTTGGCGAGATTCCGCGCGCCGTCCGCCACTTTGCCGAACCAGTCACCCAATCCCGCTGCGCCACCTCCACCGCCGGCGCCATACGAGCCCGCACCCATTGATACCGCGCCGCCCCCCCCCGAGCTCGAGGACGTCGGCGCGGCGTCCGGAGCGGTTCGCGCCAGACGCCGAAGCAGCTCGTCACCGTCGAGGGTGAAGAACGACGGATCGATCACGGCTTCTTCGTCGTTGGCGTCGTGCGGCATGAAGGCGCGAATGAGCCGCGAGTATTCGTCGCGCGCGTCGATCGAACCGGAAAGCTGCGGGACGAGCGCCTTCGCCCGCGCGAGCGCCACGGTGGCGTCGGGCGAGTCGAGAAAGCCGGACAGTTGATCCACGGCCTGGGCCGCTTCCTGAGTGCCGTCCGACATGGCGGCGGCACCACCGGGAATCAACGATGCCTCGTCGAACTTCTTGGACGGCCACAGAATCCCGACGACGGCGACGCTCCGCGAACGTACCGCGGTGCACGCCGGATTCTGCAACGGCAACACCCCGCCGACCTGATTGAAGATCGACGTGTACAGCGCCTCGGCTTCCGGGATGTCGTTGTTCCATCCGTGCGAGATCACGATGAGGTCTGTGAGTGGCGCGGCCGCGCCCTGCGCGACCGCAGCGATCACCGCGGCGAACTGCGACTGATCGACTATCCCGCCGTCCTTGTTGAAGGCGAGCGGGAAATACTTGAAGGGGCCCATCGTTGTTGGAGACGGCATGATCACACCGATTGAATGGCGCGCATCAGATCCACGAGTCCCGCGCCCTGGAAGTAGCGCTCACGTCGCAGATCGGTCGCTGATTGAACGAAGATGCGTTTGACTTCGTCCGCCTGGCCGATGAACTCGCGGCGCACGGAGAGAAACGCGGCGATCGCGCCGGACACGTGCGGCGCGGCCATGCTCGTGCCGCTGTCTTCGACGTAGAGTGCGTCGCTCTGCGTCGCCGCGCGCGCGTTGTCGAGCGTCGAACCGGCCCCGCACGAGATGATCTTCTCGCCGGGCGCGACGAGATCCGGTTTCAGCCGGCCATCGCCGGTCGGCCCCTTCGATGAAAAATAAGAAACGCCGTACACGTGCGGCATGTCGCGATGCGTCGAGCCCACGGTGATCGCGCGCTCGGCGTTGCCGGGATCGTTGATGCTGAGTGGAAGACCCGCCGCGACCGCGCCGCGCGCCGTCGTATCGACGAATCCGTACCCCGTGTTGCCCGCCGCGACGACGACGACAACGCCCGACCGCACCACGCGATCCACGACGTTGCAGAGCGGACTCTGTCCGCACGCGAACCACTCCGGATCGAAATCATATCCGACGCTGAGATTCACGCCGTGGATTTTGATGTCCTTGCCGTAGCCGTTGACGCGGTCGATCTCCTCGAGCGCGGTGATGAGATTGCTCACCTGTCCGCGTCCCTGCGCGTCGAGCACCTTCATGCTGAGGATCGTGCACTCCGGCGCGACGCCGCGAATCCGCGTCAGCGGCATGACGTCGTGCACAATCTGGCCCGACTCGTCGCGATGCCTCGCGACCGCGCTCAGGCTAAGCGACTTGTCGGACGCGTCGAGCTCACCGGCGATGATCCCGGCGACGTGAGTTCCGTGGCCACATTCATCGGTGAGGGGCGACTCCGGTTGGCCCGGGCCGACGTTGAAGTCGCGATGGCGCAGCGGCGCGTCGAGGGTGAGCGTCGCGTGCTTGCGAAAGTGCGGATGATCGCCCTGGACTCCCGAGTCGAGCACCGCCCAGACGATACGCTTGCCGCCCGCGGCGAACGACGTGAGGGCGGCGTCAGACTTCACGGTGCTCACCGAGCGCGTGAGCAGCGCTCGCACCTCGAAGTCGGGCCACACGCGGTAGATCACGCGGCGCGGCGACACCGACGCGCCGCCCGCCGATTCCGCGTCGAGCCGCACCATCGCCTTGATCGCGCGGCCGGTGAGGCGCGCGAAGACGTACTGGTCGCTCAACGCCGACTTGCGTTCGTCGACGGCGACTCCAGGCTGCGGCCCGCCCGCGCTCGCCAGCGCCGCCGCGGCGAGGTCGCGAACGCGCTCACGCGCGTGCTCGCGTCCGCCGGGAAAGTTCAGGTTGAGATCGATGACGACATCGAAGACCGCGTCCTCGCCGCGCTCGGAAAACTGCTGGAGCAGCGGCAACGCGATGACGGTTCGATCGAGTGTCTTCGGATCGAACACCGGCTTGGCGAGGCCCGGGCGGGGAACGCCGCCGGCGGACGGGTCGGACATGATTGCGAGGAGAGGGGTTCACCGGTGCGCGGCCGGCGGCGGCCACGAGGTGGGAATGCAAACATGAACGCGTGGGCGGCGCCGTGCAACGACGAACATTCACCCCCTGCGCCGCGTATACAAAGCACTACACGAACACATCGCGGAGACCATCTGGTGTCGTTTACGCTTCTGTCGGCACGCGGGATCACCACACTCGCCTTGATCGGAGCGAACGTCGTTCCGGGACGCGCGCACGCGCCGTCGGCGGGGGCGCACCGCCAGCCTGGACTTTCGTTCCGCATCTCATCGTCCACCAAGATCTACCCGGGCGACACGCCGCGGAATCAGGATGACGAGGTCATGCGCGGACGCGGCCAAGCGGCCGGCAACCATACGCGCATCGAGTTCCTCGCGTATACGCCGGCGCCGCAGGGCGTGACGACCGACGATTTCCTGATCGCGCTCGACTCCGGCAAGGTCTGGGTGGAGCACACGAACAACAAGCGATTCACGTCGGCCGACGACACCTTTGGCGGTCCGGCGGTCGTGACGCTCGGCCGCGTGATGGGCG
>DATMHK010000222.1:0-8880 GCA_035554995.1 Gemmatimonadaceae bacterium
GCTCCGCACAAAGTGCGTGGACAGCATCAAGGTCAACGAGAAAGTGCTGGCGCACTACATGGAAACAACGGTCGGCATCGTCACGGCATTGAATCCGGTGATCGGATATGAGAAGGCCACCGAGCTGGCGAACGAGGCCTATGCGAGCGGCAAGGGGATTCTCGAGGTCATCCGCGACAAGAAGGTGCTCACCGAACAGCAGATCGCGGACTTGCTCGATCCAGTGAAGCTCACGAACCTCGACAAGAGCAAGTACAAAAACGCGAAATAGCGTCCCGTGCTTGTGCTTCTCATCGCCGTCGCCGGCGCGCTACAAGCACAGCAACCGGAAACGGATTCTGCGCGGTCGGAACGCCACGCGAAGACCGAAGCGAGCTTGGCGAAGGCGGCACAGAACCCGGTGGCGAACATGGTGTCGCTGCCGCTGCAGTACAACTACTACACCGGCGGCGGCCTCGATTCGGCGAGCGAGATGGTGCTCAACCTCGAGCCGGTCCTTCCGCTGCCGATCGGCAAGCGTTGGTTGATCGTGTCGCGCACGATCGTGCCGTTCACGAGCGTGCCGCTTCCCAACGGTCGTCAATCCGGGGGGATCGCCGACATCCAGGAGCAGGCCTATCTCACCAGCGCGAAGCCGTCGAAGTTCACGTGGGGCGTTGGTCCGGTCTTCTCGTTTCCAACGGCGACCAACCCCGTGGCGCGAACGGGGCAGTGGGGCCTCGGTCCGACGGCGGTCGGTCTCGTGATGCCGGGGCACTGGGTGATCGGCGCGCTCGCCAACAACATTTGGCGAATCGGTGGCGCGGCGCACGGCCATGTGCTCAATACGTTCACGCTCCAGCCCTTCGTCAACTACAACCTGCCGAATGCGTGGGCGATCTCTACGGGACCGATCTATACGTCGGACTGGAGTGCGCCCGAGGGACAACGGTGGACGGCTCCGATCGGCCTTGGCGTTTCGAAGATCACGCATATCGCGGAACAGCCGCTGAATTTCGTGATCCAGTATTACCACAACCTCACCCATCCGGATCTCGCCGGCAGCGACCAAATGCGCTTTCAGGCATCGTTCCTATGGCCGACGGCCGCGGTGATGGCGGAAAAGAAGAAAGAGGAGCAGCTGGCTAAGGAGCGCGCGGCGGGCGGGCAAAAGCCCGCGAAGCCGTAGTCTGTCGAATCTGCTCCCTCCTGCCACATCCTTCAGGAGAGGACGACCTTGCCCGTCGCGAGATCGTAGACTGCAGCCGCGACCTTGATCGTGCCCTTCGTTTCCGCCTCGTGAATCACGGTCGAAGAGGTACGCAGCAAGCCGGCCTGCAATCGCGCGTTCGCTTCGACGGCCTTGCTCACATCACCGGCTGACGACTCGACTGCCGGACGAAGATGCTGATACAAGGCGCTGATCTGGCCGGGCACGGTTGCCGTTTTCATCGCCGCCTTCACGGCTCCGCAGCTCGAGTGTCCCAGCACGAGTATGGCGCCGACACCAAGTTCCGCGACGGCGTACTCGATGCTCGCGATGATCTCGGGCGTCACGATGTTTCCGGCAACTCGCGTGACGAAGAGTCGCCCGATGGATTGATCGAACACGAGCTCGACGGGCACGCGCGAGTCGGCGCATGACAGGATTGCGGCGAACGGCTTCTGCTTGTCGACGGTGCGATCCCGCAAAATCGCGAGATCTTCGTCCAGCGACGTCATCCGATTCGCGACGAAACGCTGATTTCCAGCCAACAGCTCTTGAAACCGTGCATCCGGCTGCGCATTCGGAAAACCAGTCATCGATCGTCCCGGCTCGAACCAGCTCGCAGCGAGAGGCGACACTCCCCCTCCAAACGCGGCGCCGACCGCGGCGGTTCGAAGGAACGCTCGACGATTCAACCGCGACCGCTTGTTGGTTTCGTGTGACATTGAGCGGACGCTAACGCTCTGCTTCGGCCGATCCATGCGGCTTTGGTCCGCAAAGTCGAGCGCCCTCTGCCGAGTCACGGCCAGAGGGCGCTCGATCGCGAAAAAACGCGTCTTGTTACGGCGTGATCACCGCCTTTGGCCGATTCTTGTACTTGTCCCACAAGCGATGCTGCCGGTCGTCGTCCGGCACGTCACGCCCCTTGATGAAGATGCCGTCGATTTGCGTGCGCAGATCGAACGGGTCTCCGCTCGCGATGAAGAAGTTCGCGAGCTTCCCCTGCGCGATCGAGCCGATTTCCTTCTGTGCGCCGAAGATCTCGGCCGGCCAGATGGTGAGTGCCTTGAGCGCGACGTCTTCCGGCAGCCCGTAGCCGATCGCCAGCGCGGCGTGGAATGGCACGTGCCGCGCGTTCGCGCCGTTGCCGGTCGAGAAGGCGAACTTCACTCCGGCCTCGTTCAAGATGGCCGGTTGCGCGTAGATCTCGTCATACGGCTGGTTATCCTCCGGCGCCGCCTGAACCGGCCCGAGAACCACCGGCACGTTCTTCTGCGCGAGAACCTGCCGAACTTTCCACGCTTCGCGGCCGCCGATCACAACGGTGCGAAGACCCCATTTTTCGCCGAAGTCGATCGCCTGGCGGATCTGCGCTTCGGTGTTCGCGGGGATGAGGGCCGGCACATCCTTCTTGAACAGCGGGCGCATCGACTCGTAGATGAGATCGAGCTTCGCCGAGCCCGCGTCGCGCTGGGTGGCGTAGTCCTTTGCCGCCCGCATGAATGCTTCGAGCTCCGCCATCGTCGCGGCAGTTGCCGGCGCGGCGCCGCGACCACCGCCTCCACCACCGCGCCCGCGGCCGCCGCCGGCGCCCGGCAGGTTGAAGACCGTGCCCGCGTTCCTCGCGACGGCCAGATCTTCCCAAGTCCATCCCGCCGTGTTGATCAACGCGGCCTGCCCGCTGATCGTACCGCCGGTCGGTGTCGTCACCACCGACGTCACGCCATTCATGCGCGTGACGCCGAGGATCTCGCTCTCGACGTTCAGCGCGACGAGCGCGCGGATGTGCGGGTTGAACTGACCCACCTCGCTACGCAGGCTCATCGTCTGAACTCCGCCGATCTCCTGCAGACCGATGCCCGTGTTCGCGTCGATCATGCCCGGGTAGATGAACTTGCCCTTGGCGTCGATGACGCGCGCTTGCGGCGCGGAAATGTTCGGTCCCACCTGGGCGATGCGCCCCGCGCGCACGAGGATATCCGTGTTGGGGAGCCGCTCGCCCGTTCCCGTCACGACGGTGCCGCCGCGAATGAGATACGTGGTGTCCTTGCCGGGCGAGGCTTGCGCGGCCAACGCGGCCGGAACGAGCAATGCCGCGCTCAATGTGCGTACGGTCCGAATCACGGCGCACCTCCCGGGTTGGCCGTCGTCACGAGCTTCCGCAACGTGGTCGACTGACTACGGTCGAAAAGCACCTTGCCATCGACGATCGTGTAATCGACCATCGTGTTCGGCGAGAAGGGATGGGCGGAGAACACGGCGATGTCGCCGTCTTTACCCACTTCCAACGAGCCGACCATCTTGTCGACCCCAAGTTGCTTGGCGGGATTCAGCGTAATCATCTTGAGCGCCTCGTTGACCGGCATGTTGCCGTAGCGCACGCCGACGCCCGCTTCCTGATAGAGACGGCGGATGCGCTCGTCCGAGTCGGAGTTCACCGAAACGAGTACGCCGCGCTCGGTCATCAGCGCCATGTTGTACGGAATGGCGTCCCACGCTTCCACCTTGTACGCCCACATGTCGGCGAACGTCGACGCCGACGCGCCGTGCTGCCGAATCTCATCTGCAACTTTGTATCCTTCCAAGACATGCTGGAAGGTGCTGATCTTGAATCCGAGATCGTCGGCGGCGCGGATCAGCATCAGGATCTCGTCCTGGCGATAGCTGTGCGCGTGGACTTTGAGATCGCCGTGCAGAATCTCCGTGAGTGCCTCGAGGCGTAGATCTCGCCGCGGCATGATCAGGTTCGGATTCGTCTTCACGCCGGCGCGATAGTCCTGCCACTCCTTGTCGTACTCCTTCGCTTTCTCGAACCAGTAGTGGAGCGTGAAGTCGACGCCCATGCGCGTCGCCGGGAAGCGCTTTTCGTCGGCCGGCGTCGTCGAGCTGGCGCGCGTCACGTTCTCGCCGAGCGCGAACTTCACAATGCGGTACGCGCCCTTGAAGTACATCGAATCCGCCGGCATTCCCCAGCGCATCTTGATGACGCGTGCCTGGCCGCCGATGGTGTTCGCGCTGCCGTGCAACAGATTCGCCGCCGTCACTCCGCCGGCGAGCGCGCGGTAGATGACGGGGTCGTCGTTCTTGAGCTGGACCTGTACTTCCGGCGTGACCGATTCCGCGCCCTCGTTGATGCCGTTCTCGAGCGCGGCGTGGGAGTGCGCGTCGATGATGCCGGGCATCACGAACGTGCCCGTGCCGTCAATGACGCGAATGCCCACCGGGATCGAGACGTTTTGCCCGACCGCCGAGATCTTCCCGTTTCGGACGACGATGGTGCCGTTCTGAATATCGCCGTTGGTGATCGTGATGATCGTCGCGTTGCGGATCGCCACGTCCTGGGCCGCGAGCGGAGGCGTCCCGATGGCCAACGAGAAGAGCGCCGTGGCGAGGGCGGCTCTCGTGGACTGATCTGTTATTCTGATTCTCATATGTCATGCCCTCAGTAGAGGCGTCCTTCGACGAAAACGTGTTTGATGGGGTTGCCGCTCGCGAACAGATCGTTCCCGGTCACGACGACGAGGTTGGCCAGCTTGCCCGGTTCGATCGTGCCGACCGCGGCGCTGATGCCGAGCAGTTGGGCCGGCGTGACCGTCGTCGCCTTGAGCGCGTCGTCCGGGCTCAGGCCGGCGGCAATCGCCATCCGAATGCGATCGCGGAACGTCGTTCCCGGCGCACCGCCAAAGGACGCGAGCGCGATCGGGATCCCGGCCTTGGCGAGCGCCCCCGCGTTGCCGCGCACGTCACGCGCGAGCGAGGAATCGTCGGCCGTGCCGGTCTTGCCCGCGCCGTAGAGCATGAAGTTGCGTCCACTCACTGAATCGACCGCCGGGAACTCGAGGCTCACCACAGCGACCGCCGTCGCGCGCTTGAGCGCGTCGACGTTCTTCCAGCCTTCCTGGGCGCCGACCACCACGACGTTCTTGAGTCCCATCTCCTTCGTGATCTCGGCGACTCGCGAGAGCTCCCGCTCCTTCGATGCGACGAACCACGCCGGCATCTCGCCGGTTGCCGTCGGCATCAATGCGCGGGCGAACGGATCGTTCGCCGGGCGTCCGCCGGGGGTACCGGCCTTGAACGCCTTGTCGAGCCGCGACTCGTACTGCGCGTCGAGGATCGACTGGCGAATGAATGCATACGAGCCGATGCCGACGGACGGATATGCGCCGCCACGCTTCGTGCCGAACGCGATCTCCTGACCCGCGCTCGACCGAAGCCCGAGCCGTCCGTCATTGCGCGATCCCGTGAGCGCCGCACCGACACGACCGGGAAAGATGCCGCCGTTGAAGACGAGACCGACCGTCGTCACGCCCGCCGTGCGGAATGCGCTCAACTGATCGGCGGTCGGAGCGAACATGTCGGCGGCTTCCGCGTCAGCGTCGAGCTCGGGAAGGACTATGGGAGGCGCCGGAGGCGCCGCCGCACCGTTCGGTAGAGGAATGCCGCGCCCACCGCCCGGAGCAGCGCCGCCACCGCGTCCGCCGCGGCCACCGCCGGCGGCGCCTGCCTGCGCGACCGTCTGCGCAGCGAGCTCGCGCGTCGGACTCGGCAGGCCGACACTCGTCGCCGCATCGATCAGACCGGGATACACGCTGTTGCCTGCGAGGTCCATGCGAACGACGCCGGCGGGGACGGTGACACTCGCGCCGACCGCCGCGATGCGTCCGTCGCGCACGACGACGGTGCCGCGCTCGATGACCTTCCCGGGCGCGGTGACGATCCGAACGTTGGTCAACGCGTAGTCGGTGTACGTGCCCGTGGGCGAAAAGCCGCGCCCCGGCGACTGTCCCATTGCCGCCGTGCCTGCGACGCTCAGCGCGACGGGCACTGCGAGGAGACGAGTGCGAGCCATATGCTGCTCCTGCGTTGTTTTGGGGGAGTGGATGGGCGGGGGAAAACGTACTTCGTCGAGTCCGCGTCCGTCAGGCGGCGTGCAATGGGCTCGAGTCCGGTCGACCCGCTCCCGGACCTCGAGACCGTAGAAAACGCCGCTCGAATCGTCGATTCGGGCGGCGTCGTGGTGCGCAGTGGACGCGAAGGAGAGCAATCACTACTCCCCACTTTGATTTTATAAGCGAGCGGGGGACTTGCTGCAACCCCGGGGGCCGGCCCTAAAGTGCCTGCCCTCGGTCGGATTCTCCGTCCGAGTTGGGAACGCCCACCAAAATAACGCGAAATGGGGTCTGACCCCATTTCAATAACGCGAAATGGGGTCAGACCCCATTTCAAGAGTTCGAAATAGGGTCAGACCCCATTTCAAGAGTTGGAAATAGGGTCAGACCCTATTTCGGAGGAGACAAAAGGAGCAGCATGCCTGAGACCGGACGCTACGTCCTGGATTGGCGGGAGCTCGACCGAAGGGAGATCGGTATTGTTGGGGGCAAGGGCGCGAGCCTCGGGGAGCTCTCGCGGATCGAGGGGATTCGCGTACCGCCAGGATTTTGCGTGACAACCGAGGCGTTCCGACGAGCGATGTCCGACGCCTCATCGATCGGCGATCTGCTCGATCAACTGTCCCGACTGACGCCCAACGACCACGAAGGGATTCGAGCGCTCAGTGCGGAGATCCGCCGAAGCATCGAGGCCGTCGGCGTCCCTGACGAAATCGCGACCGAAATCACTCGCGCGCTTGCGTCGCTCGGCGAACGGAACGCCTGTGCCGTACGATCCAGTGCCACGGCCGAGGATTCACCGACGGCGTCTTTCGCCGGTCAACACGACTCCTATTTGGACGTCGCCGGACCCGCTGCCATTCTCGAACACGTGAGCCGCTGCTGGGCGTCTCTCTTCACTGAGCGCGCCGTGACCTACCGCGTGCGCAACGGTATCGATCACCGCAAGGTGCACATGGCGGTGGTCATTCAACAAATGGTCGTTCCGACAGCAGCCGGCGTCTTGTTCACCGCGGACCCCGTGACGGGCAATCGGAAAGTCGTTTCAGTAGAAGCGACGCTCGGACTCGGCGAGGCGTTGGTTTCGGGATTAGTGAACGCGGACGTCTATAAGGTGCGCGACGGCGATATCGTCGAGTCGACGCTGCGACAACAGCCGATGCTCACCGAGCGCCAGGTGTTGCGTCTCGCGCAACTGGGACGACAGATCGAGGCGCACTTCGGCCGACCACAAGACGTCGAATGGTGCCTCACCGACGATGACTTCCACTTCGTCCAGAGCCGGCCGATCACCACGCTCTTCCCGATCCCAGCCGCCGCCGACCAAGCCCGCCACGTGTACCTCTCCGTCGGTCATCAGCAGATGATGACCGACGCAGCGCCACCGCTCGCGATCTCGGTGCGGCAATTGACCGGCAGAGCGGTATTCCACGAGGCGGGAGGAAGACTCTTTGTCGACGTGAGCCAAATGCTCGCTTCATCAGCGGGCCGTGCTGGGCTCCTCGCGCTTGCCGGGAAGGACGATCGACTGACCGGCGACGCACTACAGACAATCATCGATCGCGATTTCATCCCGTTGAACCCGGACGCGCCAACGGCCCCCCCCGCGCCGTTGCCGGGCAGCGCTCCATCGCCGATCGAAACCGACCCGAGGATCGTCGGCGAGCTGATCGCGCAGGGCCAGGAATCCAATGCGCAGCTGAAACGGGACATACGCACGAAGTCCGGACCCGACCTTGTCGATTTCATTCTGACGGACTTCCAGGAGTTCAAGCGGATCATGTTCAGTCCGCGAAGCCATCAGGCAATCATGGCGGGCATGGAGGCCACGTGGTGGCTCAACGACCACCTCGAGCGATGGCTTGGCGAGAAAAACGCGGCCGACGCACTCGCGCAATCCGTGCCCAACAATGTCACATCACAGATGGGGCTCGACCTGCTGCATGTCGCCGACGTGATCCGGCCCCATCGGGCCGTCGTCGCGTTTCTCCAGCAGGTCGATGATGAGAATTTTGTGAATGATCTGGCCAGATTGGAGGACGGACAAGACGCGAAAGACGCGATCCTGGCCTGGCTCGACAAATACGGCATGCGCTGCGTTGGCGAGATCGACATCTCGAGACCGCGTTGGAGCGAGCGCCCGACCACACTCCTCCCTCTGATCCTCGGCCACGTCAGAAACGCCGAGCCGGGCGCCGGCGACCGCCGTTTCGAGCAAGGGCTCGAGGTCGCGCGCGCGAAGGAAGACGAGGTGTTGAATCGTCTGCGAGCGCTGCCGGACGGTGAGGAGAAAGCGAAAGAGGCCAAGCGGATGATCGACCGGCTCCGCGCCTTCAGCGGATACCGCGAGTATCCGAAGTACTTCATGATCGACCGCTACTTCGCGTACAGGCTGGCGCTGTTGGAAGAAGCCGATCGTCTCGTGCGGGCGAACGTCTTTCGCGACAGGGAAGACATCTTCTTCCTCACAATTCCGGAGTTGCACGACGTCGTTCGCACGAACGAGGTGGATCACAACCTCATCAGCGAACGAAGGGATGCGTTCGTGGCGTACCAACGACTCACACCTCCTCGCATGCTCACGTCGGAGGGTGAAATGATCGCCGGCAACTATCGTCGCGCGGATTTGCCGGCGGGTGCGCTCGTCGGCCTGGCTGTTTCCGCGGGCACTGTCGAGGGGCGGGCTCGAGTGATCTTCGACCCAGCCACGGCCGATCTCGAACCCGGCGACATTGTCGTCACGCCGTACACCGACCCCAGTTGGACAGCGCTCTTCGTCGCGATCAGCGGTCTGGTCACGGA
>DATMHK010000223.1:0-10652 GCA_035554995.1 Gemmatimonadaceae bacterium
AAAAATCCGAGCGAGCTCGAAGTGCTTGGCGACGGGAAGCAGGCCAAGCCCAACCTCCACGTCAGCGAATGCGTCGACGGAATAATCTTCGGATGGAAGCACTCCAGCGACGAAGTCAACTACTTCAACCTGGGTTGCGAAGGCGCGACGGCCGTCGATGACATCGCCCGCTACGTCATCGCCGCGCTCGGGCTGCGCGACGTGCGCGTGACGCACACCGGCGGTGAGCGCGGATGGAAAGGCGACGTGCCCCAGGTGCGCCTCGACGTCTCGAAGATGAAAAGTCTCGGGTGGGAGGCTCATCTCTCCTCGGATCGCGCGGTCGAGCGCGCGTGCCGGGAGCTGGCGGAGGAAATCAAGTGACGCCGCGCGGGATCGCCGGCCTGTGATCATTTCCCGAACGCCCTTCCGCGTCAGCTTCGTCGGCGGTGGAACCGATTTGCCCGAGTTCTACACGCGCCGGCCCGGCGCCGTGATCAGCATGGCGATCGACCGCTACGTCTACATCACGGTCAATCGACGCTTCGACGACACGCTCCGCCTGAGCTACTCGAAAACTGAGATCGTCGAGAATCTCGACTGCGTCGCGCACCCGTTGTTTCGCGAGGCGCTTCGCTTGTGCGGCGTCCACCAAGGCATCGAAGCGACGTCGATCGCCGACGTTCCCTCCGGGACTGGCCTGGGTTCTTCCAGCAGCTTCGCCGTCGGTTTGCTGCACGCACTCCACGCCTTCCGTGGCTTGCATCGCAGCGCCGAGGACCTTGCGGCGCAAGCCTGCCACCTCGAGCTCGACGTTCTCAACGAGCCAATCGGCAAGCAGGACCAGTATGCCGCCGCGTTCGGCGGCCTTCGACGCTACACCTTCAACTCGGACGACACGGTTTCCGTCGATCCCGTCATCTGCTCCGAAGACGTGAAGACCCGCCTCTTCGAGCACCTGATGTTCTTTTACGTCGGCGGCTCGCGCGACGCTCGGCAGATTCTCAAGGAGCAGGCGGATCAAACGGGCAACAAGCTCGAATATCTCGACAGAATTCGCGATCTCGCGGACCGGTTTCACGAAGTGCTCGTCGCCGGCCAACCGATCTCGGAGCTCGGCGAGATTCTTCACGAGAGCTGGTTGTGCAAACGCAAGCTCGCGAGCAACGTGACCAACGAGCGCGTCGACGAGCTCTACGAGGTCGCCCGTCGCGCCGGCGCGCTCGGCGGAAAGCTTCTCGGCGCGGGCCAGGCCGGCTTTCTTATGCTCTTCTGCCCGCCGTCGAAGCAGGCCGCCGTACGGGAACGATTGAAAGAACTGCGCGAGATGCCATTCGCGTTTGAATCCGAAGGAAGCAAGATCATTTACGTAGGGCGCTAGTCGGCGATGAGCCGCCCAACTCCATCATCCGTTGGCTCGTTGACGCCGTACGTGAACGGGGTGCTTCGTTTTCCGCTGACCAGTCGCCCCCTTCAGGGCGGGGCCGTGTTTCTCGACCGCGACGGCGTGATCAACCGTCGAATCCAGGACGGCTACGTCACTCGGCTCTCTGAATTCGAGTTCCTTCCCGACACCATTCCGGGAATCCGTGCCCTCGCCGCCTTGGGCCGGCCGATCATCGTGGTCTCGAACCAGGCCGGCGTGGCAAAGGGCTCGGTTAAGCTGCGATCGCTCGAGCAAATCACGGCCTGGTTCGTTGGAGAGATCGTTGCCGGCGGCGGGCGAATCGACGCGGTCTATTATTGCCCGCACGCCCCCGCCGATGACTGCACCTGTCGGAAGCCGAAGCCGGGTCTATTGCTGCAAGCCGCCAGCGACTTCGGTGTCGACCTTCGCCAGTCCGTCATGATCGGCGACACCGTTTCCGACGCCGAAGCCGCGACGAACGCCGGGGTGCGCGCACTGCTCGTCGAGCACTACCTGACCGCCGCACCAGACACGGCCGCGCCAAATTTCGAACGGGTGGCAGATCTGCGCGCCGCCGCCGCGCTGCTCAAACAGCCCTCGCCTTAGCCGAGTAGCCGAGCAGCCGAGCAGCCGAGCAGCCGAGCAGCCCTCACCCGAAATACGCCTCGATCACGCTCAGCCGCTCCGGCGTGCCGATATCGTAAAACCGTTGCTCCGTCGTGACCGCGGCCAACGAACGCTCCTCGATCAGCCGGGGAAAGATCTGCTCCTCGAGAGAGCTCTTCTCGCCAGCCGGTATGAGCTGTATCGCCTCGGCGCGCAGCGCCAGCACGCCGGCGTCGATGAAGCGATGACTCGATCCGGCGGCGTTCTTCTCGTACCGTGTCACGAATCCGCTTTCGTCTATGTCGACGTTGGCCACGACGCCCGTCTCGCCGTTGCGGTCCTCGAACAGAGCGACGACCGCCGTCGCCTGAGTCTCCGCGAGACGCCGTTCGAGGATGCCGTACTCAATGGGCAGAAACGAATCGCCGTAGATCAACAGAAACGCATCGGCGAGCAGCGCCGACGCATTTCGTAGAGCGCCGCCCGTTCCGAGCGGACCTGGCTCGCGGGAATACCGGATCCGCATCCCGACCGCCGAGCCGTCACCGAAATAGTCTTCGATCTGCTCGCCCAGATATCCGGTGAGAATCACGACGTCCGAGTAACCCTGCCCTCGCAAGAACCGTAGCTGGTGCGAGAGATACGGCTCGCCACCGACCGGCACCATCGGCTTGGGAATGGACTTCGTCATTGGCCAAAGACGCGTGCCGAGGCCGCCGGCGAGAATTACGACCTGCATAGGTCGCCGTGCGTCGGCCTAGCGGCGTCTCGGGCGCGCCCGCATCGCCGAGGCGTGAATGACGAGCGTGCTGCTGAATGTGAGGAATGACGCGATGAGCAGGAACAGACCGACGATCGCCAACCGATTGGAGGCCGCGACTCCGTCGAGCCGGTAGCCGCTCTCGACGTAGCTCACGACGAGCGGAATGGACAGCAGGACGCCGCTTCCGAAAAGGAGCGCCGATCCGAGCATCGCCCGATTGAACTCGAACAATCGCAGCCAGCGGTCCGCCGTCGCCTCGGAATACCCATAGCTCACCTGGACGATGCAGCCGAGATAGAAGCTCTGCAGCCCGACCACGGCGAGGGTGAGGCCGAGGAGCGACCAGTAGATCGAGAAGGCGATTGGGCCGAGGCGCAAACCGCCCGCGCCGGCGAGGATGATCATGAGTCCAATCGCCAGCACGACGCGACCTGGACGGAGCAGGAAGAAATCGGCGCCATACGTGAGCATGCTGCGCAGGTTGATCCAGCCGGCCCGCCACGGCTCGAGCCAGCCATTTCGCTTCATGTGGCTGAGGCGACCTTCCTTGTCCTTCAGGAAGCGAACGGGGACTTCCGTCGTGTCGAGGCCGAGACAGACCGACTTGAGCACCATCTCGGACGCGTACTGCCAGGACTGCGATTCCAGCTCGATGCGGTTCAGCGCGTCGCGGGTGATGCCGCGCATGCCGCAATGGATGTCCGAGAAGCGCGTCGAGTACAGCACGTTGAGCATGGCTGTCGTGACGGGCGTCCCGAAATACTGATGGAGCTTGGGCATCGAACCAGGCTCGATGTAGCCCTTGAAGCGCGAGCCCATGACATACTCGTGCCCCGCGCGGAACGCCTCGACGAAGCCTTTGATATCTCTAAAATCGTACGTGCAATCGGCGTCGCCCATCAGCACGTACTTGCCGCGAATGTAGGGCACGGCGTCGATGTACGCGCGACCGAGTCCTCGTTTGGGCGTGCGCAAAACGCGGGCGCCGTTCGCGACCGCGAGCCAGGGGGTCTCGTCCTCGGAGCTGTCGACGATGAGGATCTCACCGGCGACGCCGGCTTTGGCGAGGCCTTCCTTGCACCAGTCCAGAAAGTCGACGATGGTGATCCGCTCGTTCAGCGTCGGAATGACGATCGACAGCTCCGGCTGCGCGACGTCGTTCTCCGGGATCAAAAGCGTCAACTCAGCCGCCGGTGCCGGCTGGAGGGCGGTGGTCATCGTGAGGCCCCGGTCTGGGCGCTCGCATGCTGACCGTCTGCTGTCGCGGGGACCACGTCGACGAACGCATACGCGATCATGTGACAGATCATCATGTGGCAGTCTTCAATGCGGCCCATGTGCGGCTCGGAGACATTGACGTGAATGTCCGCGAGCAGGCCAGTCTTCCCACCATCACGGCCAGTGAGCGCAATTCGGCGGCATCCGAAGGCGGTCGCATACTCGAGCGCGCGGACGACGTTCCGCGAGTTGCCCGACCCGCTGATCGCCACCACGAGATCGCCCGGCCGCGCGAAATTCTTGAGCTGCTCGACGAACACGTACTCGAAGTGCAGGTCGTTCGCGTAGGCCGTGATCGTGGAATTCGAATCCGTCAGCGCCATGATGCGGAATCGCTTTGGCGCGGCGTGGCTCGCGCTCTTCACGATGTCGGTCACGAAGTGCGAGGCGGTCGAGGCGCTGCCGCCGTTGCCGAAAACGAAGATCTGACGATCCTCGTCCCGCGCCTTTCGAAACTCGTCGATGGCGGCGTCGACGAGGCCGGCGTCGACCGTCTGGGCCGCGCGGATCATCTGGTCGCGGTAGGCCGAACTAAAGCTCATGAATGCCGTAAGGGGCGGGGGTGGGTTCATCCTACTACACGGAGCATCCAAGCGCACGAGTCGCTGGCCCACGTGACATCAAAAATGACGATTTTGCGCCGCTGTCGAAACGATACCCTAGCAGGCGGCGAATCGTCTTAGCTCCAGCGAGCACAAGCGAGCCATTCTTGCCGGAAAAACTCACCCCGAAGCTCCGTTGGGCCGCCGTGGCATGCGGCGTCGCTTCGTTCCTGTTCGTGTGGTGGATGTGGGGCTCGCTCAATCAGGTGGCAGTCGTGCACGACGAGGCCGCCTATCTCCTCCAGGCCCGCCTCTTCGCCGCGTTCCACCTCGTCGCGCCGGCCCGGCCCACCCCTGAGTTCTTCGAGCAGTATCACACCTTCGTCGAGCCGGTAGTCGCGGCCAAGTACCCGCCGGGTTTCTCGCTCTTCCTCGTTCCCGGCATCTGGCTCGGGTTGCCGGGACTTATCCCGGCGCTCCTCGTCGGTGCTTCGACCGCCGTCGCCTTTATCCTCGCCTGTGAGCTCGCGTCAGCGCCGGTCGCGGTGGTGACCGTCGTGCTCATGAACGCCTCGAGCGTCGCCCTCAAATTCAATCCGTCCTACTCGTCAGAGGTCCTGACGAGCTTTCTCGTTCTGGCGTCCTGGTTGGCCCTCTACCGGCACTGGACCACCGGACGCGCTCATTGGCTCTTCGTACTCGCCGCGGCCGTAGGTTGGGGAGCGATCACGCGACCGCTCACGATGCTCGCGTTTGCAGTCCCCGCCGGCGTGGCGACGCTGATCAGCATTCGTCGTCACCGCGCGTGGCTAGCGGTCATCCCCAGCATGGCCCTCGTCTTCGCGCCGATCGGCTTCATGCTGCTATTCAACGCGCGCGTCACGGGCAGCTGGCGGAAATCGGCCCAGAACGAATACGCGCGGATGTACATCCCTGAAGATCACGTCGGCTTTGGGCTGACCGGCGGAGTCCCGGCCCGCCCACTCTCAGCTGAACAGCAGACGTTCAACGCTTGGGTCGACAGCATGCACGCCGAACACACGCAAGCGAGGCTGCCGATCACCATCAAGCAACGCAAGCGGATTCTGATCGCGCAGACGTGGGCGCGCCGGTCGCGAGCCGGCTTCCTGGCAATCGTCGGCTTGTTTGCATTGCCGTGGGAGATCGCCGTCCTGCTCTCGACGACGGTCCTGGGAATCTTTGCCGCGTATTTGCTGTATCCCCATCCCCTCACTTGGATGGCGTACTACCTGGAGCTACAAGCACCGCTCGCGTTTCTCGCCGCCGCCGGTGCCTTTTTGATTGTTCGCGTGGCTGTGCGGTACGTCGCACCACCGCTTTCGCGACGAATCTCTACCCGCGGCCTCGGCGCGCCCCAGCCACCCGACCCGCGCAAGCAACGCCTGCAAACCCAGCTTCTATTCGCCGCTGTCGCGATTTGGCTGATGTTCCCGATACCGGCCATCGTCTCGGTCGGGCGCAGGCTCGCCCTCTCCAAGGCGGCGTATTGGCAGAACTTTCAGCGGCTCGTGTCTACACTTCCGTCGAAGCGATCGGTCGTGTTCGTCCAATACACACGCGGCCACCTTCCGCACTCGAGCCTCGTGCAGAACGAGCCGTTCGGTAGCGCCGACGTTTGGATCGTGCACGATCGCGGAGCCGACGACGCGCGGTTGATGTCGTTCGCCGGTGACCGGCATCCCTATCTCTACTGGGAGACGCTCAACGGCTCGAAGGCTGTAGGACACATCGCGCCGCTCACCTTCGACAACGTCGCCAACGTCGGCCGGTAAGCGCCGGAATCAGGACGATGCAATCGCGTCGCGGCGGCGCGTCGTCTCGTCGCGGCATTTCGCTCTGGCGCCATCGCGCACCTGATCGCAGAACGACATCGCACGGTCGGCGTTGAGGGTGAGATCGATAAGGGCCTCTACTCCGCCGGCCAGGCAATCGCTCTCGCCTGCTCCGGCCTTCGAGCACCCGTCGATGACTTTGGGGAAGTTCCAGCTGAGCCACGCCATACTCTGCTTGCCGTACCCGCGATAGCACCGGGACCTCGACGCCTCCGGCGCGAGCTTGCAGGCGTCGAGTGTCTTGGCCAGGTCGCCTTTCGTGAGATGCGCGATGACGAGCGGCTGGTACGCCCAGCACGACGGCTGGTACTGCGTGGCGACGCTGTCGCAGGGAAATGCCAGATCGCTCGCGCGGAATCGCTCGGCCGTCGGCGACGCGTGCATCATCATGTGTGAATGCATCGACACGGCGCTGTCGCCGACGTTCATCGTCGGCATGCCTAATCCGTGCATTTCGTTCTCCATGAACACGCCGTCGTGGCACTCGACGCGAAGGTCGGTGTCATCGAATGCGTCGCAGCCGCGGAGGGATTGCATCAGATCGTAACCGAGTCCTTCGGCGAATCCGTGGCCGAGGCCGTGCGCGCACTCAGAAGCGGCAAAGCGGCTCTTTTCCGGCACGACGAGTCCCGTGCACAACGCGCTCGCCTTCGACGCCGCGATGTGCGGGTTCGCCGACATGTATCCTTCGAGCACGCCGTGATAGCACCCGGCTTGAAAGGTCGGGCGGCATTGTGAGAGAACCGACGGATCGTTCCGATTCGCCGCGATCGCGTAGCGGCCGAGTGCGTGCGCGATCATGTGGCCCTCGGTCCAGTAGCTCGAATCGTGCTTCGCGATCTCCTGCAAGCTGTCCATCGCCGCGCGCACGCCGCGATCCCGCGCAGTCACGAAGACCGCCGCGATGTTCAGGTCGCGGCTCGACACGGTGGACCAATCGAACGGCGCCGTGCGTTCAAAGCCTTGCTGCTGGACCGCCTTGGCGTCGTTCGGTGCGGCGCGCCACCACGCCGCGGCCAGCGCCACGAGGACGAGGCCGAGGAGAACGTCGATCGCCTGGCGAATCGGAGAGCGGGTCGAGGTCGAAGATGCCATCGGATTAATACGCGCCATAAGTGCGCTGTGTCACCGACCCCTCCGGGTGACGTGGATTAGCCGCCACAACTAGAACGGCTCTTGCAACTACGCTCGCCGGCCGCCCAACCCGTCAGTTAACAACGGAGGAACCAATGAACCAGACGAGATTCTCGAAGGGAATTACGGTCGGGCTTGCCATGCTCGCCGTCGCGGCGCTCGGCGCGTGCAAGGGCAAGGACCAGTATGCGAATGATAGCGCGCGCGCGGCGAACGACAGCGCCGCGGGTCGCGTCGACACCACGCACCGCGCTGACAGCGTCGCGGCGGCCAACGCTACCGCCAATGGCTGGACCCCGGTCGCCATCGTCTCTTACTTGATCGTCTCGGACAGCAGTGAGATCCGAGAAGGCCGGTTGGTCGAAAAGAAAGCGACGAACCCGAAGGTCAAGGCCTACGGCCGAATGTTGGCCACCGACCACCAGGCCGGTCTTGCCGAAGCAAGGAGCCTCGCGTCGAAGCTGAACGTGACCTACGACTCGACGAGCGACAACGCGAAAGACTTGCTCAACAAGAATCGCGACGACTACAAGGATCTGAACGACGCCAAGGTCGGCAACGATTGGGACAAGAAGTTCCTCGACCATGCGATCGACGACCACCAGCACGTTCTCGACAAGCTTCAGGACGCTTCGAAGAACACGACCGATCCCGAACTGCGCGCCTCGCTCGAGAAGACGACGGGAAAGGTGCAGGAGCATTTGACGAAGGCGCAGGACCTCAAGGCGAAGCTGCCCTGAGCCGTGCAGGCGAGCCGAGCCGCCGGCCTCGTCCGGCGGTTCCGGCTTTCCCCATGCGATCTCTCGTCGCCGTCGGAGTGCTCGCGCCGCGCCTCCTCTGCGCGCAGGCGCTCGGTCCCGAGAAGGCCGACCTGAAGCACTTTGGCGGCGACATCTGGTCCGTCTGGACCGCGCCCGCTCATACCAACTGGTCGAGCGCCGAAGCGGCGGCCGGCGTCGTCGGCGTCGCCATGGTCACGTCGCTCGCCGACTCGACCATCTGGGCGTGGATGTCGTCGCACCCGAAGTCGATCGGAATGCGGGTGTTTGGGCCGATTCGCGAAGGGTGGCGCTTTCCGCTCTACGAGCTGGGGAGCGGACAATACATTCTGCCGCTGGCCGGGGCCCTCTACCTCTCGGGCCGCCTGTCGCACGACGTCGCGCTCCGCGACGCTGGACTCGGCTGCGCCGAGGGGCATCTGTCGAGCGCCGGCATTCGCGAGCTGATTTACTTCTCCGTCTCACGACAGCGGCCGCGCGACACCGAGGACCCGCACCACATCAGCCTCCCGGGGCGGAAAGACTGGTCGTGGCACTCGTTCCTGAGTGGCCACATCGCGAACTCCATGTCGTGCGCGTCATTCCTCGGCCACCGCTACCAGCTTGGGGCGCTCGAAGCGATCCCCTACGCCTACGCGACGGCGATCGGCGTCGGTCGCATGGCCGACGGACGACATTGGGCGTCGGACACGATGACGGGCGCGCTCGTCGGATACGCCATCGGCAAGGCGATCGCCGACCGGCAACTCTCGCGCGCGGCGCGTAACCTGGAACAAGCTCGCCCAGTCCCCGGGCAGAGTCCCACGCCGCTGATTAGAATCTCCATCGCGTTCTGAGAGCTACTCGGTTGCTCGGCTGCTCGGCCGCTCGGCTACCGGGTCGCCGAGTCGCCGAGTCGCCCAGCCCCGTCCCGCCAATGAACCCGTTCGCCGCGGCGATCTTCGTCAACGCGTTCCTGTTGTTCTTGCTGCAGCCAATGTTCGCCAAGATGGCCCTGCCCCACCTTGGCGGCAGCGCGGCCGTGTGGACGAGCTGCATGTTGTTTTTTCAGACGGCGCTGCTCGGCGGCTACCTCTACGCGCATTGGGTGGCATCGCGGTTGAAGGGACGGTTGCAGGTGGTGGTTCATCTCGGGGCCATCGCGGCGGCCGGGTTGTGTCTTCCGCCGCAAATTCCCGCGGGGTGGTCGCCGGCCGATCTGTCGTCGCCGGTGCCAAGCTTTCTCTGGCTGCTGACGCGAAGGATTGGTCCACCCTTTGTGTTGCTCGCCGCGGGATCGCCGTTGCTGCAGCACTGGTTCACTCGCGCGCGCGTGCGACGCGATCGAGATCCATACTCGCTCTATGTCGCGAGCAACTTTGGAAGCGCGGTGGCGCTGTTCGCCTATCCGTTCTTCCTCGAGCGGCAAACGTCGCTTGGGCAGCAGACATTGATCTGGTCCGTGGGCTACGCGGTGCTGTTTCTCGGGCTCGCGGTGTGCGGGGCGCTCGCGTGGAACGCACCTGTCGAGCGGCCAGTGGTGTCGGAGGCGCCGGCGGTCGATTGGCGTGAGCGCGCGCGGTGGGTCGTGCTGGCCGCGGTTCCCTCGAGCCTGATGCTCGGTGTGACGTCGCACATCACGGTCGATCTCGCGCCGATGCCGCTGCTGTGGGTGCTGCCGCTGGCCCTCTACCTCACCACGTTCGTGATCGCGTTCGGCGCGCCGTCCGCGCGGTACACGGCGTTGGTGCGCACGGCGGTTCCGTTCGCGGTGATCATCCTCGCGGTGCTTCTGTTTCTCCGCTCGGAGCTTCCGGGGAAGATCGGCTATACGCCGCACCTCGTCGCGTTCTTCGTTTGCGCGCTGGCGTGTCATCTGCGGCTCGCCGAGCTCCGGCCTCACGCCGGGCGATTGACCGAGTTCTATCTGTGGCTCGCCCTGGGTGGCGCGGTCGGCGGCGCGTTCAACGTGGTCGTGGCGCCTGCCCTCTTCAACTCGGTCCTCGAGTATCCGCTGGCGATCGTTCTCGTTGCCGCGGTGTATCGCGCGGCGAACGGCTCGACGTCGTATCGCGATTTCGCGATTCCCGTCGCGCTCGGCGCCGGCCTCGCCGTGTTTTTCCTCCTCGACGCCGACGCGAGCCGCCTCGCGCTGGGCGTGGCCGCCCTGATCGTCGGAGTCATCGCGTACGGCCTGCGCGCGATGCCGTTCCGGTTCGCGGCGACGATCGGCGCGATGCTGTTCGTCGGCTTGCTGTTGAACCGCGCCGGTGGCACCCAACGGCTCGCGACGAGAAGCTTCTACGGCGTTTACCAGATCATCGACGACAG
>DATMHK010000224.1:0-3766 GCA_035554995.1 Gemmatimonadaceae bacterium
CGGCGAGCCGTATCTCGTCCGTCAACGCATCTTGCGCGACGGAGTCGCCGGTGACGCTCCGGCGCCCGTGCAGGCCGGGTCCGAGACGCGGCCTGGTAACCGGCGGCCGTAGTCGAGGCTCGGAAGCTTGGTACTCGGGGATGGCCTAACGATGGGAAGCGCGGGCTAACGCGGACACTGACGGGCTAACGCTGATTCGGTCTGGGTCCGTCTCGGCACGCGCCGGATGATTTGAAGAACGACCTCGGGATGCTTCCGTGAACGGAGCGTCCCGAGGTCGTTCAACAAAAAATCATTGCTTGGCTAAGCAGCGACGCCGAAAAGGCGCGCGGATGTATCCCTAACCAGCCTTAGCCCGTATGTGTCCGCGTTAGCCCGCGACCTCGATCGCCAGCCTCGAACGGCGTACCAAGCCCAAGCGCGAGTTCGATAACGCCTACCCTTGACGCGTCTAAGGGACGGCCATCAACTTCCCTAGATCGGCATAGTAAACCCTTTGGCCGGCGCCGCTGTCTCATCCGACGACAACCCACGCGACCCATGTTCGAAAAAGAATCGGGCCTTCTCCAAGGCACCGTCGAATTACTCGTTCTCAAAACGCTCTCCTGGGGCCCGATGCACGGCTACGGCGTCGCCAGCTGGATCGAATCGGCGACGGACGACGTCCTCCGCGTCGAAGAGGGCTCGCTGTATCCGGCGCTCTACCGCATGACCCGCAAGGGGTGGATCAAAGCGCAGTGGGGAACCACTGAGAACAATCGTCGAGCCAAGTATTACCACCTCACCGCCGAGGGACGCCGGCAGTTCCGCGAGCAGACGACGGGATGGCGTCGCTTCGCCGATGCCGTCAACCAGGCGATCACGAGCAAGTCGGCCCCGAGCTGGGCGAAATAGTCGAGGGAAGCAGATGAGCGACCGCCGGAACGAACACGACTATCGTTTCATGACACCGAAGCCCGAAGCCGAGGTGGACGACGAGCTGCGCTTTCACGTCGAGGAGCGCATGCGTGCCTACATCGCCGGCGGTATGTCGCCGGACGAGGCACGACGCGCCACGCTCGAACGCTTCGGCGACATCGACGCCGTGCGCGATGTCTGCGCCCGCATGCTGAGCGAAGATCGCAAAGCCGAAGCGCGCCGTGACTGGCTGGATGATCTGCGCCAGGATCTCCGGTTCGCCGCGCGCTCGGCGATCCGCGCGCCCCTCTTCTCGCTCCTCGCCGTCGTCACGCTCGCCCTGGGCATCGGCGCCAACGCGGCGATCTTCGGCGTCGTCAAGTCCGTCCTGCTCGACGCATTGCCGTACGCGCATTCCGGCCAGCTGATGCGCATCTTCGCGCCGTTTCGCAACGGCACCGAGGCGCGTGGGTCGCTGAGTGCCGGGACCGTCAGCGACGTCCGAGAGCGGCAGCACTCGTTCAGCAGCCTCGGCGCGTTCCTGCTTCAGCGCGACGCCGTCTATCTCAACGGCGACGCGCCGCAAATGGTCAAGTCGATGTTCATCGAGCCGCAACTTTTGCGAACGCTCGGTGTTTCGCCGGCCCGCGGGCCCGGCCTGCGCGACGAAGACGGCGCGCACGACACGACGACAGTAGTCATGATCTCACACGCCGCCTGGCAGCGGCTGTTCGCCGGCGATCCGGCGGCGGTGGGTCGAACCGTCCGCTTGAACGGCATTCCGCGCACCATCGTCGGCGTCATGCCGCGCAATTTCGTGCCTCCCGAGGGCGATCCGGACTTCTTCCAGCCGTTGGCGATGTCGCCCTTCATGAGCGACCCGATCACGGTGAGGGGCTCGCACAACTTTCATATGGTCGGGCGTCTGCGGCCCGGCGTCACCGAAGAAGCCGCGCGACGTGAGATGAACGCGATTGGCGCCGAGCTCGAACGCCTCTACGCCAAAGACAACCTCGGCATCGGCCTCACCGCGCTGTCGTTGCGCGATTCGATGGTGGGCGATACTCGAAAGCCGTTGCTGGCGCTTCTGGCGAGCGCTGCGCTCGTCCTCCTCATTACCTGCGCGAATCTCGCCGGCGCCATGCTTTCCCGCACCATCTCACGACGAAAGGAATTCGCCGTGCGCGTGGCGCTCGGCGCAGGCCGCGGACGCCTCCTGCGGCAACTGCTTACCGAGAGCGTGCTGCTCGCCCTCGCCGGTGGCGCGGCGGGGCTCGCGCTCGCCGTCGCCGCGCTTGCCGCGCTTCGCGGCCTGGCGCTCGCCGCGATTCCACCGTACGCCGCGCTGTCGCTCGACACCGGCGCCATTGTCCTCACATTCGCTCTGACGCTGGCGACCGGCCTCGCGTTCGGCGCCGGTCCGGCGATTTCCGTCGGCCGCGCCGATCCTCAAAAGACATTGCGCGACGAAACCCGTGGTACGAGCGAGAGCGTGCGTTCCCGTCGCATGCGGGGCCTGCTCGTCGCCGGTCAAATTGCGCTCTGCGTCAGTCTTCTCGCTGGGGCGGGTCTACTGCTGCGCAGCCTGTGGGCGATGACGACCGCGCCGATCGGCTTCGAGCCGAACGGGCTGCTGACGATGACCTTGCAGCCGCCCGGCGGAAAATACGGCTCGCTCGAAGCGCGCAATCAGCTGTACGACGACGTGCTCCAGCGCGTGCGCGCTTTACCCGGTGTGACTAACGCGACGGTGGTTTCGCAGCTGCCGACGACAATGGCCAACAGCAACGGCCTGTTCATCCAGGATGCCCCCTGGGCGCCGAACGAGCCCGTTCCTTTCATTCTCACCGGCGCGGGGTCGGAAGACTATTTCCGTACGTTGCGCATTCCGATCAAACAGGGCCGGGTCTTTGCCACGACGGATCGCTCCGAGTCGCCGCCCGTCATCGTGATCAACGAGGCGATGGCGCGCCGATACTGGCCGAAGGGGGACGCGGTCGGAGCACAGATCCACATCGGACCGCCGAATCCGAAAGCACCGTGGATCACCGTCATCGGCGTCGTCGGCAACGTGCGCAACGATCCCACGCGACTGTCGGCGGAGCCGACGATGTACCTGCCGTTCCGCCAGTCGTCGTTCGGCAACACGCTCGCCGTCCGTACGACCGGCGATCCCGTCGCACTGGCTTCCTCGGTGCGCCGTGCGATCATGGCGATCGATCCGATGATTCCGGTCTACAAGGTGTCGACCGTGAATGACGTGATCGGCGACAGCTTCGTCATGCACCGCCTGCCCGTCGTGCTGATCACGGCGTTCGGCGGACTCGCCCTCCTGCTCGCGTCGGTCGGGGTCTATGCGATGTTCGCGAACATGGCGGCCGCGCGCGAACGCGAGTTCGGCGTGCGCGTGGCACTCGGCTCGACCCGCGGCGGGATCGCGCGGCTAGTGTTGCGGCAGGGCGGCGTCTGGATGGCGGGGGGGCTGGTGGTGGGCGCGGGCGGAGTCGTCGGCGCTGCCCGGCTGCTGCGCTCGCAGCTGTTCGGCGTCCCGCCGTTCGATCCGGTCGCGATCGGAGCAGCACTGATAGTGCTACTGGCGTGCGCGACAGTCGCACTCCTCGTCCCGGTACGACGGGCAACTCGGGTCGATCCAATCACTGTGCTGAGATAGCGGCGGCGCGCACAACAGGAAGGCGGTCGGGCGCGTTTAAGGGGGGAAGGCGTCTACCACGCCGACCCCCTTCCCACCGACGATGACAATTCAAACCCGAGCTCTCCTCGCGCTCCTCGCGGCGGGTTCGCTCGCCGCGCAGACGCCCGATTCAGCGACCCTCGCTTCCCTCCGCTGGCGGTCGATCGGCCCGGTGAA
>DATMHK010000225.1:0-4772 GCA_035554995.1 Gemmatimonadaceae bacterium
TCCAAACCCATGTGCTGCCACGTGCGCCCCGCATCGGTCGACTTGTAGACGCCGTCGCCGAGTGTGTAGTACGGGCGAATGAGCCAAGGCTCGCCGGTGCCGGCCCATACCGTGTTGTGCTCCGACGGCGCGACGGTGAGGGCGCCGATCGCGGTGACGTCCTTGTCGTCGAAGATCGGCGACCAGTTGATGCCGTTGTCGGTCGTCTTCCAGATGCCGCCGTCCGCGGCGCCGATATATACGGTATATGGATCGCCGGGGACGCCGGTGATCGACGCGACGCGGTTGCCCTCCGGGCCGACGAATCTGAAATGGAGCGCGCCGAGTCCGTTGGCGCCGCCGTCGGTGTTGGCGGCTCCGCCTCGGCCGCGACCGCCCCGTTGGGCGGCGGCGGGCGTCGCGATCGCTGTGACGAGAACGAGCAGCGCCGTGAAGCGCGTGGTGTGATGAGTCATTGCATGCTCGAGATGTCGACGTCACGATCTTGCAGGCGTTGCACATGAGTCGCAAGCGTCGGAAACCATCCGCAACCGCACGATGACGCCCAGCTAACCTGCCGGCGTACTCTGCCGCCATGCTCGCTTGCCGGCTCGGCGCCGAGGAGCCTATCGTATGCACATGCCCGCGTTCAGACGGCAGTGGACTGTCGACGATCTACAAGACTTGCCCGACGACGGCCAGCGCTACGAAGTCATCGACGGCGAGCTGTTCGTGACGCCGGCGCCGGCGTTGTTGCACCAGCGTGCATTGGGCGTTCTCCATCGACTCATTGCCGATTATTTGGATCGAGAACCTATCGGCTACGTATACTTCGCGCCGGTCGATGTCATCTTCTCGCCGAAGCGCGGCGTGCAACCGGATCTCCTGGTTGTGCCGGGGGTCGACGGCCGATCGCCGAAGTCATTCGCCGAAGCGAAGCGCTTGCTGCTCGCGATCGAGGTACTTTCGCCAAGCACGGCGCGCCTGGATCGCGTCGTGAAACGCGCCCTGTATCGCGACGAAGGCGTGCCGGAGTTCTGGATCGTCGACATGGACTCGCGAACGTTCGAGCGATCGACACCGGCGGATTCTCGCGTCGACGTGCTCGACCAGCGTATCGAGTGGCTGCCGGCCGGCGCATCGAGACCGTTGGTGATCGACGTGGCGTCATACTTTATGGAAGTGCTCGAGCGGTAGCCCCGGCGGGCGCTAGCGAAACGGATCGAAAACGACGCGGTCGGTCGAGGTCGCTGCATGAAGAGTTTCGGGAATTACGCCGGCGACACGCTCGTCCTTCGTCTCACCGGTGCGCTGAGCTATTGTAGGCCCAACTCCTTCAAGCCGCGCTCGATCTGAGCCTTCCAATACGAGCGGAATACACCCACGGTCTCGTCGTCGGGCAATAGCACAAGCGCTTTTCGATACGCCCTTTCCGCGCCGGTCTTGTCACCGGTGCCGGCCAGCGTTTGGCCAAGCAGCGCCTGCATGCCCGCGTTTTTTGGGTATGTCTTTTCGGCCACCAGTAGAGCGGGGAGTGCCGTCTTGAGGTCGTCGTCGTCCAACAACGCGACGATACCAAACACCATTTTCGATTCGGCCACGTCCGGGAAGGCGCGTAGCATGGCCATGGCTTTTGCCGCCCCGTATTGTCGCAGGTACTGCGCCATTTGCCGTTGCGTCGGCGGCACCGGCGCGGCGGCTTTGAATTGCAATCGCAGTCGGCTGTCGGAGGCACTCTTATCGACGCTCTGCGACAGGAGCGCTCTGGCCTCCGGCCGCTGTTTCAAGCTGGCCTCCAGAAAATTGAATATGACTTCTGCCAATCGATCGTAGCTGGCGCGCCTCTCTCTCCGGGCGTCGGGCCATTTCTCCGGCAGGAGATCAGGGCGGATGGCGCCGTGGGTCAGATAGTCGTTGTGTGTCAGCGACGTAATGGACGCCTCATAGCGCGGCACAAATTTTAGATACGGATCGAGGTATTCGAAGTGCGGCTGTCGGTCGGTTGATGCGACGCGAAGGGTAGCGGCGCGAATGTTGTTCCTGTTCGCCTTCATGTGAAGTTGCAAGAGCTCCGGACCCGCGGGCAGACTGTCGTACTCGAAGCCCGAGTCGAGTGTGATCAAGGCGCGGACGGGTGAACCGACTTTCGCCGTCCAGGCAAACGACACCCAGGCGCCGTAGCTATGTCCCATCACACCCAGGCGATCAGCGTCTGCATTCGGCAGGGTTCTGGCGAAAGAAACCAGGACATCGAGATCGGCGAATGAACCGGCCATGTCGCCCTGGATGAACGCACTGGATGCGTCGGGAGCGGGATATGCACTGCTCACGACGAGATAGCCGTGACTCGCCAGGTATTCGAACAGCACGGAATTGTCTTCGTACGTACCGGCGGTGCCGGGATGATAGAGGATCACCGGGAACCTTCCACTCGCGGCCGGCGCATCTTTCACGGCAAACGTCGGGGTGGCCAGCAGCCGCTCAAACGCTCGGCTCTCCGCAGGTGTCATTGCACCGGGCTCGTGTCCCGTGGTTTCATTTCCGACCACGTGACGCATCGCTGATTCGAGGCGACTCGCGAACGGCACGAGCGGCCCGGATCGAGGAGAGATGTCGAGGTATTGCCGATAGGGCATCCGGCTCGCGTTGGTCGTCTGGGCGGGATACCAGATTCCGATCATGATCGGTCTGGGTCGATGAATCGGAAGCCGATTCACCTCGGTGCTGAATTCGGGATCGTATTCTCGGGATTGATCCAGCGTGTACCGTAGGCGGAAGCCCACTGCGTGTGGGCCGCTTTTGAGGCCGCCCCAGAGCAACGGCGTTTGCGCCTTGGCCGCGGAAACGACGCAGAGCACCGCAACCACGAGACTCCTGGCGGTTGGCACGTGGCGCCTGAAGGCGGGGAAGACGCGTACCACATTCATGGCGCACTCACGTGATCGAGCCGGCCGAGGAGTCCGAGGTTTGCTATCCGGCCATCATCGGCGATGTCCGAGGCGGTGGTGGCGTATTATAGCTCGCGGCTATCCAGGGCTTGACTACTTTGCGGCATAAAGTACTATATGCCCTATGAAATCACTGGCCAACCGTCTCCGATTCCCGGACTTCGCCTTCCCCCTTGATGTGCGCCTCGGCGTCCGCATGCTCGGACGCTACCCCGGACTCACCCTCGTTGCCACCATCGCCATCGCGATCGCGATCGCCCTCGGCACGCTCTACTTCGAGGCCCTCAACAAGTGGCGGAATCCGCGTCTGCCGGTGCCCAACGCGGACCGCATCGTGTCGATTCGCAACTGGGACGTCGCCGGCGGCATGCCTGAAGGCCGCATGCTTCAGGATTTCTCCGTCTGGAGCCGGCAGCTCAAAACGATCGACCATGTCGGCGCCGCCGTGAATTTCCAGCGCAACCTCGCGACGCCCGACGGACGCATCGAGCCGGTGCGCGGCTCGGAGATTACCGCCAACGCCTTCCAGCTTCTCGGCACCCCGCCGCTCCTCGGACGCACACTCACCGAACGCGATGAACAGCCCGGCGAGCCGCCTGTCGTCGTCATCAGCGCGGTGCTTTGGAAGACTCGCTTCGACAGCGATCCGAACGTGCTCGGACGCGCGGTGAAGCTCGGCACGACGGCGGCAACGATCGTCGGTGTCATGCCGGACCGGTTCGGCTTTCCGATGAATCAGCGGATCTGGGCGCCGCTCCGTGTAAACGCATCGACGATCGCGCCTCGAACCGGCCCTTCCGTGTCCGTCTTCGGACGACTCGCTCCCGGAACGTCACTCGAGGACGCGCAAGCGGAGCTCAGTGTCGTCGGCGGGCGGTTGTCGGCGGCGAGTCCGCAGACGCACAAGAATCTGCGGCCACGCGTCACCGGCTACGCCAAACCGCTCGACGGCGGCCAGATGCTCATGATACGGAACGTTCTGTACACGGTGAACGCTGTCTTCATGCTGCTGCTGGCCATCATCTGTACGAACGTCGCGACCCTCGTGTTCGCGCGGACGGCGACGCGCGGATGGGAGATGGCGGTGCGAAGCGCGCTCGGCGCGAGTCGCCGGCGCATCATCATGCAACTCTTCGTCGAAGCGCTCGTGCTCACCGCCATCGGGACGGTGCTCGGTCTTGTCATCGCGCGGCTGGCGATGCGCTGGGGATTGAGCATGTTCGCGGCGAGCGACGCGCTGCCGTACTGGATCGACGACAGCCTGTCGTGGACGACCATACTCTACTCCGCGCTGCTCACCCTGATCGGCGGAGCAATCATCGGGATTCTGCCCGCGCTGCGCGTCACGCGAGTGAACGTGCAGGACGCGCTCCGCCGCGAAGGCGTCGCCGGAGCCTCGCTCCGGTTCGGCGGATTCTGGACGACGGTGATCGTCGTCCAGGTCGCGATCACCGTCGCGTTCCTGCCGCTCGCCGGTGGCGGCGCCTTCGAGTCCAATCGCTTTCACCAGCGTGCCGAGGGGATCGGCGCCGACCGATTCATCACGGCGACGGTGAGCGTCGACGCCGAGGGCTACGCCAGCGACTCGTCGGCGCTCGCCGCTCGCACGCGCGCGAGCTTCGAGGCGCTCGAGCGGCGACTGCTCGCCGAGCCGGGTGTCGAGCGCGTCGCGTACGCGGATCGTCTCCCCGTGGCGGACCAGTTCAAGTATCAGGTCGAGATCGATACGACGACCGGCGGTCCCAAGACTGGCATTCGTCGCAGCACGCTCGTCCAGCTGTCGGGCGATTTCTTCGGCACATTCGGCACGGCGCTCGCCGCCGGTCGCGACTTCGCCCCGAGCGA
>DATMHK010000226.1:0-2665 GCA_035554995.1 Gemmatimonadaceae bacterium
GCGAAAAGCGTAAGCAGCAGCGCGTTCAACCTGGGCTGGGCGAGCGTGCCCGCGAGCAACGTCTCGAATGGCGTCGCACTCGCCAGCGCCACGCCGGGATCGACATCGTGGACCGTCCGCCGGAGAACAGGAATCATCTCGCTCGGGCGACCGGACGTTGCGACGACGAGGGTCGTCGGCGCGAATCCGGGAAAGATCGATTGACGGAGCGGGATGTACACGCTCGGCCGCGGCTTGCGCAGATCGCGGTAGTGTGAGTCGCGCACGACACCAACCACCGTGAGCCCATCCGTCGAATCACGCATGAGACGCTTGCCGATCGGATCGGCACCCGGCCAGTAGTACTGCGCCAACGACTCGCTGAGTATCACGACGGGCAGTGCTCCTTCGCGATCGCTTTGCGTGAAGAGTCGACCTCGCACGAGCGGGATTCCGAATGTACTGAAATAGCTCGGCGTCGCGAGCTCGTAGGTGACGGCCGGATTCCTGGCCTCTTCCTCTTTCGTTTGCCCCTCAGCGGGTATTCGCCCAAAGATCCCACCGACGGCCGCAAACGGCGGCGTGAGAACGGGCGTCACCGAGCGCACGCCGGGAGTGGCTTCGAGGCGCGCAACGAGCTGCTCCATCATCGTCAGCGGCTTCGGCGCGTTACCCATGTAATCACTCGGCAGCGCCAACTCGGCGACGAGAAGCCGAGCGCGGTCGAACTCAGGATCGACTTGCTCGAGCGCCAAAAGACTTCGGGTCAGCAAGCCCGCCGCCGAGAGCACGAGCAGCGCGAGCGCGATTTGTCCCACGACGAGCGCCTGCGACGCAACACGGAACCGCCGGCTGCCTGAGCTCTGTCGGGTTCCGGAACGCAACGCCTCCTGCACATCAACGCGCGACGTCACTATCGTCGGCGCTACGGCGAACAGCAGCATCGCGAGCGTCGTGATGGCGACCGCGCCCACGAGAACCGGGCCGCTGATGCGAATCTCGTCGAGTCGTGGCGTGCCGGCGGGTGCGAAAAAAACGAAACCGCGTACAGCCGCCGCGGCGAGCGCGGCGCCCGCGACGCCGCCGGCGACCGCGAGAATTCCACTCTCGGTGAGCAGTTGGGCGATCAGCCGCATGCGTCCCGCGCCCAATGCCGAACGCACGGCGAGCTCGCGGACGCGCCCCAGTCCCCGAATGAGCAACAGGTTGGCGACGTTGGTGCAGGTGATGAGAAGCAGGAGTGCCGCGGCAGCGGCGAAGGCGAGCACCGCCGGCCCAACGTCGCCGACGACATCTTTCGTGAACGGTCGGGCGACGCCGCTGACGCCCCAGCGGTTCAAGGAGATCGTTCCGAAAAAGCGCGTCAGCTCTTCGCGGGCGGCGTTGATCGACGTGCCGGCGCGCAGCCGGCCGATCACGTTCAGCTCCGCATAGATCGGTTGGTCGCCGAGTGGCCCTGAGTTGGGAACGACCGGAGACCAGAAATCGACGCCCTGCGGGTAGTCGAGCCCGAGCGGCATGACGCCGACGATGGTATACGGCGTGTCGTTGAAGTGCAGCACCATCCGTCGCCCGATCACACCGGAATCGCCGCCGAAAAAGCGTTGCCACCCGATGTAGCTCAGCACCGCGACGGGCGCGGCACCTTTCAAATCGTCTTCGGTGCGCAGCGCTCGGCCGAGCAGCGGACGTGTGCCGAGGAGGTCGAAATAGCCACCGGACACGAGTGAACGGCGGGGCCGTACGACGCCGTTGCCGACCCGAATCGGCACCGCCTGAGCGCCGCCATACCCGAAGAACTCGACGCGCTCGAGCGTCTGCGCGCGACGGGCATACTCGAGGGCGTCCCGATAGAGGAGTGGAAAGTGGTCGGTACGTCCGTCGCGGGTGATGCCCCAGAGCACCGCAAGCTGATCCTGCCCTCGGACGGGCAGTGGCCGAATCAAAAGCGCGTGGGCAACCGTGAACACGGCGGTGGCGAAGCCGATGCCGAGCCCCAGCGTAAGCACGACGCCGAGCGCCCAACTTGGCGAGCGCCCGAGCGTGCGAGCCGCGATTTCAAGGCGTTGACGAAACTCAGAGATCGCCACGTGTCCGCTCCTCGTTGCGCTGGCGGTGGAACCTACGTCTGAGGGAGGGCTGTGCAAAAGACAGGCATCCCGCCCGATCCCCCGATGCCTTTCCGACAACTAGACTTCGGACTGCCGTAAAAGCCCTCCCTTCCTTCCATGCCCCTCTCCCGTACTGCCGTGGCGTCGCCGGCCCCGCCATTCACGCTGAGCGCGTTCCTTCGCGGCGTAATGGTCGCGGCGGTAGCCGCAGGTCTGAGCGGATGCGCGTCGAAGCCGACGTCTGCCGGTTCCGCCCCGGCGCCGGCCACCGCACCGGCTGCACCGGCATGGCTCTCATGCCCCGGTCCATCCGACGGCCCGTCGATCGTGGCAGACGATATCAACGAGGCGCACCGTGCGTTCGCGTCGAATCCGTCGACCCAGTTGCCGCCCGCCTGTGTGTTCAGCGCATTGGCCGGCGTTGCGACCGGCGTCACCGATTCGACCGTGGCCCGCGCTCTCGTTCTGGCCGCCGAAGTCCGGCGACGCGGACCTGCGACGCGCGAGCTCGCCGCCGCCGAGGTCGTGCTGCTCGCGCGTGCGCATCGCTATGCGGAAGTCACGCGCGCGTACGA
>DATMHK010000227.1:0-11578 GCA_035554995.1 Gemmatimonadaceae bacterium
TTCTCGGCATCGGCATAAACGACGAGATTCGCCTCGACGGGCCGCACCTCGTAGTGCAGCGAGCGCGCGAGCATCTGCGGCATGATCAGGGCCTCCATCTCGCCGAGCGCTTGCCGGACCGGTACGTCGCGCAGCGCGAACTCCACGTGCCCGGACTCGAGCCTGGCGAAGTTCAGGACGTCGTTGATCAAGCTGAGGAGGAGCCGCTGGTTCTGGTGAATTCGCCGCAGATCTTCGCGTTGCGCGTCGTTCAGCGGGCCGCGCACCTCCAGCTGTAGCAGCTCGACGTAGCCGGCGATGGCGTTGAGCGGCGTGCGAAGCTCATGGCTCATGTTGGCGATGAATTCGCTCTTGGCGCGGTTGGCGGCCTCCGCCTGGCCGCGTGCCTCCTCGGCGTCGCGCCTCGCGGCGCGCTCGGACTCGTAGAGCCGGGCGTTCTCCACCAGAAGGGCCGCGCGCTGAATCGTGGCGGCGAGTTTCGCGTTCTCCAATGGCGCGGCCATCTGATCGGCGAGCGCCGAGAGCAGCCACTCGTCGTCCGGGCTCACTTCGGCGCCTGGCCGTCGCATCACTGCCATCAGTCCGATCACGCGTCCTTGCACGACGAGCGGGACGCCGAGGAATCCTTCGGCCGTGCCGAAGAGACCGTGAAAGCGGCTGATCAGGGACTCGTCGAACGATGCCCGGAAACGATCGACGACTTCATCGTCGACGCCGAACGATGCGTGCACGCGCAGCAGGCCATCGTCGTCGGCCAGCATGAGGATCGCCTTCTCGGCATCGAGCAGGTCCGCCGCCTGTTCGGCGGCATAACGCAGAATGTCGGAAAGGGAGGATGCGTATGTGAATCCGCGGCTGATTTGCGTCAGCCGCTTCAGGCGGTCCTCGGTGCTCGCCTGCCGCTCGTGCGCGTCACCCGCGATCGACTCGTGCGTCGCGTGCATCACGTAACTCGCGCCCCGTTGGATCCGATCTCGAACTCTCGCACTTCATGATCGTGCTCACTGCTGCGCATCTTGAACACCCGAATGGTCCGACGATCCGGTTTCGCGACATTCCAACCCAGCGCGATCACGTTGTCGGACATATAGCTGTACCATTGATCCGACGGCTCCATGCCGTGAAATCCCTGTCCCGCTTCGAGCGTGAGCACTGACGTCACGCCGCGCGCCGCGAAATGCTGAATGAGCGAGTACAGATAGTCGTGCAGCCGCCGCGGATCGTTCGCCGCCGAAGACAGGTCGCCCACCGCGTCGATCACGACCCGCCGAACCCCGCCGGTCTTGATCGCCTCGAAGATCTCGACCACGATACTGTCGATCTGAAGCTCGACAGGAGATGCATATAGCAGTCCGAACCCGTTCTTGAACGCTGTGGCCGGCTCTCCGCCGAGGTTGGCGATCGCCCGGCGGAGCTGGACCGGGTTCTCCTGAAAATTCACGTACAGCACTTGCTCACCGCGGCGTACCCCTTCCAGAGCGAACTGAAGCGCGAGCGTGGTCTTGCCCGCTCCGGTCATCCCGACCGCCAATGTCGTCGAGCCGACCAGCAACCCACCTCCCATTATCTCGTCCAGCCCCGGGATGCCCGTGGAGACGCGCTCGGACGACGATTTGTAGGACTCGAACTCGCGCGGAGCCACGAGTCGTGGATAGAGCTGCAGTCCATCGCTTGTGATGCGAAATGCGTGCTGGCCTTCGCGATACCCGCTGCCTCGCAACTTCATCACGCGCATGAAACGCTCGTCGCGCGTGCTCAAGGGCTGGCGCGCCAGCTCCACGATCGCGTCGGCCACCGCGAACTCCGGACACCGCTCGATGTCGGCCTGCGTGTACTCGCCGAGCAGGAAGGTCGTCACATCGTACGCAGACAGGAGTCCGGCCAGCGCCGAAATGAACCGCCGCATGTCGTCGAGAGAGGTGCCGAGGTCGTGGATCGCGCGGAACGAATCGATGACGACGATCTTCGGCGACCGCGTCTTGATCGCCTCGTCAAGCCATTCGATCAGCGCAACGGGCCCACGCTCGGCCAGCGACGCGCCGAGGTCTTCGTACATGACGTCCGAGCCGAGGACGTCCGGGTTGAAGAAGGAAAAGCGCTGGACGTAGCTCACCACCTTGCTGAGCGGCTCGGAAAGCGTCGTCGCGTAGAGCAGCGGCCGATCGTCGCCCGCGTTATGGTAGAGCAGCTGTTCGGCGAGAATTGTTTTCCCGGTGCCCGGCTGTCCCATCACGATGTTGATGGAGTTGGAGGGGAATCCGCCGCCCAGGATCTCGTCGACTTGGGGATTGCCGCTCCTGACGCGGGGGAACGAATCCTCGTCGTCGGGCGGGGGCTGACCCGGTCGGCGCTCCGTCATGTCGCCTCCTCGCGCCCACGTGACGTCCGGCGCACCGACAGCAGCTCGCGCACCGTGTCGACAAGGCGCCGCTCGGCGAGGGGCTTTCGAAGAAAGGCGTCGGCGCCGGCTTCACGCGCGCGAGCCTCGACGGCGAGAATGCTAAAGATCAGTACGACGACGTCTCGCAATTGTGCGTCGCCTCTCACGGCGCGGCACAGCGCGAGACCGTCGATCTTGGGAACGAGCACTTCGCTGATGATGATTTCCGGCTTCAGGTCGCGCGCGCGCTCGAGGGCGGCAGCGCCGTCGACGGCAAATTCCACGGTGAACCCCGCTTCATTCAGGAAATACGACTCCAACGCGCGAACGTGCGGGTCACGCTCGACGACCAGAATCAGGGCGCTGCCTTCTTGCTCGATCGGCGCTTCTCTGTGCATTTGTCTCGGCCGAAACCTTACTTTTTGCCCGCTACTTCTACCAGCGTCCGGTAGATCATCTCCGTTCCCTGTTTGAGCGACGCGATCGATACTTTCTCGTCGTTTCCGTGCATGCGCGACAGTTCGTCGTCGTCGATAGGATAGGGATAGATCCCGTACACCGGCACCCCTTTCGATCGCCACGCGCCCGCGTCCGTGCCCGCCTGGAACAGATACGGCGTCACCTCGACGCCGGGGAACACAGCCTTCGCCGACTTCTCCAACGCGCGATAGAGATCGGTCGACGTCGGTGATGGTGCGTTGCGCGCATAGGTCGGCGCGTTGAGTGCAAATTGGATTCCCGTATCCGCGACGACCTTCTTCAGCGTCGCGACCAACTGCGCCGGATCGCTGCCGGGAATCATCCGTAAATTGATCGTCGCCTCGACAGAGCCCGGAATCACGTTGAGCCGGAAGCCGCCGTTGATGATCGTCGGCGCGAGCGTGTTGCGCATGAGCGAATGCATCAGCGGATCTTTCGAGATGATCTTGTCCGCCGCATTCGCTTTCGCCGCATCCTCGCCGACCAGATCGCGATAGTACGTCGACATCGGCGGCTTGCTGGTCTTGGCCAGCGTCAGGAAGAACTGACGCTGCTCGGGGGTGATCGCGATCGGCGTCTCGTAATTCGAGATCTTCGCCATCGCGCGGGACAGCCCGAAGATCGCGTTGTCGGGGCGCGGCATCGACGCGTGCGTCGACGTGCCCCGCGCCGTGATCTTGAGCGGCAGCGACAGCTTGTCCGCTGTCGAGATGCTCACGTAGCGGACGTGACCGTCCGGCGCCTTCATGATCCAGCCGCCCTCGTTCAGCGCAAACTCGGCGTCGATCTCATCCCAGTGTTCACGTGCCAACCACGACGTGCTGTATCCGCCCCCGCCCTCTTCGTCGGCCTCGGCGAGGAAGATCACGTCGCGCGCCAGCGGAATCTTTTGCTCGGCGAGCATCATCACGGCCCGTGCGAACACGGCCATGCCGCCCTTGAAATCGACAGCCCCTCTCCCATAAATGTGGCCGTCCTTCTCGACGCCGGCGAACGGGTCCACCGACCACTTCTCGCGCTCGACGCCGACGACGTCCTCGTGAGCGGCGATGAGCACGGGACGCTTCGACCCGTCGCCCTTGAGCCGCGCGATGAACACCCCCTTCGTCGAATCCGGCGTCGGGATGATCTTCGCGTCGATGCCGAGCGCGCGGAAATGCGGCAGCAACGCCTCGGCCACGCGCCGCTCGTTGCCGGGCGGGTTGGAGGTGTTGGCGCGAATCAGCTCTTGAAGGAGCGCCGCGGTCGGATCGATGGAGGGCGCTTGCGCCGCCAGGGGAGCCGCACCGAGAATCGACGCGACGAGAAGGGCAGATCGCTGGCTTGACCGGATGAGTGGCATTCGGGAATGGGTTGAAGGGCGCGTGAACTTACCCCATTATCAGCGAGCATGCAGACTGAGCTCGAGCAGGTTCGCGCGCGGCTGGGTGGGCGGTACGTGATCGAGCGGGAGCTCGGACGCGGCGGGATGGGGACCGTGTACCTCGCACGCGACGTCAGGCTCGATCGTCCGGTCGCGCTCAAGGTCCTGCCCGCCGAGTACGCGAGCCGCGGTTTGTTGCGTGACCGATTCCTGCGCGAGACACGAACGGCCGCGAGCTTCTCCCATCCCAACGTAGTTCCGGTGTACGCGGTCGAGGAGGCGGACGATTTCCTCGCTTACGCCATGGCCTTCGTCGAAGGGGAAAGCGTCGCTGACCGCGTTCGGCGCGCCGGTCCACTGAGCATCCGCGAAACGGTGCGTCTGCTCCAGGACACGGGCTACGCGTTGGCGTACGCGCATGGGCGCGGAGTGGTCCACCGCGACATCAAACCGGACAACATCATGATCGAGCGGGCCACCGGCCGCGCGCTCGTCATGGACTTCGGCATCGCGCGCCTCATCGAGTCAGCGGGACCGCCGGCTGCCGGAACCCGCGGCGGATTGACGCGGCTCGGCGAAGTCGTCGGCACGCCGGAGTACATGAGCCCCGAACAAGCGACCGGCGACCACGTGGACGGGCGCAGTGACCTCTATTCGCTCGGGCTGACCGCGTTCTTCGCGCTGACCGGCACGCCGGCAGTCTCCGGCGACACCACGGGGAAAATCCTGGCGCGACAGATCGCCGACATTTTGCCGCCGATGAAGTCGCGACGCTCGGATCTTCCGCCCGCCCTCGGCGAAGCGATCGACCGCTGCGTCGCCAAGGATCCGGATCAGCGATTCGCCAACGCCGAAGGTCTGGTCGAGGCGCTCGACGCCGCGCAGCTCGCCGCGCCCGAGATCCCGGTCGCGATTCGATTGTTCGGGCAAGAGCTCGGAAAGCTCTCGCTGATCACGGTCCTCGGCACGTTCATGATCTGGTTCATGTTTCGCGCGGTGAATCCGGACAACGTCGATTCGCTGTTACCGCCGTTTGCACTGATCGGAGTTCTCATCACGATCGCCACCCAGACCGTCCGCGAGGCGCGGCGCCTTCGACTGGGTGGGTTCACGAGCGCGGAGATCCTTCGCGGCCTGAACGCGGTAGTGGCGGAGCGTCAGGCGCGCCGCGACGAGCTCCGGGCGGATCCCGCCGTCCGTCGCGCCCGCGAACGGACAATTCGGTGGGCGATCGCGATGTTCGCGGGCGGCATGGCCGCGTTATTGGTGGTTCGCCGGTTTCGCATCCCGGTTCCGAACCAACCGGGACGTTTTAGCATCACGACGGGAGGGGTCGTCCTCGTGCTCACCGGCATGGTGCTGATCGGCTTCAGCCTGCCGCTCTTGTTTCGTAGTCCGTTCAAGATGGCGCTGCCCGAGCGGCTCTTCCGGGTGGTCTGGCTTGGGCCTTTTGGCCGCGGCATGTTCGCGCTCGCCGGGTTCGGAAGAGTGCAGCCACCAGGCACCACGATCGCTCCGGCGTCGCCGGTGACGCGGCCCGCGGCTGTCACCTTGCCGCCAACGAACCCGATCACCGCGCCGCCGGTAGCGATGCCGGAGGTCGGAGGACTCGAGAAACGGGTCGCGGAGCTCGAGCGTTGGCGGGAGACAATGGAGGCTCGAGAGGGAGTGGACTATGGAACGCCGTGATCTTCTGCGCGCCACGGGCGCGGCAGCCGCGCTCTCGTTTTTCGGCGCGCCGCGCGACGCCCTCGCCATTTGGTCCCGCGTCGCGCGTGGCGGCGCGATCCTGGGTGGTCTATCCGAACAGCAGCTCGCGCTCATCGGCGCGGTCGCCGACACGATCCTTCCGCGCACCGACACGCCAAGCGCGACCGACGTCGGCGTGCCGGCGTTCATCGACGTCGTCGTCTCGGAGAACGACTCGGACGAGGATCGCGCCGCGTTCGTCGCCGGACTCGATCTGATCGAGGCGAGGGCAAAGGCCACAGCCGGAAGCGCATTCGCGCAGCTCGCGCCGAGCGCTCGGGCGTCGGTGATCGAGTCGATCGAGGCGGCGCAAGACCGTCGCGCCGAGCCCGCGCGCACGTACTGGCGGTTGAAGGGCCTCATCGTTCACGGCTATTTCACGAGCGAACCGGTGATGAAAGAAGTGCTCAAAGTCGAAGTGATGCCTGGCCGCTTCGAAGGCTCGGCGCCGATGCCTGTTCGACCGAGCACACCGTCGGGGGCACACGGTCATGCATAAGCAGACGACCTTCGACGCGATCGTCGTTGGATCCGGGATCAGCGGCGGCTGGGCGGCGAAAGAGCTGACCGAGCACGGTCTCAAGACCCTCGTGCTCGAGGCGGGCGGACCTGTCGATCCCAACGTGGACTACGTCGAGCATGTCCAACCCTGGGCGATGCACTTCCGCGGGTTCGGCGATCGCAAAGCCCTCGAGCGCGACTATCCGGTGCAGCGCGGCTGCTACGCGTGCGACGAAGTCGGCCACAAGTTCTTCGTGAACGACAACGAGAATCCGTACACCAATCCCGCCGACGCGCCCTTCAAATGGTTTAGAGGTCGTCAGCTGGGGGGACGCTCGATCACTTGGGGACGACAGGTCTACCGCTGGAGTGATCTCGACTTCGAGGCGAACGCAAAAGACGGCAACGGCAACGACTGGCCGATTCGCTACAAGGACATCGCGCCCTGGTACTCGCACGTCGAGCGATTCATCGGGATCACGGGCGCTCGCGAGGGACTATCGCAGCTGCCCGACGGCGAGTTTCTCCCGGCGATGCAGATGACCGCCGTCGAGAAAGTCGCACGAGAGAAGATCCTCAAGGCATTTGGCGGCGAGCGCGTGATGACGATCGGCCGCGCGGCGATTCTCACGCAGAACCACAACGGCCGATTGGCCTGCCACTACTGCGGTCCGTGCGAGCGGGGCTGCATCACTCACTCGTACTTCACGAGCCTCGGCTCGACGCTGCCGGCGGCCAAGAAGACCGGCAACCTCACGGTCCGGCCGAACAGCGTCGTGGCCGAGGTGTTGTACGACGCGAAGCTCGGCAGGGCGAGCGGCGTTCGCGTCATCGACGCGAACACGATGGAATCGCGCGAGTACACGGCGCGAATCGTCTTTCTCTGCGCATCGACCATCGAGTCGGTTCGCCTGCTGCTCAACTCGAAGAGCGCGCGGTTCCCCGACGGCCTCGCGAACGGCAGTGGGACGCTCGGCAAATACGTGATGGACCATCATTACGGGTCGGGCGCGTCCGGAACGGTTCCCGGGTTCACCGACAAGCGAACAATCGGACGCCGGCCGAACGGCATCTACATCGCGCGGTTCCGCAATGTGAAGGCGGCGCACCCCGACTTCCTTCGTGGCTATGGCATGCAGGGCGGCTCGGGTCGCAACGGCTGGGGTCGCGGCGGCAGTATGCCCGGCTACGGCGCGGCATTCAAGGATTCATTGATCAACGACCTCGGGCCGTGGAGCCTCTCGGCGTCAGGCTGGGGCGAAACGCTGCCGAACGAGAAGAACGCGGTTACGCTCGATCCGACGGTCACTGACAAGTGGGGCATTCCGGCGGCACGCATCGAGGTCCGTTGGCGCGACAACGAGCGCGCGATGGACCGGGACATGATGACTGCGATGGCCGAGATGCTCGAGGCGGTGGGCTGCACGAACGTGCGGACGCATCGCTCGAACAATCCGCCCGGTCACTGCATCCACGAGATGGGGGGCGCTCGCATGAGCAAGACACAGACGGAGGGCGTCCTCAATCGATGGAACCAGGCGTGGGACGTGAAGAATCTTTTCATCACTGACGGGGCGTGCATGGCCAGCTGCGCGTGCCAGAACCCGAGCATCACGTACATGGCGCTGACGGCCCGTGCGGTGTCGAACGCCGTCGAATTGATGAAACGGCGGGAACTGTGAACGGCGAACTGAATCGCCGCGACGCGATCACGGTGCTCGCCGGCCTCTCGGCTACTCGGCTACTCGGCGGCTCGGCTGAGGCGCGCAGCGGAGTAGCCGAGAGGCCGAGCAGCCGAGCTGCCGAGTTGCCGCGCAGCGGAGTCGCCGGCCGTCTCAAACAGTCCGTCTCGCGCTGGTGCTACGGACGAATTCCGCTCGACGACTTGTGCCAGGCCGCCAAGTCGATCGGGTACAGTTCCGTCGAGCTGTTGAGCGAACCGGATTGGGCGACGCCGAAGAAGCATGGCCTTCAATGCGCGATGGCGAACGGCTTCGGCTCGATTCCGGTCGGCTTCAACCGTCCAGATAACCACGACAAGCTCGTCGCCGACGCCGAGCGAATGATTCCCCTCGTCGCGGCGGCGGGGATTCCGAACATCGTGGTGTTCAGCGGCAATCGCGCCGGTCTGTCCGACGGTGACGGCATCGCCAACTGCATCTCGGGTCTCAGGCGCGTCGCCCCGACCGCGGAGAAGCACGGCGTCACGCTTTGCCTCGAGATGCTGAACAGCAAGGTCGATCACAAGGATTACCAGGCCGATCACACGGCATGGGCGGTCGAGGTCGTGAAAGGGGTCGGGTCGCCGCGACTCAAGCTCCTCTACGACATCTACCACATGCAGATCATGGAGGGGGACGTTACCGCCACCATTCGGGCCAACTCGCAATACATCGCCCACTATCACACGGGCGGCGTTCCCGGTCGCGCCGAAATTGATGAGACTCAGGAACTGAACTATCGTCGCGTCATGGAGGCGATCGCCGACACCGGCTTCTCGGGGTTCGTCGGACAGGAGTTCGTGCCGAAGCGCGATCCGCTGACGTCGCTCAAGCAGGCGTTTCAGATCTGCGACGTATAGCACGCCAGTCGCGTTTGTCGGGTACGCCGCGAATGATTTCGCCTATTTAGGGTCAGACCCTATTTAGAATCCTCGAAATAGGGTCTGACCCTATTTAAAATCCTCGAAATAGGGTCTGACCCTATTTCGACTGCTATTTCGACTGGGCGAGGTTAGCGGGTCGCGATCGAGCGGACGTATTCGAAGACCGCGTCCAATTCGGCGTCGGTCAGATTGGCGAGACGCGGCCACGGCATTTTCTGCGGATCGAGCGTTCGTCCGGCCGGCGTGCGTCCGCTGCGAATCGTTTTGCGGAAGTCGTCCGCGGACCAGTTGCGCGTGCTGTCCACGAGATTTGGCGCGGGCGGCGGACCGATGCGATTCGCGGTTCCGCGCAGCTCCGGACCGTGGCACCCGCGACAGTTGCCCAGCGTGACGAGATATGACCCATACTCCGCGGTCACTCCCCTCGTCACGACGGTCTGGCCGACCTCGTCGTGGTTCAGGACGTCCGCCGGAAACGGGAATCGTCCCGAGCCGATGAGGGCGCTGCCGAGGACTCCGATTCGGCTCGCCGGCAGCTCGTTGTCGACCGGCGTCAGCGCGTTGAGAAAGGCGACGAGGGCCGCGAAGTCGGAGTCGGTCATTTCCGCGTAATACTCCGACGGCATCAGCACGAGCTTGCGCCCATCCTTGGCGATGCCATGTCTGATCGCGCGGTCCCAGTCGTACGCGGTGTAGCGTCCGCCGACACCGCCTTCGCCCGACGTGAGATTGGGGGCCACGAGCCTGCCGACGAGCGACGGAAAGCCGAGGTTCCGACCTCGGAGGCCGTTCTGGTGGCACTCGGTGCACAGCGCGACCGCTTCGGCGATGTGGCGTCCCCGGGCGACCGATGCCCTGTCCGCCGGGATGAGAGGCGGCTGGACCGCGAAGTCCGGACGGTCCCCTGCCTTCACCTTTCCGAGCAGGAACAAACCGAGGAGGATCCCCACCCCTGCGGCCGCAATGCTGCCGAGGCTGATGGCAATCCACTTGAGGATTTGTCGCATGCCGGGTGGGCGAATCGGATGGAGTTGACGGCCGCAGCAGACTGCTCGCCAATCTTCGCCCGTGGGGCGGAAAACTGCCAGTGATCGCGTCTTGCTGTTCCGCTGCCCCGAGGCGCATACTCCCCCGGATCCACGCTCGCCGTCCGTCCCCCCGGAGACGCCATGCCCCCCTTCGCGAAGACTGAATTCATCTGGATGAACGGCGAGCTCACGCCGTGGGATTCCGCGCAGGTGCACGTCAGCGCCCACGCGCTGCAGTACGGCACCGGGGTGTTCGAGGGGATGCGGGCGTATCCCACGCCCGACGGGCCGGCGATCTTCCGCCTCGACGCGCACATGCATCGCCTGAAGGCGTCGGCAAAGGCGTACGAGATCGAGATTCCCTACACCGTCGACCAGCTCTCGAATGCCTCGCTCGAGGTCGTCCGAATGAACGGGCTCGAAGCGGCGTACCTTCGTCCGTTAGCGTTCTTTGATTCGCACAGCTTCGCCGTTTGGCCGAAAGAGTGTCCGGTGACGGTAGCGATCATCGCCGTTCCGGGCCGCATGTACTTCGCGAGCGACGCCGATCGAGGGGTGCGCGTGTCGGTCTCCACCGTGCGGCGCATCGACTCGCTCACGCTGCCGGCATACGTGAAGTGCGGCGGTCATTACACGAACTCCGTGCGGGCGGTGCAGGAAGCGATTCGCCGCGGCTATGACGACGCGATCCTCCTGAACTCGAAGGGCGACGTTGCCGAGGGCTCAGGGGCTAACCTGTTCGTCGTCCGCGACGGAACGCTGATCACGAACGACATCGACGCGTCGATCGTCATGGGCATCACGCGCGACAGCGTGATTCAAATCGCGCGCGACTTGGGAATCACCGTTGTCATCCGTCCGATGACGATCGGCGACATCGAGAACGCCGACGAGCTGTTCTTCTCCGGCACGGCCGTAGAGATCATGCCGGTCACCGAAGTGGACGGCCGCAGGATCAACGACGGCAAGCCGGGGCAGATGACGAAGCAGATTCAGAAAACATTCTTCGACATCGTGCACGGCCGCGAGCCCCGCTATCGTGCCTGGCTCGCCACGGCGGCGTCGGAACGGGCGCTCGAGTTGGTGAAGTAAGCAGCGCATTGGGACGCTTGGTACGCGAGCGAGAGACTCGCAATGGAAAGGCCGGGCTAACGCGGACACGCGCGGGCTAACGCGGTATCGGGCTGGCCACTTTCGCCACGAGCCGGAGTTTTTTTTGGAACTGCCTCAGGACGCTTCGCTCGCCCGAAGCATCCTGAGGCAGTTCCAACAAAAACCCATCTCTTTCGCGCGCACAGTGGCTAGGAAGCGCGCACCGAAGCGTCCTGAGACCGCGTTAGTCCGCGAGTGTCCGCGTTAGCCCGCGGCCCTTCCATCGTTAGACCATCCCATCGTACCAAGCCCAAAGCCTACGGCACGATCTCGTACGTCCCGCTGCCCACCGGATCACGAAGCGTCGCCCCGTACTGACT
>DATMHK010000228.1:0-48153 GCA_035554995.1 Gemmatimonadaceae bacterium
GGCGGTGGTTTTGGCGGTGGCGGCCGAGGCGGACGAGGAAATCAGATTCGCGAGATACCGACCGACGCGAACCGCCAGGCAGCGGGTTTCGGCGTTCGGGTCGTGCACAGCGGCGTGTGGGGGTTTGCCTCGAGTCCGATCGTCACGGAGGACGAGATTCGGCGCATCACGCGCGTCGCCGTCGAAGTCGCCAAGGCGAGCGCGATCGCCAAGAAGGCGGATCTTCAGCTCGCTCAAGTTCCGAAGTACGTCGACAACTATGTAACACCGATGGTCAAGCCGCCCTTCTCCGTCTCTCAGACGGACAAGCAAGCCTGGGCGCAAGCGATCGTCGACAAGGCGAAAGGCGTCGCCGGTGTCACCGCCGTCAGTGTGTCGGCGAATCATGCGTACGAGTGGCGCTACTTCGCGTCGAGCGAAGGATCGTACATCGAACAGGAGTTTTACACGACGACGCCGACGTTGAGCGTCACGGCGAAAGTCGGCGAGGTCACGCGGACGCGCAACTATCCCGGCGTCGCGTCGATGGGCGGATGGGAAGTCGCCGAGCGCACGGATTTCCTCGCGTCGGCTGAGCGCGTCGCGCACGAGGCAGTGGAGATGTGCACGGCAAAGCCGCTGGGCTCGAGCGGATTGCGCGACCTCATCCTGTCCCCGTCTCATGCGATGCTCACGATCCATGAGATCGTCGCGCACGCGACGGAGGTGGACCGCGTCGTCGGCTACGAAGCGAATTACGCGGGCACGAGCTTCGTCAAGTTGTCCGACGTCGGGAAGCTCCGGTACGGATCGAAGCTCATGAACATCACCGCGGACAAAACCGACGACGGACTCGGCTCCGTTGGTTATGATGACGATGGCGTGAAGGCGCAGAAGTTCCCGATCGTGCGAGACGGCATCCTCGTCGGCCTGCAAACGAATCGCGAGACGGCGCATCTCGTCGGCGAAAAGTTCAGCCGCGGTTGCACCTTTGCGAATTCGTGGCGCGACTATCCGTTCCTGCGTATGCCCAACGTGCACTTGGAGCCGGGACCGGCCAATTCACCAACGCGCGAACAGCTCATCGCCGACGTTAAGGACGGCGTCATGATCGACGGGCGTGGCAGCTACTCCATCGACCAGCAGCGATACAACGGTCAGTTCGGCGGCCACATCTTCTGGGAGATCAAGAACGGTAAGATCACCCGCCAGGTGACCGACGTGACCTACAACGCGATCACCACGGACTTCTGGAAGAATCTGGATGGAATGACTGGACCGTCGGAGTATTTGAAGTTCGGAACGGGCGGCGACGCCAAGGGCCAGCCAACGCAGACGAACTCGATCTCGCACGGGTCGCCGTGGCTGCTGATTCGGAAGATCATGGTCGGCGCGGCGTTCGATTGACGGCTGTCATCCTCCGGCCGTCTCGCGGCCGGAGGATCTACTGTCCCGGTCTGGTTACGAGTCAAGCACAGTAGATCCCCCGCTCGCTTACGCTCGCGGAGGACGACAGCACTCACGTCATCGCATAAACGACCAGGTTCACGGCGAACTTCGTGTTGTCCTTGGTCCGAAAGCGCTTGTTCTGCCAGGCGTAGTCCCACTCGCAACCGTAGTCCTGGTTGGAATAGACCACGCCGAGGCGGCCGTTTCGTTCCACGCCGCGCAAGTAACCATGGACGATGTTGTCACCCCAGCCGTTCAGCTCATGAGAAGTCTGGGGCGGCCCGGTGAACTTGAAGAAGCTGCGATAAACCCGATGATCGTTGGGCAGCTTCTGCAGCGCTCCCGCGCCGAACGCCCGCGCCATCTCGGCTTCGAATGACTTGGCGTACAGGCCGTTCACGTCGTGGTTGCAGTCGTCCGAAAAAAGCAGCCCACCGTTCTCGACGTATCGCACAAGGCCCTTTCGCTCCTTCTCGCTGAAGCGAACCAGCTTGTGACCGGTCATGAACAGGAACGGAAATGCGAGCAAATCGGCGGAATCGAGCGTGACGACGACCTCGTCCTGTTTCACCGGGATCGAGGTGTACTGGAGGATCGTGTCGAGGACGTTCGAGCAGACCTTGGGGTTATAGTCCCAGTCGCCGGAGTCGTAGCGGAGGCGCGCGAACACGAATTCGCCGGACGCGAACGTGAGCGCCCGCGCGGCAGCTGGCGCCGCTACGAGTCCCCCCATTCCCAGTCCTGTACGTAGCAGGAACGTCCGGCGGTTCATGCTACGAAATCTACCCTCGGCGCATCACGGGGTCGTCAGTTGGATCGGAAACTCGCGAGTACCAACGATGGTGCTCGAAACGCCGTCGCCGTAAATGAGATCGATCCTGAGCGTAGCCGGTCCTGCCACGAGCGTTCCCGGCTCACCCAACGAGTTCTGAGCGAACGTGTGCCAATCGAACGTGCAGCCGCCTGCTGGAACCACGCCCGTCAGCCCCGGACAGACCTGCGCGCCGCCGCCGGCGTGAACAACGCTGCCTTGTACGACGTAGTTCTGGATGATGTACAGCGAACGATCCGCGCCCGTGGTGTTCCCCAGCGTCACCGTGTAAGCGTTGAGCTGGGTGCCGTCAATTTCCATCGACGAGAAGGCAAGCTGGAGGTCGGCGATAGAAACGGCGCCGGCGGTGGTCAGCGTGACCTTGATGGTCTTCGTATCGAGTACGGTCGGCGTCCCGCCGGCGCTCGATTGCAGTAGCCTAATGACAAGCTTCGCGTTGCCGGCGGTGAGCGTTCCGGTGCCCTCGGCCGTGTTATCAGCCGTGACGGTCATCGCAGTCCCACAGTCGGATGTTGCGGGAAGTACACCGGCACCCCTGCCACAGTCCGGAACCGCACTCCCGGCTGCGCGACTGGCGTTCCCCTGAACGATCGTCGCGCTTAGTGAAATGCCCGCATAAATATTGTTCGCCGACGGATTTGAAACCCCGATGCTGAAAGTCGATCCAACGCCGATTTCCAACGAGGCCGTGCTCGGACTGACGTCGGCAATAAAGGGCGTGGCCGCCTTCTTGGCGTATAATGCCGCGTTCGACGGTAGCAGGGGTCGCAATGGCTGATCCGTACCGCACGCCGCGACAAGGAGCAGCGCGGCAGCGAGCGCGGTTACGCGAATTCCGGTCATCGAATCCTCCAACCTGGGATGAAGTGGCCATCACCTCTTCATCCGCAAAACGGTCGAAGGATCCGACATCGCCGAGAACGAACCCCGGCTACTCCGCTCTCAGCGCGACATTGGGATCGGTCCGCGACGCCCGGCGCGCCGGCACCCAGCTCCCGAGCATCGCGACCGCCAGCAAGGTCAGCGACGCCGTGCCATAAACGAGCGCATCCCTCGGCGACACCTCGAACAGCAGCGGCGCGAGCCATCTGCTCGCGTACAGGGCGACAAGAATGCCGATGGCGAGGCCAACCACGGCGACGCGAGCCCCGTCAGACAAGACCAGGGTCGCCAGGTCCCGCGGCTGCGCCCCAAGCGCGAGACGCACGCCCAGCTCGTGCCGGCGCTGCTCGACGTTGTAGGCGATGACACTGTAGAGTCCCATCGCCGCGACCAACAAGGCCAGCCCGCCGAAAGCGACGAACATCATCGCCCCCAACCGGATTGACTGCATGCTAGGGGCGACAATCTCTCTGAAGGGTGTCACCGTCACGTACGACACACCCGGCATCTCGCGCTGGAGTGATCGGCGCAGCGGCTCCCTGAACTTTGGCGCGTCACCGGCGACGCGCACGAACAGGCCGCCCGCGGTCGGCCGCATTTGCGTCACCGGCATGTAGTAGTTGAACATCGAATCGGCAGCGAGACTCTGTTCATGGATGTTCTCGGCGATGCCAACGACCGTCGTGCAGACGTCGGAGTTCACCTTCATGCACTGCCCTATCGCATCGCGTCCGGGCCAGAGCACACGCGCCATGTTCTCGCTGACGACCGCAACGCGAGGTCCCTCACGCGTGTCCTGGACGGTGATCGCTCGCCCACGCACGACGCGGGTGCCGAGCGTCCGAAAATAGTCGGGCCCGACAGCGCTGTAGTTGAAGTGACCGAGCCGCTCGACGGTATCGATTCCGGCGACTGACAGTCGGGTGCTGGAATTACTCCACAATGGAACGGCGGTTTGGCGGCTTGCCGTGACCACACCCGGCGTTGACTGCGCGGTGGCGAGCAAGCGTTGCAGAAGGTCTACCTGCCGCGCGCTGTCCAGCGTCTGCCCGCGCAGGTTCAATCCCACGACGAGAACCGGATCCACGTCGTAGCCGAGGCGCATCCCTTCCACTCGCTGGAGACTGCGAACGAACAGCCCTGCACCGATGAGTAGGATCACCGAGAGCGCAGCCTGTAGAACGAGCAGCGCGACGCGGAGGCCCGAGCGTTGCTGGCCGCCTTCGCGCGCGCCGAGCCGGAGATCGTGGACGACGTCCACGCGGCGCGCGCGCAAGACCGGCGCAATGCCAGTCAACAATCCTACGGCGATCGCGGCGCCGAAGGCGAAGAGTACGGTGCGGAGATCGCGCAGGCCGGCCGGGCTCGTGCTGTCTGGGAGAAAGCCCGCCCGCAATGCGGTACCGCCGACCTGCGCGACCAACACGCCGACAACGCCGCCAAGCACCGCGAGCACGAGACTCTCGGTCAGGAGCTGCGAAACCAGTCGCCCGCGGGTCACCCCCAACGCCAGTCGCACCGCGATCTCGCGGCGACGGGCGATCGCACGCGCCAGGAGCAGGTTGGCGACGTTCGCGCACGCGATGAGAAGCACGATCACCGACACGCCGCCGATCCAGGTCGCGACCCTGCCGATCGCCGACTTGTTGGGGCCACGCTCCGGAAGAATCGACGCGAGCATCGCGCGCGGTTTGGCCAGCTCGAGCCGCGGTGCGCCGCTGTTTTCTCCGAGCGACGCGAGGTAGCTCTTCACCGCGGCTTGGGTCAGGTCTGCGTCGGCTCGCTCGATCGCGACGTTTGGTTTTCGTCGTGCGATCGCATTCATCCAGCCACACTGGTACGTCGCATACCAGGCGCGATCGCGTCCACCGCAGGTCTGCTGCGCGGCGCCGTAATTCGTGATCGGCATGTAGGCCACCGGCGCACGACCCGGCCAGATGCCCTCGAATCCGCGAGGAGCGACGCCGATCACGGAGTAGAGAACGGACCCGATCCTGATGCTGGAACCAACGACGTCGGCGCGTCCGCCGAACTGCGTCTGCCACAGCGGATAGCTGAGGATCGCGACCGCGGCGCCGGCGGGCGTGGTATCCTCAGGCGCCGTGAAATATCGGCCGACCGCGGGCCGCGCGTCGAAGAAATCGAAGAAAGAGTAGCTGACGAATCCAACGAGCATCTCGCGCGCGTCGTCGCCCGAGCCGACGGCGAGTCGTCGTGTGGTGAATCCCGCAATGGTCGAGAAAGAGGTCGTCCACCGTTTGAAATCCTCGAACGCGGCGTACCGGCTCACGCCGTTGAGGTATTCCTTTCCCCGGTTGGTGTTGCCGACATATACGCGATGCGTCGTGGCGGGATCGCGGAGCATCGGCGGCGGCCGGAAGAGCAGTTGATCGACGATGTTGAACATCGCCGCGTTGGCGCCGAGTCCGAGGGCGAGAGTCGCGACCACGGCGATCGTGAATGCCGGCTTGGCGCGGAGACCGCGTACGGCATAGACGAGGTCCTGATAGAGCGTGTCGAGGCGCATGTTCGTGGGACACCCTCGCGACGAGAATCGTTCGGATTCGCCAAGTGCATCATGCTGCCTTTCGCCCGCACGCGCACGGCTCCATTTTTCGTCGTGCCTCACGCGTTTCCGCTTCGCCGGCATCATCTTCCCTACCTCTCCGATCTCCAGGTCGGTGAGGAGGTTTTCGCGGCGCGATTCGCCGCCGATGCCGATTCCTCGCGCTGCAGCGCGTACTGCTGTCGCGACGGCGTCCTTGTCGACATCAAGCATCGCGATCGGATTCTCGCCGAGGCGGCGCTCGTCCAGGAGTATCTCGAGCCGGCGCAGGAGCACGATCCGTCGAAATGGTTCGTCCCGGAGGACGAAGAGGACATGGACTTCCCTTCCGGACGCGCGATCAACACCGCGATCGTGGGCGGGACGTGCGTCTTCCTCGACAGCCAGCGACGGTGCGTGCTTCAGCGCGCCGAGGAGCGGTCACCGGGGTTGAAGCCGTTCTACTGTCGCGCCTTTCCGATCGTGATCGTCGAAGGCCGCCTGAGCCTGAACTGCGACCATTGCCCCGGCGAGACGCAGTGCTGCGGCATCGCGCCCGACGGCGAACGCACGGCGCTGGACGTCTTTGGATTCGAGCTCACGCACACGATCGGCGCTGAGGGAGTGCGGGAGCTGGAGCAGATCCAGGCCGAGTCACAAGCCCAAACAGACGTCTAGCTCTCGCGCCCCACGGAAGGCACCGGACTGGGACTGGCGATCAGCCGGGATCTGGCGCGGGAAATGGGAGGCGATCTCGAAGTGCGGAGCGTCGTGGGAGGCGGCTCGACATTCCGCCTCCGGCTTGAGGCTGCCAGCGCCGCATCGGCGCTGGCAGCGATTGGCTCGGCGATCAGCCCGGCCCGGTCTTCTGAGTCGGGGAGATCTTCGCGCTGAACTGCAGATTGAAGTTGTTCGGCGTCCGGGTGTGGAAGCTTTTATAGGTCGCCGTATGAATGTCCTGCTCGGCCGGCGGTGACGTGGCGATCGAGCCGGTATCGACCTGCGCCTGCAGACCACGCGCGCACAGCGCTTCGTAGACCTTGTCCGGATCGAACGGCGTGATGCCGAACGAGATGTGGTCCATCGCCGACGAGCGGTTGGCCGGCATCTCGAAGCCGGGCGCGAGTGCGTTGCCGCCACGGATAAGCAGACCGCCGATCTCCGGCGCGATTTGCGTTTCGTTCTGGCTGCCTTCGTCGCCGAGTCCCTTCCATCCCAACAAGGCCTCGTAGAACGCCACGGTTTCCTTGTAGCTGGTGACGCGGTACGAGATGTGGTCGAGATACTTCGTCTGGAAGCCAGTCGACTCGAAGGGAAGCGGCGCGTTGAGCTTTCCGTTCGGAGGGGTCGTGCGGCGGTTGTTGCGGTTTCCGTTCGTGATCCAGAGATCCATGCCGTCCGGATCCTTCACGTGGAAGGCGCGATAGTCGTTGCCCTGGTGATCCGGGACCGGGTTGAGACCGCGCGACTTGAGCGCTGCCTCGACCTTCTTTTCGTCCCAGGGGGCGATGCCCCACGCGAAACCGTCCCAGGTAGCGCCGCCGCCGTCGACGAGCGCCATGCGGGGCGTCTGGCAGGGCGGAAACTGCACTCGGCCGCCACCGCCTGCTCCGCCGGCCGCGCCACCACGCCCGGCGCCGCCGCCACGACCGCCGCCCGTCGTGTCGCCCGGGGCGCCACCACGACCGCCGCGTCCACCGCCGCCGCCGCCGCGACCCGCGCCGCGAGCCGGCGGGGTGTAGCCACCGCGGATCTGCACGCCGCCGAGGTCACCCATGTCCATCACGATGACGTTGCCGTCGTTGCTACGCACTTTCCAGCCGAGGAACGCCGCGTAGAAGGCCGCTTCCTTCTCGGCATCGGTGACGTGCATCGTGAAATGGTCGAGCAGCACGGTCTTCCATCCCGTGGGGTCGAACGGCGGCTTCATCGTCGTGTGAGTGCACGCCGCGCTCGAGTCTCGGTCGCGACCGGCACAGCTGCCCTGACCGACCGCGCGGGCGAGCGGCGTCGCGACCGCGGCGAGCCCCAGTACTTGAAAGAGTTGCCGGCGCGTTATGGTGCCGCGATCGTAAGCGCTGAACAGGCGGGAAAGCTCGTCCACGAGAGAACTCCTGGTGGTTAGGCGTATTCCATCGGAGGCAGGACTGCTGGCCGGAGGATGGCTCCGATTACAAACACGTTCAAGGGGGGCGTTGCGTTGACGAGCTCGACCCCGCGACCGGCCGGCCGGCTTGGAAGATCGACCGGTATTTTGCCGCCTCGTCCGGCTTGCCCTCGGCTTCGTAGAGACGGACAAGCGCCGAGAGCACATGCCCGAGCCAAACCCTGGTAACCGAGTTCGGAACCTTGAACCGTTCGTAGCCGGCGAGGAGCAGCGGCTCGGCCTCGGCGAAACGACGTTGCCCGCGCAACGCGTCGCCCAGGTGATCGCGGGCCATGACGACCATCGCGTTCTTGTCGTCGAACAGCGACCGAAGAATGCGAATCGCGTCGCGGTCGAACGTCTCCGCTTCGACGTATTTGCCGACCATGGTCAGCGTGAACCCAAGGTTGACGTCCGACAGCGCCACAGCCAGGCTGTTCGGACCCTGGAATCGCTCCGACAACGCCCGCGCCTCGCGAAGGAGCGGCTCGGCCTCGGCAAAGCGCTCGGCGCGCTGGAGCGCGTTGCCGTGAAGGTTCAGCGCGTCTCCGAGACTTGGATGACCCTGTGGATAGACGGCTCGCAGCATCGCCTCGGCGGATCGATACAGCGAGTCACCGGCAGCAAAGTTGTGTCGCAGATCGGCGTCCTGGGCGAGGTTCTCCAGGATCACGGCGATGAGCGAGTGCCGCTCGCCGTAGAGCGATCGCCGGATGACCAGCGCTTCTCGATAGAGCGAATCGCCGCGATCCAAGTCCCCTTGACTGGAGAGCAAGTCGCCAGCGGAGGCAAGCTGACTCGCGCGCAATTCGGTGAGCTGTCGGGGTTGGCGCGAGACGCCGCTCAGCCATTCGGCAAAGAGCGGGTCGGCACCTTTCCGATCGCCCGCCCCATGGAGCGAACGGGCAAGGTCGTACAGCGCATCGAGACTTTTCGGATCGTCGGTGCCGGCAATCGTGCGGCGAATCTCGAGGACGCGGCGGCGCAGGCGGATCGCCTCCGACCGGTCTCGCGTGGCGGCGCTCACGTTCGCCAACGCTTCGTAGCTGGTGGCGACTTCGGGGTGAATCTCACCATGGAGCGAGCGACGAATGGCCAGCGCTTCCATCAGCAGCGGCTTGGCTTTCTCGGTCTCGCCGAGCTGCGTGTGAATTCGCCCGATCACGTCGAGCATCTGCGCCTTGAGCTCGGGCTGTCCACTCAGCTCGTTCGCTCGATCGACGGCGCGACTGAGGAGAAGGTGCGCGGTGACGGTATCATGCAACGACTGTCCGCCTTCCGCCGCCTCGAACAGACCGAGCATGAAGTCCGTGACTTGTTCGGCCTTCCGCGTCCCCGCCTGCGCCTCGACCAGCGCGCGACGAATGCGCGCGCGGTCCACCAGCACGGTTCCGACGTACACGCCGATGAGCGAAACGACCGCGGCAGCGCCGGCGAGCGCGCCACGGTGTCGTCGCGCGAACCGCCGCAGGCGGTACGACGTCGTTTGACGTCGAGCCAGCACGGGACGCCGCTCGAGGTAGCGTTGAATGTCGTCGGCGAAATCCTGGACCGATGCGTAGCGGGCGTTTGGTTCCTTGGCGAGCGCTTTCCGTAGAATCGCCTCGAGATCGCCGCGGAGCTCGCCGCTCAACGCCGGCGGCTCCGCCTCGAGAATCGCTCGCTCGAGCTCGTGAACGCTCGTCGTGCGTTCCGCGAACGGTGTCCGGCCGACCAACAGCCGATGGAGCACGACGCCGAGCTGATAGACGTCGGTCGACGTCGTAATCGGCCGGCCAAGAATCTGTTCTGGCGCGGCGTATTCCGGCGTCATCCATCGGTGGGTCGAGACCGTGGCGTGGGCGGCCGCCCCGGCGTCGTCGGGTTCGAGCAACTTGGCCAGTCCGAAGTCGAGCAGCTTCACGACGCCGTCTTTCGTGACAAAGATGTTCGACGGCTTGAGGTCGCGATGCACCACCAGGCTGCGATGCGCCGATTGGACCGCGCCGGCCATCTCGATGAAGAGGCGCAGGCGCTGACTGACGCCGAGCCGCCGCGTGTCGCAATACAGGTCGATCGGCTCGCCCTCGACGAGCTCCATCAAGAGGAACGGAACGCCTTCGGACGTGACGCCGCCGTCGAGCAAGCGCGCGATGTTGGGATGATTCAGCGACGCCAGGATCTGCCGCTCGACCTTGAAGCGGTTCAAATCGATGTCGGAGTCGAGACCGGGTCGCAGCAACTTGAGCGCGACCTGCTGCTCGAATTCGCCGTCGGCCCGTTCCGCGAGAAAGACGCGCGACATCCCACCGCGGCCGAGCTCACGGACGACGCGATAGGCACCGAAGCGCCGCCCCTCGTACGAGACGCTTGTCTCGCGCGCCTCGGCGAGCAGCGCGGCCGCGATCGCGACCGGACGCGATCTCAGGTACGAGCGAGCCGTCGCGTACCGACCGAGCAGGCTCTCGACTTCGCGCCGGACGTCGTCATCGCCATGACACGCTTCGGCGACGACCGTCGGCCATTGCGATGGCTCACTTTCCAGCGCCATGTCGAGCACACGCTCAACGCGGCGCCAGTAGTCTGCGTCCATTTGCAGCCCCCCGAACGTGCGTTCAGGATGGGGGCTGATTCGTGGTTGCGGAAGTGGGAGCGCCCAAGTGGCGTCTCGTGCATTGAGGCTGCAATAACTACTAGACGCAGAGGGCTACTCCCTCTGCGTCTAGTAGTTAATGAACTCGAACGCCAGAGCTTGGCTTGCTCAGCTGATACCAGCGCTCCGGTTCGTGCACGCCGCGCCGGAATTCAGGAAGAGCGGATTGTTTTCCTCTTCCCGTGGAATTGGGAAGTTCACGTCCGTGCCGAAGTTCGTACCCGCCTTCGACGTGTTGTCCGGCTCGTAGGGGCCGACTGGGAAGACCGCGTCGGGAGCACGATTGTACTGCCAGATCAGGCGACGCAGGTCGCCGAGGCGGTGTGACGTGAGGAAAAGATCGATCGCCCGCTCCTGGAAGAGCAGGTTCTGCTGAGCGGCCGCCGTGGACGGAACGGTGGCGATCGGCGGAGGCGAATCGAGCGGTTGGCTGTTCGGTGCGCCGTCCTCGGTGTACGTGAGCGCGTTCGCCCGCGCGTCGTTGAGCTTCGCGCGGAAGGTGTTCAGGTCATTGGCCCGCAGTGCCGCCTCGGCTTCGATCAGCCGGGCCTCGACGCCAAGGGCCAGCGGTGTCGGCGCCTTCCGCTCGGGATACTTCGTGGTAAGAAACAGCTCCGTCTCACCGTCGAAGCCCGTTCCAGCATCGATGATGGGCAAGCGCGGATCGTTGAGGCTCGCGAACGGCAAGCCGTTCGTGCCTTCTCGATCGCCCACGGCAAACCGGCCCTCGAGGTAGTTGAAGGCGAAGATCGCGTTGTTTTGGCGGCCCGTGTTCTCGCTGTGCTGAATGCTGTAGTTGAACGACGACGGCACCGCGGAGACGGCCGCGGCGGCCTGCGCCGGCTGGTTGAGGTCGAGCAGCGCCCGTCCCTTCCCGATCCGCGCCAGGTTCAGCGCAGTCGTGGCGCCGGCCGCACCAGCCGCGACGATCGCCGAATCGAACTTGGCGACGGCGGTCGTGAGAATCTGCTGACCGCTCTGCGGCGCGCCGAACTCGAACTTTCCTTCGTCGTTGATCCGGCTGGTCGGAACGCCGTTGCAATACGCCTCGGCGATCAGGACATACGAAAAGCCGGCGAGCGCCTGGACCTCCGGACCGAGGGGATCGGTCGGCGCGAACTGTCGGAAGCGCGCGGCGACGAGGTCAGTCGTCGCGCGTGCGCGCTGCAGGTCCTGGAAGGTCTGCAGTGTCGTGCCGTTGATCACTTTGGTGGCCCGCCGATCCACTTCAATACGGGTATTGAAGGTCTCGGCGTTCACCAGCTCGTCGGCGAGCAAGCCGGACATCTGGGCGATGCCTTCGTTGTTGTCGAGGCCACTGCCGTAGCCGCCGGCGAAGGCGACCTGGAAGTCGCCGATCGCCGCGGCGTACGCCGCGGGCAGCGCCGCCGCGCCGTTGATGTCCTTCGGCAGGACGACGTCCGGCGTCGGGACATTGAGCAGATTCTGCTCATTGCACGCCGCAAGACCGGCGGCGCCCGCCAGGACGACACCGACCGCGACACGCTCCAAGTATTTGAAATAAGACATGTGAGTTCGTGTATGGATGAGAATCAGAATCCGAGCGACAGCCGCGCGGTGAAGTACCGGATCTGCGGCTGCGTCAGGAAGTCGGTGGTCGTGAAGTTGGCCTGCGCGCCGGCGTTGAGCTCCGGATCCAGACCCGTGTAATTGGTCCACGTGTGCAGGTTACGGCCGGCAAGCGTGAGCGTCGCCGACGCGGCGCGCGCCTTCGTCGCCCACTTCTGTGGCAGGAAGAACGACACCGTCACCTCGCGGAGCTTGGTGAACGACGCGTCCTCGATGTAGCCGCCGTTCAAGCCGAAGGCCGCGGCCTGCGCGGCCGCCTGCTCCTGCAGATTGCCGGCGTCCGGCGTTTGGACCGCCGAGCCGTTGAGGAAGATCGCGTTCCGGTACACGCCCGTCAGGTTGTAGATCTTCTGGCCGCCGCGATGATCGAGCGTCGCGGTGATGCGCGCGAAGCGCCCGAGCGAAAGCTGCGGAACGAAGTTGATCTCGGCCTGCGGGAACGGCGTGCCCAGGTATGACGCCGAATCGGCGACGGTGAACTCGCAGCCGTCGGTGCCCGGGCCATCGGGGCAGGCGATCATGCCATCCTTGTTCGCGTCGTTGACCGACGTGATGCCGCGTTGGTAATACGCGCCGAGCGGCAGACCGGCCTTGAAGATCTGGGTGTCGTCGAAGCCGCCTGTGAACTGCGGGATCGGATGACCGTTGTCGTCGAGGCCGAGGTCGAGCAGGCGATTGCGGCTCCACGACCCGTTGACGAGGAAGTTCAACTTCCAGGCGTCGCGGTTCACGAGGTCCGCGCGGAGCACGAGCTCGTCGCCCCAGTTTTTCACGCGCGCAAGATTCTGGAACCGGTTCGTCGCGCTGCCGAGCGACGGCGCGAGATCGACGTTCACCAGGGCGTCGCGCGTCGTCTTGCTGTAGTGGGTGTACTCGATGTTGAATCGGTCGTTGAGCAGGCCGAGATCGAACCCGCCCTCGGTCTCGGTGGACTTCTCGGGCTTGAGGTTCTGGTTGCCCGCGCCACCGACCGTGAATCCCGGAACGTCGGTTCCGTTCACCGTCACCGCGACCGGATTGTAGAACTGCTCCGCGGCGAGGTAGCCGGGGTTCTGACCAGCCGATCCGCGTGCCGCGCGAAGGCGGAGCGACGACAGGAACGGAATCGTTGGAATGCGTCCCGGCATCGAGCCGTTATCGCTCACGACCCACGACGCGCTGAGTGACGGGTAGTACACGCGGCTGAAGTTCGTGCCGAACGCGCTGTTGCGATCGGTGCGCACGGCTCCGGTCAGGAAGAGGCGATCGCCGAAACCGAACTCCTGTCGCCCGAGGAAACCGATCGTACGCACGTCGCTATTGGCTTCACCGACGGCGAAGCGCGCCGTCGTGCCGGCCAGCGATCCGGTGCCGGACAGGAGCTTCGCGCCTTGGGCGTCGGTGCGCGTGAATGACACGTCGCTGTATTGCGTCCCGACGGTTGATACCATGTGGACGCCGCCGTAGTCGTACGTCGCCGCGGCGTTCAATGCCGACGTGTAGCTGCCGATGATGGCGCGGAACACGTTGCGGTAGCCTTCCTGCGACGGCTGATCGACGGTCAGTTGGTCGGCCGGCAGCGTCTCGTTGTCGTTGCGGTGATTGACGTCCGCGCCGACCGTCGCGTTCACGGCGAGCCAGTTCATCGGCGTCCAGTTGCTGTTCAAGCTGCCGATGAGCCGCTGAACGACCTGGCGCGTGTTGATGTTGAAGAAGTCCGTCGGCGCGATGCCCGGGTTGAAGTAGCCGTGGCTGACGGTGTCGGCACCGCCCAGGCAGAGGCCCGGATGGAGCTTGGCGCCGGACGGCGAGCAGTCGGCTGCCTTGCCGAGCAGCGAACCCGAAACGACGCCATACGAGTTGTTGTCGTTTTGCGGACGGCGCAGGTCGCTGTTCACGTAACCGATGCTGAGCTGCATGTCGAGATTGCGAGTCAGCTGGCTGCGGATGTTCGAGCGAAGATTGAACTTCTGCTCCTCGTTGATCGCGACGACGCCCTGTTCGTGTTGATATTCACCCGAGACGAAGTACGCGGCGACGTCCGATCCACCGGTGACACTCAAGCCGCCGGTCTTGCGTCCGCCGGTGCTCTCGATGCCCGACGCGACGAGCGGATTGTTCGACACCGTCGAGTCGATGCCGACGCAGGCGTTCGACAACCCGGAGGTACGGCGGGCCAGGTTGCAGTTCGTGACGAGACCGCCCGTGGCGGTGTGGCCATACGACCGGAGATTGAGCGGGTAGTCGTTCACGTCCTTGGTGTTGCCCGCCTCGCCGAACACATCCCAGCGGGTCTTACCAGCTCTACCCTTCTTGGTCGTGATCTGAATGACGCCGTTCGCCGCCGCGGTCCCGTACAGCGCGGCCGCTGCCGGCCCCTTGATGATCTCGATGTCTTCGATGTCTTCCGGATTGATGTCGTTGTAGCGGGACGGCAGTTGTCCGCCGGTTCCCTGCGCCGACGACTGCGGCGAGTTGTCGGCGCGAATGCCGTCGATGACGAGCAACGGCTCGTTGGAGAGCGAGATCGAGTTCGATCCGCGAATACGGATGCGTGAACCCGCGCCGATCTCGCCGGCCGCGGTTTGCACCACGACACCGGCGACGCGCGAGCTCAACGCATCGGAGAGGTTGCTGATGGCGGCCTTGGGAATCGCGGCGCTGTCGATCGTCGCCGTCGGCGCTCCATTCTCGCGCTTTCGCTCGCTCTGACCCGTGGCGGTGACGGTCACCGCGTCGAGCGTCGTCGCCGATGGCGACAGAGTGAACTCGGCGGCCGTCGTGCCGCCGGCGGTGACGGTCACCGTGCGCGACTGGGGACCGTAGCCGATGCGCTGCACGGACAACTGCACCGTGCCGGGCGGGACGTTGACGATGCGAAATGATCCTGAATCATCGGTCACGGCGCCGCGCGTTCCGCCGAGAATGCGCACCTGCGCTCCCGTGAGCGGCCGCTGCGTCTGCCGTTCCGTAACCTTTCCGGCGATGGTGCCGCTGTTCTGCGCGAGCGCCGGCCCGGCGAATGCGAGTGTGACGGCACTGGCCAGGAGTAGACGAAGTCCAACACGCATTACGTGCTCCTCCGTTTCGGAGAACTGAGAAGAAGTAACGATTTCGGGCTCGCAATAGCCCGAAAAGACAACTTACTGATGTGCGCACATAGTCACGTGCTGGATAAGAAGTTGTGAACTTTCATTCATGGACTTGCGCGGTGCTTACACCTGTTTTAGCGGTGGCAAGCAGGCGCGTCAGTGTGATGGCGCGGTCAATCACGCATGCAGTGAGTCGCGCGCGTGACGCAAAGAGTGTGCGTTCGCAATGACGTTAGCAGCATCATTGATCTCGCTCGCGATGTCAGGATGCACCGTGATCATCAGCACGGGCATCTTCTCCGACATCTCGACGACGCACGGCGTTCAGATCATCGCGGCGGTCGCATCGCGCGGCACGACCGTCGACACTGTGACGGCGCGGCTCACCAATACCGGCGACCGTGCGGTGTTCGTTCCCCGCTGTGGGTCGCAGCCGTTGTTATTGGCGGAAGAACTCGTGAATGGCGCGTGGACACGCGCCAGTGAGGCTGCGTGCCCGCCGGCCGACGCCGCAGCTCGCATCGAGCTCGATCCAGGGTCGACGGTTATCGCCGTTCATGTCTTCGCCGCGTCAGGGCGGTTTCGTCTCGTTGCAACCGTCGCGAAGAACGAAGACTTCAGCGACGGCTCGAGCGTCGCATCGAACTCATTCGAGATCCGGTAATAACCTTTTCGTCATGAGGCGGTTCGAGATCGTAGTCGCCGAGGATGCATCGACGGCACTGCAGCGAAGGCATTCGTAATGGTCCGAGCCGCCACAACACATATGTGTATTTGGTCGATCTCCTAGCGAGCTCTGTAACCTTCCCAATCACGTAAGTCGAGCAGACACAACATTTAGAACTGCAAACAATTGGCGGCTTCGCCCCTAGCGCCTGCCGCTACGCGGGTTACGTTAACGTCGCCTACTGTAGAGTTGGTTGATGTGTCTGGATTATTAGCTGAGCTACAGGATTCTCTTCCTGAGCGTTATCGAGTCGTGCGTCAGATCGGCCAAGGCGGGATGGCCACCGTCTTCGTCGCCGAGGACACGCGATATGGGCGACATGTCGCCGTCAAAGTCCTCAATCCGGACATCGCGTCCGCCGTCGGGGTCGAGCGCTTCGAACGGGAGATTCAAGTATTAGGGAAGTTGAATCATCCCCACATCCTGCCCGTCCTCGATTCCGGCGAGTCGCATGGCCTGCTCTACTACGTCATGCCGTTCGCGCAGGGCGAATCGCTGCGCGAGCGACTCGATCGTGAGGGGCAGATTCCGATCGAGGACGCGATCGCCCTCACCTGCGAGATTGCTGATGCGCTCTCGCACGCGCATGGTTTAGGAATCGTTCATCGCGACATCAAACCCGAGAATGTGCTCATTCACGGGGGCCACGCGGTGGTCGCGGATTTTGGCATCGCGCGATTGGTTCAGGACTCGGGCGCCAATCAACGACTGACGGCCACCGGTATGTCGCTCGGCACGGCGGCGTACATGAGCCCCGAGCAGGCAGCCGGCGAGAAGGTCGATCCGCGGAGCGACGTCTATAGTCTGGCGTGCATGCTCTACGAGCTGCTCGCCGGTGAGCCGCCGTTCACCGGACCCAACCCGATGGCGATCATCGCCCGGCACACGCTGGAGATGCCGCGATCGATCCGTGTCGTGCGTCAAGCCGTTCCGCCGTACCTGGAAGAAGTAATTCTCCACGCGCTCGAGAAATCCCCTGCGGATCGATTCAAGACGATAGAAGAATTCAAGCATGCCCTGCTTGAACAGCATGGAACGGTCACGACGTGGCGGGTGACACGAACGCTCGCCCAACCGGCCGCGCCTTCGGGCCAGCGCGCTGTTCGGAGATACAGAACGGCGACGATCGGCGCGCTGGCCATCGTCACGCTCATCATCGGCGCCGCGGTCGCGGTTTGGCTCTCGGGGCGCACGCGCGCGCGCGCCGCGGCAGCGACCGGCGGCCTCGACCCGCACAGCCTGGCCGTGCTGTATCTGGACCCCGGCAAGGATACTTCGCTCCGACACGTCGCCGACGGTCTCACGGAATCGCTCATCAACCAACTGGCACGTACCAGCGGGCTCCAGGTCGTTCCGGCAGGAGGCGTCTCCCCGTACCGCAACGCGACCGCCCCCAGTGACAGCATCGCCCGCGTCTTGAAGGTCGGCACCGTGGTCAATGGTGCCATCGAGCGCGCCGGCGGACAGCTGCGCGTCTCGGTGAGACTCGTCGACGGCCAGAGCGGCGTCGATTACGACCGATTGAGCTTCCACGTGCCCGAGGGAGATTTCTTGCGAGCGCGGGACTCGCTGTCCGCGTCGGTCTCCGAACTTCTGCGAAAGCGGCTTGGGGAAGAAGTCCAGCTTCGCGAGCTGCGAGTGAGCACGTCCAGCCCCGAGGCATGGGCCGCGATTCAGCAAGTTGAGCGAGCGAAGAAGGGCGCCGAGCAGCTCTTGGCGTCAGGTGATCCAAAAGGGGCGGATGGCCGACTCGCCGAGGCGGATTCGTTCGCTGTTCGCGCAGCCTCGCTCGACGCCCGATGGACCGAACCTCTCTTGGCGCGCGCGGATCTCGCCTTCCGCCGCTCGCGTCTCACAAAGGATGCCGCAGCAATCGGCGCCTTCATCGACGGTGGACTCGCACACGTAACTCGAGCACTCGCGCTCGAGTCGCGCAACCCGCGCGCCCTCGAGCTTCGCGCCACGCTCTCGTATGCTCGCGTGCAGAGCGGATTGGTTCACGACCAGAGGCAGATCGACCAAATCGTCGCCGCCGCTGAAAACGATCTGCACGACGCCGTCAACCTCGATCCGCGGCAAGCCACCGCGTGGTATGAGCTGAGTGTCGTGGAATATGGAAGTAAGAACGTCGTCGAAGCGAACGGTGCAGCCCGGCGCGCCTACGAGACTGACGCGTACCTCCGCTCCGCGCCGAACATCCTCGACCGGCTCTGGGCGACGTCCTATGACCTCGAGCAGTTTGGCGACGCGATCCATTGGTGCAATGAGGGGCGCCGCCGTTTTCCGGCCAACCCGCGGTTCGTTCGTTGCCAGCTCTATCTCATGATTACCAAGGCCGTCGCGCCGGACCCGGACCGAGCGTGGCGTCTTGTCGGAGATCTCCAACCCATTACGCCGAAGCAGGATTGGGAATTCGCGCGCCGCGAAGCGCAAATCCTCGTCGGCGTCGTATTGGGCCGCGCCAAGCTGGCGGACAGCGCGAATCACCTGCTGATCGCCTCGCGCGCCGGCGCGAGTATCGACCCCCGCGGAGAGCTCATCGGGCTCGAAGCGGTCGCACGAACGCTCTTGGGTGAGCGCGACGAAGCGATCTCACTCCTCGAACAGTACCTCACCAACCACCCGGATCACCGCGCTGGCTTCGCGAAGATCAACACGTGGTGGTGGAGAGATTTGCAGCAGGAGCCGCGTTTCAAGACGCTGATCGCGACCGCACGCTGATCGCGAGTGGCGCGCCCAGCGCGCCGAGCCAATCGAACACCCTCACCGATCCGATGCCGAGGCTCCTCCAGCCTCGGTATTCGCGTCGTCTCCTTTGTCGTCTCGGCCAAGCCCTGCCTCATCTCCACACTCCCCACGAAGCGAGGCGTTATGCACAACCTGCACAGAAAGACTCTTTCAGGACTCCTCATTACCGCCGCCGCGTTGCTCGCGCTGTCGTGCGGCGACCGCTCGGCCACCGGCCCGCGGAACCTCGCTCCGGGCGGCGCGACGAAGGACATCTCCGACGGCGCCCACAACGGCAATACCGATGTGTGGTTCTTGCCGCCGATGGTCTCCAACCCCTCTGGCAAGCCCGGCTATGGTGACCCGTTCGCGGCAAATCTCCCCGTCGAAATAGTCGTTCGCGACTGGACGTCATCGGGACATCCCGTCGTAAAGGATTTTCCGCCGAACACGGTCACGATGTCGCTCGTCGACCAGTTCTATACCGTGAATTGGGACACGAAAGCGACGACACTCGACCCAACCCACACCTATCGCATTGAAGTCGTCATTGGGACGCACCCCCCACTCGCCTTCGCCGACGTCGATCTCGTCGCCAACGGCAGCGAGCTCAAAAACGCGACCACCGGCGAGTACATCGGGCTCGTCGACGGCCGGACGCTTCCGGTCAAGGTCCGCATCGAGCAAGGCTGGAACTGCGTCAACGACGCGAGCTGCGTCTCACAAGTCGTTCCGGCAACGATCCCGGCCAACACGCCGGTCACGGTGAAGACGAATGACGGGAAGGACTGGATCACGTTCCACGGTGATGCGAACGGCAGTTGGAACAACTTGAATCAGCCCGTCATCGTGACGGTCGAAGACGTATCGTCGCAGTTGGGCGGGACGCCAGCGGGATGCGCGCAGAATTTCACCCGGATGGTCGTCGACGGACATTGCATGAAGATCACGACCGATCCGGTGATCACGCTCACCACGTCGGCCATCGTTTGCATGACGCTGACGTCGTACCAGCTCGATTGGAAAATGCTCAAGTTCGACGCGAACGAGCCGGCGCACTTCCTCGGCGACCCGCCGCTTGGCCAGTGCCCGACAAGTGGTCCGACCATCGGATCGACGAACCCCTCGAGGAATCCGATCGTTCGCTTGGCGGCGTCGCTCGGCAACGCCGTCCGCCGCTTCGTCATGCCGAACATCGCCTACGCCTTCGACGCGGGCGTCGGAGGCCTGATGCTCGCCGGCGACGGCTTCAGCTTCTTCGCGCCGGGTCGGCCGATGCAGATGAACAAGACGGCTGGCGACGGTCAAACGGCGCTGGTCGGCACGACGCTTCCTGTCGCCCCCGCTGTGCAGATCGTCACCACGCACCATGGCAGCAACCCCGTCGGCGGCGCAATCGTCACGTGCACCGTCACCGGAGGCGGTGGAAGCTTGAGTTTGCCCAGTGGGCAGGCGACTGAAGGCCCAACCGGGACGTACACGTGCCCGAACTGGACGATCGGGACAAGCACCGCCACGAACGCAAACACGCTCACCGTCACGGCCAATATTCTCGACCCGTCCGCGTCGGGCGGCAGCGTCGTCTTTTCAGCGACGGGTGTGACCTGCGCGACGATCTGCATCACAAGCCTCACGCCAAGCTCGAGCAACATCATTCTCGAAAGCGGCAACCCGATAACGACCTACACCGTCGTCATGCACAACAGCACCGGCGCGACACAGACGGGAGTCTTCATTCAGGGGCTTCTCGATCAGCCGGGCGAGGTGGAGCGCGCCGCGGGCGGGCGACTCGTCACATGCGTGGCCACGGTCGGGAATCTGCCCGCGGGCGATTGTACCATGTCAAACGTTCCGATCAGCGCGAGCAACTTGAATGGCGGCTCGGGAACGCTCGTGCCGGGCGCCGCGACGTTCCTGGTGGAACTCGGCCAAGGCACTAGTGTGGTCGACACGAAATCCATTCCAGTCACATTGCTCGCGCCGCAGAATGTCACGTCGGTGACAGTCACGCCACAGGTCGGCGTCGTCGACGTTGGGAACACGCTGGCACTGACTGCGACGGTCACCGCGGGTGGGGGGATCTCGACAGCTGTAAACTGGATCTCGAGCAACACCGCGGTCGCAACGGTGAACGGCTCGGGCGTCGTGACGGGAGTCTCACCCGGCAGTGTCACGATCACCGCGCGATCGGTCGCGAATTTCACAAAGAGCGCCACCGTGCCCATCACGGTGCAGGCGGCCGGTACGGGCGCGTTTATCGGTAGCATCGGCCTATCGAACGCGTCGTTCCCGAACGGCGTCAATCCCGCCGGGGAATGGACTGCGACGCTATTCAACAACACCGGCTCCCCGATCTCCGGCGTGTTCTTGCAGGGAACGATTGTGCAGGGTACTAATGAATTCGGGGCGGGGGGCACTGACGTTCTTTGTCCGACTAATGGCCTGCTGCCGACCGGCATCTGCGTGATGACATTCAGTTATGCCACGAGAAACATCGATGGTCCCGGGCCATTTGTGCCGGGCCCTGCGACGCTCAAGCTCGTACTGCAGACCGAAACCACGGTTCTCGACACCAAACTCGTTCCCGTAACGATTACGCCGTAGAGACGCTCGACTGGCACGACATGCAATGGAAACCGCCCGGTGCTCTGCGCACCGGGCGGTTTTTCTGTGGCGACCTCGAGATCTCGTGCAACGGCGCACGATTACTGATTGGCGGGCCCATCCGTGACTAGCGGCCTGAGTATCGCGACAACGGCCGAGGCTCATTAGACTCTCGTCCGCAACCGCATGTCAGGCAAACCCGCACCTCCAGCACAGGCGCAAGCAGGCCGCCCGTTCGACATTGACGAACTGGGCCGGCTGTTGGTCGAGCAGGTCCAGGACTACGCAATTTTTGCCCTGGATCCGGCGGGCAACGTGCGCAGCTGGAATCCCGGCGCTCAGCGATTCAAGGGATACTCGCCGGACGAGATCATCGGCAAACACTTTTCCGTCTTCTACACACCGGAAGACGCCGCCCGCGGTCGCCCGCAGGAGCTCTTGTCGACCGCGGCGCGCGTCGGCCACGCCGAGGACGAGGGTTGGCGAGTTCGAAAGGACGGCTCGCGTTTCTGGGCCAGTGTGCTCATCACCGCCCTGCGGGACGAAAAGGGATCGCTCGTCGGCTTTGCCAAGATCACCCGCGATCTCAGCGAGCGGCACGCCGCCGAAGAGCGGGCGCGGCGACTCGCCGCCGAGGAGGCGGCGCACGCGGTCACCATCGCAAAAACGAAGGAGCTCGAGCTTCTCAACGAGCGGCTCCAGGACCAGGCGGCGGAGCTGGAAGCGCAGACTGAAGAGGCGCAATCGCTCGCCGAAGAAGTCGAACAGACTAACGAACAGCTTCAAACAACACTCATCGAAGTCGAGCAGGCACGAGAAGGCGAGAAGACCGCGGAGCGCTTCTCGCGAACGATTCTGGAAAGTATCTCCGATCCGTTCGTCGTTCTCGATAGAGAATGGTGCTATCGATTCATCAACGCGCCGGCCGCGAAGGTGATGGAGCCCCCACAGGGTAGCACGCCACAAGACCTGATCGGCAAGAATATCTGGACGCTGTATCCCGAGCTCCTCGGTACCGCGCTCGAGCAAAACCTCAAACGGACCGTCGAGCTCCAGGAGCCGACGAACTTCGAGGCGTACTATCCGGCGCGCGGTGAGTGGTGGTCGATGCAGTGCTACCCACTCCCCGAGGGGGGAGTCGCCGTGCAGTGGCGCGACATCAGTGAGCGGAAACGCACGGAAGAGGCGAACCACTACCTGGCGAAAGCGAGCGAGATCCTCAACCGTTCGCTCGACTATCGCGTGACGCTGAACGACCTCGCGAAGCTCGTCGTCCCGGAGCTCGCCGACTGGTGCGCGGTCGCCATCGCCGACGACCAGGGCGAGCTGCAGCAATTGGCCGTGGCACACGCCGATCGCGACAAGGTGCGGCTGGGGCACGAGCTCAATGAGCGATATCCGCCCAAACCCGACGCGCCAACCGGCCCGTACGCCGTCATGCGGACGGGAAAACCGGAGCTCTACGAGGATATCACCGACGAAATGATTGCCTCGGGCGCCGTCGACGAGGACCACTTGCGGATATTGCGCGAAGTGGGCCTCAAGTCGGCGATGTCCGTTCCGCTGCGGGTCGTCGACCGTCCTGTCGGGGTCCTGACGCTCGTCAGCGCGGAGTCTGGACGCCGCTACAACCACGCGGACCTCGCGTTGGCGATGGAGCTCGCGCATCGGGCAGCGATCGCCGTGGAGAACGCCCGGCTGCACGCGGATGCGCTCGAAGCGTGGCGCATGGCGGAGGACGCGAATCGGGCGAAGACAGAGTTCTTGGCGACGATGTCGCACGAGCTGCGCACACCCCTCAACGCCATCTCGGGCTACACGTCGCTGTTGCGCATGGGAGTGAAAGGTCCGATCAGCGAGGCACAGGAGGAATACCTCGCCCGAATCGAGCGCAGTGGCCGCCACCTGCTGTCGCTCATCCAGGATGTGCTGAGCTTCGCCAAGCTCGAGGCAGGCCGCGTCGAGGTCACGGTCGACGACGTCGCCGTCTACCCCATCCTCGTCGAGATGGAGAGCCTGACGCTGCCGCAAATGCACGAGGCCAAGCTAAAACTCGTCGTCGACGCGTGCGATCCGGGACTTCGCGTCCGCGCCGATGCGGAGCGTCTGCGCCAGATCCTGCTCAACCTGTTTTCCAACGCCATCAAGTTCACACCCGAGGGCGGAACGGTATCGCTCGGGTGCGTCACCGACGAGCGGCACGCGTATCTCTCGGTCGCCGATACCGGTCCAGGGATTCCCCCAGACAAACGCGAGGCGATCTTCGAGCCCTTCGTGCAACTCCAACGACAGGCCGCCGGCAGTCAGGCCGGAACGGGGCTCGGCCTTTCGATCAGCCGCGACCTCGCGCACGTCATGAACGGTGACCTGCTGGTGGAAAGCGAGGTTGGACAAGGCTCGAAGTTCACCATCGTGCTCGAGCGCGCGGCCGACCCATCGTAACGACGCCGGCCGCGATTCGCGGCCGACCTAACGACTCCGCCCGTTCAGCGCCGTGCCGCGACGAGCGCCGGCTTTTCGGTGAGAGTCGACGCCGCCGCGTCGCGTGAAACGAGATAGAACGATCGATCGCTCAGCGGATCGCGTAGCAAACCGGCAACCGCGTACCCGTTCGACAGCGCCCACTGGAAGTGCGCGCGCACAGCCAACCGCCACTGCGCCGCCGTGGACGTGGATCGCGACAGGACGCCGAGAATGTCGGCGGGAATCTCGATCAATACCGCCGGGGTGCTCGTCGCATTGCTCGGCATCGGCCGGTCATGATCGCGCGGAAAGGCGCTCATTACCGGATAGTCGGCCGAGAGCACGGCACTGCGACGCTCACCGCGCCCGTCCGTGCGCAACGAGACGATCAACCGATCGGTCGGCATACCGAGGTGCAGCGGGCTCGACGTCGTGCCGTACATGTCGGGCACGTATTCGACCACCTCGGCACCGAGGCGGTTCAGGTTGAAGTACGCGTTCTTCGACATGAGCGGATCGAAGCTCCAGAAGATCCGCGTCGCGCCGAGATCGTGCATGCGCTTTCGCTGATACTCCTTGAGACGTCGGCCCAAGCCGAGGTTTCGCGCGCGTTCGCGCACGCCGAGCATGTGCGACCAGTGCACGATCTCGCCGTCGCGGACGCCGTTGATGCCGAAGACGAAGCCGAGCATGTCGCCGGCGCGGTCGAACGCACCGGCGGCCAACCCGCCGACGTACTCGACGACATGAAGCAACGTCGCCGGAACGACGTCGACGTAGTCCTGGCCCCACACCTCACGCTGCAGCGTCGCGGCGGCGTTGCACTCCTCGACGGAGTGCAACGGCCGAATCTCGATGATGTCTGCGTCCACGGGACTACTTGCTCGAATTGGTCGACGCGGTGGCGTGCTTGCGGACGAAGCGATCGAGGAAACTGTCCATGTGCGAGTACAGCTCGAGCCAGCGGCTGTGCATCAACGTCTCGTGCGTGTCATCCGGGTTCACCATCAACTCGAAGTACACGTTGTGCGCGCGCAGGAGATCGACGAGCCCGATCGTCTGCGAGAAATCGACGTTCCGGTCGTCGTCGTTCGCCCAGACGAGAACGGGCGACTTCCAGTTGTCGATCGCCGATATCGCCGACGACTTGTACGACACGTCCGCGCTGTCGATCGAGCTGCCCCAGAGATGCACGCCGGCCATGTCCACACCGGCCACGAACACGTCGGAGTTGCGAGCCAGCGCCTGCGCGGTGAGCACGCCGCCGTAAGACAGACCCCAGATGCCGACACGCGTCGGATCGACGTCAGCGCGAGTCTGGAGGTATTTCCCCGCCGCGATCACGTCCTTGTACTCGGCGTTGCCGCGACCACCCACGTTCGGCGCCGTGCGGAACGACTTTCCGTAGCCGATGCCGGAGCGGTAGTTCACCGACATCACGACGTACCCTTGGCTGGCGAGCCACTCGTTCACCGCGTACGCCTGGTGGTAGAAGTCCATGTAGTGGTAGCCGAGTAGCATCTGCCGGATCGGTCCACCGTGGACGAAGATGATCGCCGGGCGCTTCTCCCCTGCCTTGAGGTCCTTCGGCAGGAAGAGCTGGTTGTGGAACTCGAGGCCGTCATCGGCCTTGAGCGTCACGTTCTCGGGCGCGACTTGGGTCGTGGCGAGGAATTCCTTCGTCAGCACCGGAAAGACGTACTTCTTCGCGCCACCGTCGAGCGGCGCGATCGTGACTTGCATCGGCCGCGTCGGACCGGAGGACAAGACGGCGAGTTGTTTGCCCGACGAGAGCACGGCCGGATACATGTCGATGTCCGTGCCCGACGTGATCTGCGTCGCCGAGCCGCCGGATGTCGCGACCTTCCAGATATGGCGGCGATCGATGTCGCCCGCGTTGGTCGCGTAGTAGAGCGTCTTACCGTCGCTGGAGAGCACGAGAGACTCGACCGCGCCGTTGCCGGGCGTGAGCTCGATCGGAGTCGTCGTGCCGCCATTCGCGCTCACGGAATACCAGCGAACCCACTCTTCCGGCTCCTGCTGGAAGATGAGGTGATCGCCCGCGAAGAGGATTCCTTGAATGTTCGGGAAAGTCCGGTCGTTCATCTGGTTGTGCCAGACTTCCTCGGCTTTCCCGGTCGCGACGTTGGCGACCATGAGTGACAGCGTATAGCCGCCGCGGAAGGCTGCGCGATGGAGGCCGTCTATCGGAGCGCCGGCTTGAGCAACGCCGGCGCCTCTTCCGCCGCCGCGACCACCGCGACCAGCCGCCGCGAAATTCGGATTGCCGAGGCTGCCGTCGCCGGCCTGCGCCTGCTGACCGAACGGTGTGCCGGGCCGACGAATGAAGGCGAGTCGCTTGCCGTCCTCGGACCATGACGGGCCGGCGTCGAAATCCACGCCCGGCGCCATGTAATCGACGTGGCGCTTTTTCACGTCGTACACCGCGATGAACGAGTGATTGTCGCGGATACTCGTGAACGCGAGCTTGGACCCGTCGGGCGACCAGCGCGGTTGGGCGTTGCGGCCCCACAGACGAACGAGCGGCTTCTGTCCGCGCTCGATCGAGTCAGCCGGCGTCTTCGTAACCTTATATGAGAAAATCTGGCCGTCGCGCGCGAAGGCGACCGTACGTCCGTCGGCGGCGAGCGCCGGCGATGTGCCCTGTCCGAGACGCCAGGCTCCCGTTCCATTCGTCTTCGCCGCCCACACCGCGCTCTCGCCGCCATTCGGATCGCTATTCGGCACGGCGATCCATCCGCGAGGGTTCGGCACACCGCCGCGCAGGAAAGTGACCGTCGAGCCGTCGTCCGAGATCTCCAGATCGGAGAGCACAACGCCGTCGTCCTCGGTGAACTTGGTCAGCTTCACCGGTTTGAAATCCGGCGCCGCAGCCGTGTACACGTTGCGCCGGCCCTGATCGTAGGCGAGCCACGCGACGCGGTCCACCTTCCTCGCGGAGACGAGGTCTTCGGGGAAGGCGGGAGCGATGTACGGCGCGACCGACGAGGTCGTCGTTTGCGCATGGATGACATTCGCCAGCGGCAACAGGGCCACGGCGGGGGCCGCGAGTTTCACCAAGAGGCGCATTGCGTTCTCCTACTTCGGGAAGCGAACGAGCTCGTTCTGAATTGGGATGCCGCCCTTCACCGCCGTCGGTGCATGACGGGTGCACGTGATCTTGGGCGGATTACCGCCAATCCCGCAGTTGCCGAGGACGTCGAAGTCCGCGGCGTACGGCAAACCTTCCGCGGCGAGAAAGGACGGACCATCAGCGATTTGAAAATGGACGTGCGGCTCGGTGGAGTTCCCCGAGTTGCCGAGCAGCGCGATGACCTGGCCGCGCTTGACGCGGTCACCGACCTTCACGCGCAACGATCCCGGCTGCACGTGCGCATAGAGCGCGTACGTGCCGCCGCCGATGTCGATGCCGACGAAGTTTCCGCCGACGGTAATGAGATCGATCTTTACGGCGCGTCCGCCGGGCACGTTCTCGGGAATGCTGTCCTTCGTCGCCGCAACGACGCCGTCCGCGACGGCGAGCAGCTCGGTGCCATACGCGTAATAATTGCTGTTCTTCGACGCCTCCGTGCCGGGACGGCGTGAGCTCCCGAGCGAATCGACCTGCAGGAAGTCGATCGCGAAGCGCTGGCCGCTCGCGGTGTGACCGTCGAGCGCGAGCACCAACCGCCGGTGACCCGAGGCGTTCGACGGGCCGTTGAATGCAGCCCACTCTCCGCGCACCGGCGGCGAGATCGACACCGCCGCGCGCTCGACGGGGGTCGTCGTTCCCTCGAGGACTTCGGTGACCGTATCCCGCTGTAAGGTCAGGCGATGCCGGAGCTGGGCGGGCGGGTTCGCGCGATCTACGGGAACCCAGAGGTACACGATCGCCCGCGCCCCACCATCGAGCTTCAGTCGGTCGGCGACCGGGATCTGCGTGACGCGCGACGTCGCGCGCTGAAGCGAGGTATCAGCGTCCGAAAGCGATAAAAGAACCTTTCCCGCCGACACTACCTCGACGCGACGCAACGTCATCGGCATCGCCGTGAGATTGGTGACGAACAACTCGTAGGCGAGAACCGCGCCCGAGTCGGTGAACGCAACGGTGGGCGTTTTTGGAACGCGAAACTCGACGGACGGCGGAATCTGTCCGTGAGCGTCGGCGGCCGGCATCACGATCGTTGCCGCCGCGGCAATGGCCGCGAGCGGCAACGCGCGACTGAATTGCATTACGGAGGGCCTCCGCGACCGCCACGGCCTCCGCGACCGGCGCCCTTCTTCGACAGGAGCGTCACATCGCCGCCGATGCCGAACCACAGACCGGTGACGCTGTTGTCCGGCGCGACCTCGAACTTGATGATCATCGGGCCGGCGGGAGAGCCAACGACATCCCAACGGAAGTTGGTCGCGTTCCAGTACTGCAACGGTGCGCGCCAATCAGCGCGCTGCAACTCCAGCTGTCCTTCATTGACGCTCACAACGACGTCGCCGTAGAGGCTGTCCGTGTACGTTCCGGCGTAAGCGGTGAGCGGGAGCGGCGGCAGCGCACTCGCCGGATGCTGCTTCGCCTGCTGAGCCGCAGCCGAATCGGCGCGACGTCGCTGCGTCTGGTATTGCGCGTATGTCTCGCCGCTCAGGTCCTTCATCGGCGCGCCGAGCTGGCGATCGAAGATGTACCGGCGAAGAATCTCGGGAAGCTGTGCCTGGCCCATGTTGCTCAGCACGACCACGCCGAACTTCTTCTCCGGCATCATACCGACGGCGGCGGTCATTCCGATGGTGTTGCCACCATGCTGCCAGACGAGCTGGCCGCGGTAGTCCTCGACGAACCAGCCCATCCCATATGAGCTGAAGTGCGTCAGCGGCAGCGCCGTGTCGGGCTGCGCGCCACGGCCGCCGCCCGCGCCGGGTGACGTGAGCATCTGCGGCGAGTGCGTCTCGCGAAGCGCAATCGAGCTGACGAGTCGCTTCCCGTTCACCTGTCCATCGTTGAGCTGGAAGCGAAGCCACTGCGCCATGTCCGCGGCGTTCGACATGATGGCGCCGGCCGGCGCGATGTTGTCGCCGTTGAACGGCATCTTGATGAACACCGTGTCGTGGTCCAGGCCGTGGCCCACCGTGACGTTCGGGTTCGTCAGCCCCTTCGACGTCGGGACGCTGCTCGTCATGCCGAGCGGCGCAAAAATGCGCGTGCGGATGAGGTCATCCCACGTGCTTCCCGCCGCCTTCCCTGCTGCCTGGCCGGCGGCGAGGAACATCATGTTCTGATAAGAGTATCGTGACCGGAACGGCGACTCGGGCTTGAGGAACCGCACGCGATGCAACACCTCATCGCGCGAGATGTCCGCGCTGAGCCAGACGAGCTCACCGCGCGCGATGCCGCTGCGGTGCGTGAGCGCGTCGCGCAGCGTCACCCCTTCGTTCGCCACCGCGTCGTACATCCGGAAATCCGGCAAGTACGTCGTGAGGCGATCGTCGAAGCGCATCTTGCCGTCGGTCACCATCATCGCGACGACGGTCGCGGTGAAGGCCTTCGAGCTCGAGCCGATCTCGAAAAGCGTCTTTGCGTCGACAGGCGTCTTGCTGCCTGCTTTGACCACCCCGAAGCCTTTTGCGTAGATAACGGAGTCGTTGCGGACGATCGCGACGCTGAGGCCGGGGACTTTCCAGGTTTGAACAGCCTTGGTGATGTACGCGTCGAGCCCGGGGTACGGCTCCTGCGCGCCGGCGACGCCGGCCGCGGTCGCAAACGCGACCGCGGCAAATCCAAGCACTGCCCGCAATCGGGCGGAATTCATGATCACTTGGTGATGTTAGGGTTGTTGATCTTCTCGACGTCGGGAAGCGGGAAACAGCTCTGCGTGCCGTACACCCCGCCGAACGGATACGCGGTACCCGGCGTGGGACTGAGCGGAACGTTGTACCGGCGGATGTCACCGAGCCGATGTCCCTCGAGGTAGAGCTCGCGACGCCGCTCTTCAATGATCTGGTTCTTCACATCAGCGGCGGTCAACCCAGTCGCGGAGAACGTGGGCAAACCAGGATGCGTCGCGCGCGCCGCGTTGATGGCGGCCGCCGCGGCGGCAAGATCGTTCGCCGCCACCTTCGCCTCGGCGACGATGAGCTGAGCTTCGGCGTACCGCGCGACCGGAATGACGCTGCTGGCCAGCGGATACTTGTCCACCGTCCAAAGCTGTGTACCGGTCGCGGTGCCTGGCTTGCCCGTGTTGGTCACTGCCACGCGAGAATCGGCAGCACCATTGATCGTGAGGTTCCGGAACGACGGGTCCACCGTCGCATATCCGTTCTGGTTGAGCGACACGAAGACGGAGTTTTGTCGCCGGGTGTTGGTGGCGTCCGCGGATTGATTCACGACGAACCCTGACGGAATCTTCGCCGCGTCGACGGCCGCGCCCGCCGCGTCGCCAAGATCGAGCAGTGTCCGCGCACGACCGAGCGTCGCGAAATTGACCGTGGTCGGGTCGGAGGCTGTACCGGCATAGACGATCGCCGAATCAAAGCGGGTTTTGGCTTCGGCAAAAAGCTGCGCCGGAGTGAGCTCCGGACCGACGTTGATTGCCGCCGAGCACATGCCTTCGCCAAGCAGGATGATGCTGTAGCCGGCGTAGGCGTACGCTTGTCCGATCAGCTTGGAACGATTGACGCCGGTCGGCATGCTCGCGTCGCTGAACTCCTTGAGCCGGGCGACCGCCGTATCAGTCGCGCGACGGGCAACGGAGAGCGTCGTGTAGATCGGGGCTTGTTGGAGACCGCTCCCGCACGATGCGGTGCCGTACGCCGCGTTCGTGGGATTCCGTCTCGCGTCATAATCGTAGTTCGATCCCGACGCGAACGAATTGGACAGCTCGTCCATGAGAATTCCACTGCCGACGACGTAGCGCGAGAATGCGCACTCGAAGTCGGCGATGGCGCCGTTCGTGAACAGCTGGGCATTCGTCGGCGTGTACACCGTCGCGGACGACAGTGCGGCCGGGTTCAACTGTTCCAGCGTGGTGAGGTCTCGACAGGCAGTCGCCACGAGAACCGCGGCGACGGCACCAAGAAAGCGTGTTTGTGGTCGCATTGGTTTACCAGGCGAAGTTGAGGGTCGCGATGAAGCGCTGCAGCGGGGGCGTCGTGGCCTGCTCGAAGCCCGAGATCTCGGGATCGAGGCCGCGGTACTTCGTCCACGTGTGCAGGTCGCGGCCGGCCAGGGTGAGCGACGTCGGCGATGCGATGCCGAGGAACCGTTGCGGAAGTGTGTACGTCGCCGATATCTCGCGGAGCTTCACGAAGGAGGCATCCTGGATGTACTGGTCGATGTTGCCCACCGACGAGAGGTTGCCGACGGTCTCGGCGAGGTAGAGGATGTCATAATCGTTCGGGAAGTAGTTGGCCCGGCATAACGGCCTTCCGACGAGCCCCCCGCACCGAATCAGCTCGTTCTGATTGAGCGCGCGGTACTTGCGCTTGAAATCCACGAGTCCATACAGCCGCAGCGACTTGCCGATCATGAAGGTGTTCCCGACCGCGCCCGTCAACTTCGGAGTCGACGTGCCGAGGAACGAGAACGCGGCGGTGCTGCACGACGTCGCCTTGCCCGCCGAGTCGCACTTGATGTTGATCGCCTGTCCCGTGGCGGGATCGCGATCCGCCGAGATGACCTTCCGCGCCCACCATCCGTTGAGCGGATAGTTGACGATGTTGTAGGTGCCGTAGTTCGAGACCGTCACCGGGACGTTCGACTTCACCAGGTTGTTGATCGTGGTGAGGTTGCCGTTGATCGACCAGCCGAAGTTGCGGCGGTTGATGGCCTGGAAGGTTCCGTCCAGCTCGATGCCGTGATTCTCGACCCGTCCGAGGTTGATCAGTTGCGCACCGGAGAAGCCGGCCGACGGCGCGATCGCCTGGCTCACGATCTCGTTCTTCGTATTCTTCTTGTAGTACGTGAAATTCAGGCTCAGCCGATCGAACAAATTGCCTTCGAAGCCCAACTCGGTTTCGACACTGCGCTCGGGCTCCAAGTTCGGATTTCCGAGGCCGCCGGCGGTGACCGCGTTCGTCCCACCCGGTCCCTGAATCGGCGTGAAGGTCTGGAGCGCCGAGAACGTGGATGGCTGGCGGCCCGAGGCACCGTACGCCGCGCGAAGCCGGAGCGTGTTGATAACGCCGCCCCAACGCCAAAAGGGCTCGTCGCTGACGACCCACGACAGGCTCGCCTTCGGGTACGTGACCCACTTGAAGTTCTCGCCGAACGCGCTGTTGTTGTCGACGCGCACTCCGCCGACGAGGAAGAGGCGGTCGCGCCAGGCCAGCTGCTCCTGTGCATACCCGCCGACGTTGGTGTTGAGCGACGCCGATTGCGACGAGGCTGACGCCGCCGCGGTCGCCGAAACGACCTCGACGCCGGGTCCCGGGAATCCAATCCCGCCGAGGAAGCTCGCGTTGGCTTCGGTGTTGTTGAACTGGCCGCCGACCGACGTCGCCGACGTTAGCGCCGAGGTGAGATCCACTTTCGCCGTGCCCGAATAGTCCGCGGTGATGATCGTCGTGCGATCGATCGTTTGACCGATGCGTCCGGACGAGGCCGCGCCGAGGAATGGAGCGAGATTCGCCGGAGCGAAACGCTCGATCGCGCGACGGTCATTCGCCGCGTAATCGATGCCGACGATGGCCCGCTGGGTGAACCACTTCGTGAGCTGGTTGTTGATTGTGCTGCTGCCGGTAAAGCGGTTCGTGCCGATGGCGTTGTCGTACAACGTCTGCGGTACGGCCGGCGGCGACGGGAAGTAACCGCCGGTGGCCGGAGAAACGAGACTGTGGCCGAACATCGACGCGAACAGCACCGACACGCCGTTGTCCGTGCCGAGGTGGCTCGACATGTCGACGAAGTTGAGGCTCGTCGCGATGTCGGTGTTCGTTCCGATCAGCGTGCTCAGATTCAAGTGCGCGTTCAGTGCACGCTGCGTGTTGTTCGGCTCGATGCCATAGTCGTTCAGATAGCCGGCCGACGCGTAGTAGCGCGCCGCATCCCGGCCGCCCGAGACCGAGAAATCGTAGTGGCGCTCGAGACCCGTCCGGTAGAGCGCGTGGCCGCTGTCGATCGCCTGCTGGATGCCGTTCCATTCAACGATCTTGCCGCTGGCATCCTTGGCGTAGTTCGTCCCGACGCGATTCACCGCGTCGTTGAACCGCATCGCGCCCTCCTGAACCTGAAAACGCAGCTGATTGTTTCCGGACCCCTTCTTCGTGATGATCTGGATGACGCCGTTCGACGCCTCCGTCCCGTAAATCGTCGTCGCCGCCGGCCCCTTCACGATTTCGATGCTCTCGATGTCGTCGGGGTTGATGTCATTGAGCCGGCTTCCGATGGCGGCGCCCTGGATTCCAAGACTGCCGCTCGCCGCGCTCTGCGGGCCCAGGCCAGACTGGCTATTCACGCGAATGCCGTCGATGTATACGAGCGGGCTGTTACCGAGACCGATGCTGCTCGGACCGCGAATCTGGATGCTCGGTCCCGCACCGACGCGGCCTGCCGTCGGCTGAATGTCGACGCCAGGAACGCGCGATCGAAGCAGATTGGCCAAGTCCGGCGCCCCTGATTTCTGCAAATCGGTGGAGGCATCGATCGTCGATACGGCGTTGCCGATCGATTTCTTCTCGGCCTCGCCCGCCGTGCCGGTCACGACCACCTGGTCGAGTGAGACCGCACTCGCCTGGAGAGCAACCTCCACCGAAGCATCCTGACCCGCCGCGACGGTCACGGTGCGGCGTGCTGACGAATAGCCCAACCGGAGGATGACGACGGTATGCGGGCCGGCCGGCACGTTCGCGATGCGGAATCGGCCGTCCGGAGAGGTGATCCCGCCGAGACGCGTCGCTTCGACCTGGATCGAGGCGCTCTGAATCGGATCGCCTGTACGCGCATCCGTGATCCGGCCGACGATCGTTCCGCTCGGAGCCGCCTGCGCGACGGCGCGCGACGGAAGCGCGGCGAGAGCTCCCGACGCCATGATCATCCAGGCCAGGATCAACGACCTGCGCCGCAGGTGCTGATCGACGAGAGTGTGCATCCTATTCCTCCGGTTGGTTGGAAAGTGCTATTGCCGGCGGGTTGGCGATTCGTCGCGCCCGCCACAGGTAAAACACGGGAGTACCGAGCAACACGACGCCCAGGCCGGCCAGCGCCTGAGTTGGTCGTTCCTTCATGGTGTTCAACACGAGCATCGCGGCCGAAGCCGCGAACAACAACGGAGTAAGTGGGTAGCCCGGTGTTCGAAACGGTAGCTCGGCATTCGCAGCGCGCCGGCGCAACGGGAAGACAGCCAGCGCTCCGAGTCCGTAGAAGATCCAACCGGCAAACACGACGTAGGTCAGCAATTGTTCGAATGTGCCGCTGAGCGCGAGCACCGCGGACCACGCGGCGAGCGACACGATCGCGGCGACCGGAGTTCCACGCGTCGGGCTTATACGAGCGAGCCGCTCGAAGAACACACCGTCACGCGCCATCGCGAAGTACAGGCGCGGCGCCGTGAGCATGATGCCATTCGTCGCGCTGAAGATCGACACGAGCACCAACGCGCTGAGCGCCTTCCCCGACGCCGAGCCGAGAATCGCTCCCATCGCGTCGGCGGCGACGTGGTCGCTCTTCGCGGCAGTCGCCGGCCCGAGCGCGGCGATGTAACCGACATTCGCCAGCATGTAGAGAACGACCAGCGCGAACGTCGCGAGCGCGATGGCGCGCGGGAACACCCGCTGCGGATCGCGCGTCTCGCCGGCGGAGAACGTGACGTACTGCCAGCCTTCGTAGGCCCAGAGCACGCCGATCATCGCGGTCCCGGCGGCCACGAACACGGAGCCGTTCCACGCATCCGGCCAGATCGGCCCGACGTCGTGCCATCCACGACCGACGGCGATGAGCGCCCCGCCCATCACGATGATCGCGCCGACCTTCGCGGCCGTCGCCAGATTCTCCATCGACGCGCTCGCCCGCGTGCCGCGAATGTTGACGGCGGCGATGAGCAGGATCATGACCAAGGCGACCAACTTCGACGCCATGGGTCCGATCGGAACGAGCTGGCCCAGGTACGACGAGAACGCCACAGCGAGGGTGGCGACTGATCCGCTGGCGATGACGAGAAAGCTCGTCCAACCATATAAGAACGCGGGCAACGGACCGAATGCGTCGCGGATGTAGGTGTACAAGCCGCCGGCGTCGGGCCTCGACGCTCCGAGCTCCGCATAGGTGAGCGCGCCGAGGAACGACAGCACGCCCCCGACAACCCAAACAAGCAAAGCAAGGCCGAGGCGTCCGTTGCTCAACTTCAGCACGACGCCCGGCACGAGGAAAATTCCCGATCCGATCACGGTGCCCAACGTGAGCATCACGAGATCGCCGAAGCCCAATGTGCGGCGAAGTGAGCCCCCCGCTGTCGTGCTCATGCCACCGCCATGGCGCTGGCCCGCGTGGACACAACCTCGAGCCTCGTCGTGATGGAATCGATGAAGTCAGTATCAACCACGACGCCGAGTCCCGGCGTCGTCGTCGGCACGGGCACCAGCCCGTCGGCGTTCATCGTCCACTCCGGGCTCACCACGTCCCGCGACCAGTACCGCGCACTCGGACTCAAATCCCCCGGCAAACTGAAATTCGGCAACGACGCCAACGCCACGTTGTACGCCCGCCCGATCCCGCTCTCCAACATGCCGCCGCACCACACCGGCACTAGCGGCCGCGCGGCGGCGGACAGATCGTGAATCGCAATCGATTCCGTGAAACCGCCCACTCGGCCCGGCTTGATGTTGATAATCCGGCCACTGCCGAGTGCGACCATGGCTGTCGCGCGCCCCCGGTCGGTGATCGACTCGTCGAGGCACAGGGACGTTCTGAGCTCGGCCTGGAGCGTCGCGTGCCCCAACAGCTCATCCGCCCCCAACGGCTGCTCGAGCATCAACAGGTCGAACGCGTCGAGTGATTTCAGGGCCGCGTGGTGCGTCGCGTCATCGAGGTTGTACGCCGCGTTGGCGTCGGCCATGAGCTCGATCTCGGTCCCTACGGCCTCGCGCACCGCACCCACAAAGGCGACATCGCGGCCGGGCTCGATCTTGAGCTTCACTTTCTGGTAGCCTGCCGCGACCGCCGCCCGAGCACGCTCGACCAGCGCAGCGGGTGTGGCCTGGAGCCCGAGGGAAATCCCCGTCGGGACGGCATCGCGAAGTCCCGCGCGGCCGCCGCCCAAATGCCGGCTCAACGGCCGGCCGAGCTGGACAGCTTCAAGGGCCCAGCAGCCCATCTCGAGGGCGCCTTTGGCCATCGAGTGGCCGCGGATGTTGGTGGCGAGCCGAGCGTGAACATCCGCGGCGCGGTCAACAGCGTGGCCGAGCAGACGCGGTGCGAGCCATTCCCGGATCGCGAGCCACGCCGTGTCGATGGTCTCCGCCGTGTAGATCGGGGCCTCGAACGCGACACACTCCGACCAAACCGACGCGCCGTCGGCGTCCTGCAATTCGAGCAGCAGGATGCGTCGCTCCGACTGGACGCCGGAGGAGATGCGGAATGGCTCCTTGAGCGCGAGACGAATCTCGCGAAGCGTAATGCGGTCGAGCCGGATCATTCAACTCGTTCGGATCGTCGAGGTGGGACGGCGTGCCGCGGGAGGGGGGGGGAACAATAGAAGCCGTGCGGACGAGCGATTCGACTGGCGGGGCAAGCTAATGCGCGGCACTCCGGCGCGATAGACCGCTTTGGTATACCGATTTGGTTACCGGTTTCGAACATTTCGTTTGCAATGCATCGTGCTTGCTCCAACGGTGGGCGATCCATAGGTTGACGTCCGTGCCCGGATCTCCTTCGAAGCGAAGCCGGGCGGGCGGCACCTCCCACGCCGGAAATGGCGCGACCCACCCGCCGACGGATAATGTCTCCCGCGTTTACAACGAGCTGCGCGCGCTCATCGTCTCGGGGCAACTGCCGCCCGGAGCTCGAGTCGCCGAGCGGGCCGTCGTCGCGCGGATGGGGTTGAGTCGAACCCCCGTTCGCAGCGCGCTGCACCGGCTCCAGCAAGAGGGCTTCGTGGCGTCGGTGGGACGAGCCGGCGACCAACGGCTCATCGTCACGCCGCTCACGCGCGGCGATGGCCACGAGGTTTTTCTCGTCGTCGGCCACCTCGAGGGACTCGCGGCGCGCCAGGCGGCTTCGCTCCCCGCGGACAAGCGACGCAAGCTCGTCCAACGGCTGCGGACCGTGAACAAGGAGCTCGCCCGGGCGTCACGCGCCAAGGCGGCGCCCTCCCGGCTCTTCGACCTCGACGTCGCGTTCCACGACGCGTATGTGGACGGCGCCGCGGGTCCGCGCGTCGTCGCCTTGCACCGCGCGATCAAGCCGCAGTGCGAGCGCTACGCACGCCTGTACATCAACGTCCTGCTCGACGAGCTACCGACGTCGGTGCACGAACACGAGGCGATCGCTACGGCCATCGCCAAGGGCGACCCGCGCGCCGCGCAGCGCGCCGTCGAAACGAACTGGCACAACGCGGCCGACCGCTTGGCGACCGTGATCGAAGAGGTCGGTGAGCGCGGAATCTGGCACATGTGGGACGCCGATTCCACGAAGACCGCGCCGTCCTCGCGCGTTCGCACGACCTAGACCTCGAACGTCTCTCTTTCTTCTCGTCCCCCCCCCCGCTCGCGCGTTGACAATCGCGGTATACCGTAGACGTATACCGAGTGCTCCGGAGATCCTCGCATGCCCCGACTCTTCTCAGGCCGAATGAACGTCGCTCCGCTTACCATGGCGCTCATCGCGGCGCTCGCCGTCGCGATCACCGCGCCCAACCTCGTCAGCGCGCAAGGCACGCGGCTGCTTCGGCACCCGGACGTGAGCCGCGACGCCGTCGTCTTCGCGCAGGGCGGCGACTTGTGGATCGCGCCGCGGAGCGGCGGGGCGGCGCGGCGCCTCACCGCGACGCCGGACGTCGAGACCGATCCCCACTTCTCGCCCGACGGCGCGATGATCGCCTACTCGCGCACGTCGGCGGGAAACACGGACGTCTACGTCGTCCCGACGGCCGGCGGTGAGCCGCGACGCCTGACCTTCCACCCGCAGCTCGATCGGGTGAAGGGCTGGACGCACGACGGAAAGCGCATCGTCTTCGCCTCCGATCGCGGCGCGGTCCCGCAGTCGTCGTACCTCCGACTCTGGACGATCTCCGTCGACGGCGGCATGGAAGAGCAGATGCCGATGCCGCGCGCGTTCGCGGGCTCGTACTCCCCCGACAATCGCCGGTTCGCCTACGACGAGCTGCCGCTGGCGTTCACGCCCGACTGGTACGAACAGAGTCTGTGGCGCCACTATCGCGGCGGGCGCACGCAGCCGATCCGCATTCTCAACTTCGCCGACTACTCGGTCGAGAAGCTGCCGTGGAAGAACAGCAACGACCACGAGCCGATGTGGATCGGCAACACCGTCTATTTCCTCTCGGACCGCGCCGGAACGATCAACCTGTTCTCATACGATCTCAGCTCGAAGCAGGTGAAGCAGGTGACGCACCACGAAGACTTCGACATCATGAACGCCGCGGCCGGCGCCGACGCGATCGTCTACGAGCAAGCGGGCTACGTTCATTTGTTCGACGTGAAGTCCGGCCAGTCGAAGCAGCTCTCGATCGACGTCGTCGGTGACTTCCCGTGGGCCCGCGCGCAATTCAAGCGCGTGAGCAGCATGATCCGCGAAGCCGCGCTGTCGCCGACCGGCGTGCGCGCGGCGTTCGAGGCGCGCGGCGAGATCTTTACGGTGCCGACCGACAAAGGCGATTGGCGCAACCTCTCCAAATCGACTGGCACGCACGACATGACGCCGGCCTGGGCGCCGGACGGCGCGCGCGTGGCGTGGCTCTCCGACGCGAGCGGCGAATGGCAGCTCATGATCGATGACCAATCGGGATTGGGCAAGCCGCGCGCGATCGACCTGCCGGAACACGCGGTCTTCTCCGATCTCACCTGGTCGCCGAACGGCAAGATGCTGCTCGCCGCGAGCAGCCACTTGAACTTGTGGACGATCGACGTCGCGACGGGAAAGGCGACGAAGCTCGACAGCGACACGTACGACACGCCGGGCCGCAGCTTCGATCCGGTCTGGTCCCCCGATTCGCGCTGGGTTGCATACTCGAAGAGCCTCGACTCGCACCTGCGCGCCGTCTTCCTGCGCGCGCTTGCCGAACCGAAAGCGGTACAGCTGACCGACGGTCTCGCCGACGCCGTGTCTCCGGCGTTCGATGCGAACGGGAAATATCTGTACTTCCTCGCCAGCACGGACTACGGTCCGCGCACGGGTTGGGTCGAGATGAGCGCCGTCGATCGTCCGGCGCGGCGTTCGGTCTACCTCGCGATCCTCAGCGCGTCGGAATCGTCACCGCTGCTGCCCGAAGCGGGCGATGAAGCCGCCGCCGCGGCGCCGCAGCGCCCGAGTCGCGACACCGTGACCCGCATCGATCCCGGGATCAACACACGCATCATCAGCCTCGAGATTCCAGCCGGCGATTACTCCGAGCTCAAGGCCGGCCCCGCGGGCTCGTTCTTCTACCTCGATGCACCCGCCGGCGGCGCGCCTCGCCTTCAGCGGTATCAACTGCGCGAGCGCGCGAACGCGACCTTCCTCGAAGGCGTTCGCTTCTACACGCTCTCGGCGGACGGCAAGAAGTTGCTCTACGGCGCCGGCGGCGGCGCGAACGCCCGTTGGGGCGTGGTCGGCACCGAACGTCCGGCGCGCGTCGGCGACGGCGCGCTCAACGTCGCGACGCTGGAGTCGTGGGTCGACCCGCGCGCCGAGTGGGCCGAGATCTTCAAGGAAGCGTGGCGCAATCAGCGCGACTTCTTCTACGACGCGAAGATGCACGGTGCCGATTGGCAAGCCATCTGGGCGAAGTACTCGCCACTCGTCGCGTCGGTGAATCATCGCAACGACCTCGGCTACCTCATTGCGCAGACGGGCGGCGAGTTGACGGTCGGCCACTCGTATCTCGCCGGCGGCGGCGACACGCCGTCCGATCCTCCGGTCTCGGTCGGCCTGCTCGGCGCGGACTACACGATCGAGAACGGGCACTATCGCATCAAACGCATCTTCACGGGCGAGAACTGGAATCCGGATCTGCGGGCGCCGCTCCGCGCGCCGGGCATCAGCGTCGCGGAAGGCGATTACCTCCTCGAGGTGAACGGCCAGCCGCTCACGCCGAAGATGAACGTCTATCAGGCGTTCGAGAGCAGCGCGGGGCACCAGATCGTGATCCGTGTCAATGACGCGCCGACCACGGAGGGCTCGCGTCTCGTCACGGTCGTACCGGTCGCGAGCGAAGACGCGCTGCGCACGCGCGCCTGGATCGAGGACAACCGCCGCAAGGTCGACGAGCTGTCGCACGGCCGTCTCGCGTACGTGTGGCTGCCGAACACGTCGATCCCCGGGTACAACGCGTTCACGCGTTACTTCTACTCGCAGCAAAACAAGGACGGCGCGGTCATCGACGAGCGGTACAACCACGGCGGCCTGGTCGCGGATTACATCGTGAACGAGCTGGATCGAAAGCCGATGGGGTACTTCGCGATGCGCGACGGAAAGGAGTGGCCGTCGCCCGCCGCCGGCATCTTCGGCCCCAAGGTGATGATCATCAACGAGTCGGCCGGCTCGGGCGGCGACGCCCTCCCCTACTACTTCCACCTCCGCAAGATCGGGCCGCTCGTCGGCACGCGAACGTGGGGCGCCCTCGTCGGCACCACGGGCCTTGCCCCGACGATCGACGGCGGCGGCATCACGGCGCCGAGTTTAGCGTTCTATGATTTGAACGGGAAATGGGCCGTGGAGAACGAAGGGATCGCGCCGGACATCGAGATCGAATACACGCCGGCCGAGGTGCTGAAGGGCCACGATCCGCAGCTCGAGCGAGCGGTTGCCGAGGCGATGAAACTTCTCGAGCAGAATCCGGTGAAGCGGGTGGCGAGGCCGGCGCCGATCGATCGGACGCATCCGCCGAAGTAGAAAAACGGCGCGAACGTCGCCGTCGGCGATGGTCGGCGGCGGCGGCTGACGGCTGGCTGGCAGCTCGCGGCGGTGCGCACGGCTTGCGGCTTTTGGGCTTGCGGTTTCGGCCCGCAGCGGTGCGCTCGGCTATCGGCTGCTCAACGTCGGCGTTTGTCATCCTGAGCGAAGCGAAGGACCTGTTGTCCCGTTCTTGTAACTAACTCGGGACAGTAGGTCCTTCGTCGCTTCGCTCCTCAGGATGACACGCGGGCTTGCCGTGAGCTGTGCGCACCGCCGCAAGCCGCGGCCGACAGCCAACAAGCCGCCAGCCGTGCGCACCGCCGCGAGCCGAAAGCCAGCCGTCAGCCGCCGCCGCCGACCATCGCCGAAGGCGACGTTCGCGCCGTTTCAGCTGCCACTATACCCCGGCCCGCGTAGAGCCCGTCCGGCTTTCGCTCCCGTATGCTTCCCGTGATCGATCGTCACCACCCCGTTCACGAGAACCCACTCGATCCCCGTCGGAAACTCCATCGGCTTCTCGTACGTCGCGCGATCCTGGATCGCGTCGTAATCGAAGATCGTGACGTCGGCCCAGTTGCCGACCTGGATCGTGCCGCGGTTGGCGAGCTTCATCCGAGTCGCCGGCCACCCCGTCATCTTGCGGATAGCCTCGGGCAGCGTGAGCACGTGGCGCTCCTTCACGTACTTCGCGATCACACGCGGGAAGTTGCCGAAGCTGCGCGGATGCGGCAGCCCCGTGGCATCCGTGGCGCCGATCGCCGCGACGGCGCCGGCGTCGCTGCCGATGCTCGTCCACGGGAATTTCAACGCGGTCTCGATGTCCTGCTCGCCCATCATGTGGTAGATCGCCATGACGCGACCCTGGCCCTTGGCGACCAGATCCCACGCGACATCCGCCGGGTCCTTGCCGCCCATTTCCTTCGAGATCTGCGCGATCGACTTGCCCTCGTACTTCGCGCTGCTCGAATCGCGGGCGTTGGCGAGCACGATGTTTTCCCAGCCGCCGGACGACTCGATGATGTTCCACCATCCGGGCGAGCCGCTCTTCACTTCGCGTTTCAGGCGTGCCCGAATCTCCGGATTGCTCAAGCGGGCGCGGAGCGAGTCGCCGCCGCCCTCTTGCGCCCAGCTCGGAATGGTTGCTTCGAGACCGGTTCCGCCCGCGGTGTAGACGTACATATCGGCGGCGATATCCAATCCCCGATTGCGCGCCGCGTCGACGACCTGACGCACCGAGTCCATCAGAACGCCCCAGCCAGGCTTGTACGCGACCTTGAGATGGAAAATCTCGGCCGGTAGCCCAGCCTTCTCGCTGATCGTAATCAGCTCGTTGATCGCCCCGATGACACCCTGGCCTTCGTCGCGCATGTGGCTCGCGTACGTGCCACCGTACTTCGCCGCTGCCTTCGCGACTTCCACCAGCTCGTCGGTCGTGCTGTAGCTCGACGGCGGGTAGATGAGCGCCGTCGTCATGCCCATCGCGCCGCCACGCATCGCGGTGTCCATGATCGCGCGCATCTGGTCGAGCTCCGCGGCGTTCGGCTTTCGCGCCGACATGCCGAGCACTCGCGTGCGCGCCTGTGTCTCGCTGAAATAGCTGCCGAAGTTGATGCTGATCCCCTGGCGCTCGAGCGTATTGAAAAACTCGGCGACCTGGCCCGCCGGAACCGGTGTGCCGCCCTCGCCGCCGATCGCCGTCGTCACACCTTCTTGCAGCTTGTTCTCGGCCAGCCCGTTTCGGCGGAGGACCCCTCCCGATTGGTCCATCATGTCGATCCAACCGGGACTCACGTATTTGCCGCGCGCGTCGATCTCTCGCTTTCCGTGCGCGGCGATCGCGCCGATCTTCGCGAACTTACCGTCCTTGATCGCGACGTCCGCCAGAATCCACGGATTGCCCTCGCCGTCGAGGACGCGACCGTTGCGAATCACGACATCGTAGAGCGTGTCGGACGTCGCGCTCTGCGCCGCGGCGCGACCACTCAGTACTACGAGCGTGGACAGCGCGAGCGCGGCACCCGAGCGAATCATCGACGCACTCTCGTGAACGTGATCCCCGAGACTCGCACCGACACGACTCCGCCGGCGCCATCGGGTTGGAAGACCAGCGTTGTCGGATTTCGACCGGCCTCCGTCGGCTGCGCCCGGAAAGCCTCCATGGTGACCGGCTGGAGCGGCACGGGCGGATCGGTCACGATCGCGGCCTGCAGCGCGCCGTTATCCAACGTCACGCGAATCTCACCATATGCTGAATCCACGTAGGTTCCCGCGTAGCGATCGAGCGCGAGCGACGGAGCCGATGTAGAGCGCGGCGCACCGGCTGCCGCTGGCCCCGCCCCCGGACGGCGAGCGAACAAGGGCTTGAGGTCCGCGCTCCAGTCGCGTCCGCGGCCGCCGTTGTACAGATCGAACACCGAGTACATCAACCCGTGGCGAATCTCGGCGTGATCGAGATTCTCGAGGACGTACACACCGAGTTTCTCATTCGGCATGAGCCCGATGAGCGCGCACAGACCGTTGATGCTGCCCGTGTGCATCCAGACGTGCTGGCCGCGGTAGTCCTGAATGAACCAGCCGAATCCGTAGCTGAAGAAGTCGGGCTTGGCCAGCGACAGCGCCGGATACTCTTCCATCGGCGCCTGAATCTGCGGTGTGACGATTTCGCGGAACGTTTCGGCCTTGATCAACCGCGTGGATCCGACGCGGCCGCTGTCGAGCACGAAGCGCATCCATTTCGACATGTCCGACACGCTCGACCATACCGACCCTGCCGGCGCGACCAGATCCGTCGATCGGACCGGGACGACTCGCACCGAATCGCCGATCAGCCCGTGCGGGACCGCGACGTTCGGCTTGCCGGCTATCGACGACACGAGCGGCTCCGTTTCGTTCATGCCGAGCGGCTTGAAGATGCGCGCGCGCATGAAGTCTTCCCATTTCATCCCCGACGCCCGCTCGATGATCGTTCCGCCGAGGGCATACATGACATTCTGGTACTGCCATTCGGAACGGAACGACGCCGACGGCTGCACGTAGCGCAGTCGGTGGATGATGTCGGCCGGCGAATACTTCCAGTTCGACGCCCAGAAGAGATCCGTTCCGGGCAACCCCGTGCGATGCGTCAGAAGATCGCGGATCGTCAGCTCGCGCGTGGCCCACGGATCGGACAGCTGCAACTCTGGGATGAAGCGCGTGACCTTGTCGTCCCAGTGCAGCTTCCCCTCGTCGACGAGCATCGCCAAACCAGCCGACGTCATCGCCTTCGTGGTGGAACCGATGGCGAATCGAGTGTGCTCGTCGGCCCGCGTCGGTTTCCCGGACTCCAGAACGCCATATCCTTTCATGAAGACCACGGAGTCGTCCTTCACCACCGCGATGGCGAGGGCGGGCACCCGCCAATCCTTTTGCGCCTGCGCGACGAACTTGTCGAACGCCGCCCAATCCGGCTTTGGCTGCTGCGCGGCGACCGGCGCCGCGATGATCAAGGCGAAAAGTGCGCGCTTCATCGGCCGGCTCCGGGGTTGACGACGGAGACTTGCACGTAAGACGCGGCGTCGCGCGACCGATAGATCCGGTGCGTCTGCGCTTTGAAATCGCTGTCCTTCGCGGCGAAGATGTTCGGAACGAACGTCTGCGGATTCCGGTCGATGAGCGGGAACCAGCTGCTCTGCACCTGAACCATGATGCGGTGGCCCTTCTTGAAAGTGTAATCCTGCGTGTGGAGGTCGACGACGAACTGCTCGATCTTGTTCGGCGTGATCGCCTTCGGGTCGACGAATCCGTCGCGGAACCGCCCACGCAGAACGTCGTTGGCGACCATGAACTGGTAGCCCGCCATCTTGGCGTCGGTCGGGTAGTCGTCGGGATAGACGTCGATGAGCTTCACGATCCAATCGGCGTCGGAGCCTGTGGTCGACGCGCGCAAATGCGCGGCGATGTCGCCGGCGATCGTGACGTCGTCGGTCAGCGGTGCGGTTTGCCAGCTCACGACGTCCGACCGGCCCTTGAGAAAACGCTGATCGTCGGAGAGCCAGCGTGACCACGTCGATCCCTGGCCGTAGGTGGGCTTGATCGGCCTTTCGCGATAGGGCACCGGGTTCGCCGGGTCCGAGACGTATGCATCGAACGCGTCGCGCTCGGTGGGCGCATCGAACGAGAGTCCGTGATCGGCGTGCAGGTAAAGCCGCTTGCCCGTCACACCCGTCTTCATCGGCCACGAGTCGCGCTTCTGCCACGTGTTCGTGCCGCCCTCGAACAGCGTCGCTTCGGGGAGCGACAGCTTGCCGATGCCCTTGAGCCAATAGGCGAACCACGGAGCCTGGATCGAGCGACGATACTCCGGTGCCGTCGCGCTGCCGAATTGGATCGGGCCGAGCTGCGCACCGCTCGGGCCGCTCCAGCCGCCGTGGTTCCATGGGCCGACGACGAGATAGTTGAGGTTGTTCTTGTCGTACTTCTCGAGCAGCCGATAGATGGTGACCGGTCCGTAAAAGTCTTCCTGATCCCACCAGCCGGCGATGCTGAGCGTCGGCACCGTCACCCGGTCGATGTACGGAGCTGCCGCTTGCCGCTGCCAGAACGCGTCATAGTTCGGGTGGTTAACGAAATCGTTCCAGCTGGGAATCTTCTCGTGGAGGTACTGCTCGTTGACGTGCGCGAGCGACCCGACCTTGAGGTACCAGTTGTAGGTGTCGGAATCGTTGAACGCGAACGCGGTTTGCTCCTTGTTCGTCTCCATCATCGTCGCGTACTCGAAGCCGTAGCTGAGCCGGAACGCGCCGTTGTGATGGAAGTCGTCGCCGAGGAACATGTCGGCGGGCGATGCCTGTGGTGACACCGCCTTGAGCGCCGGATGCGGATCGAGCATCGCGACCACGGTGAGCCAACCCGGATAGGACACTCCCATCATGCCGACGCGGCCATTGTTCCGCGGCACGTTCTTGAGCAGCCACTCGATCGTATCGTACGTGTCGGTGGCCTCATCGATCGCCTTTGGATCCTTCTTGTCGCGCATCTTGCGAAGCATCACGAACTGGCCTTCCGACTTGAACCGGCCGCGGATGTCCTGGTGCACGAAGATGTAGCCGTCGCGCGCGAGCTCGGCGTAGGGGCCCGCGAACGACCGTTCACCACCTTCGATACCATATGGAGTGCGGACGAAGATGATCGGCAGGTTGGCGGCGAACCCGCGCGGCACGAAAACGTTCGTATGAAGCTTCACCCCGTCGCGCATCGGGACCATGACTTCCGTCTTGTCGAACGACGGGACCGGCGGTGTGCCTTCAACCTGCTGCGCGAACCCGCGCGCGGATCCGATAACCAGGGAGAGCGCCGCAATCGTGTGGTGCAGCGGCGAACGGGAGAGAATCAGGCGCATGGCAGGTGGGGTCCTGATGCTGCGGAGGGGAGAAGAAGACGTTCCGCGAACAGTCGCGGATTGTACACCAAAACGGTAGACCGGGCAAACGCCCGCGCTCGCCGACGGCGGGCGCCCGCGACGGGTGGCGAAATGGCGGGTTCCGTAGTTGGACGGGCGCCGTCCCGGTTTCCCTCACCGAGTTCCGCGTCGATCGGCCGTTCATCTTCGTGATTCGCGAGCGCAAGACCGGCACTATCCTGTTCATGGGGAAGGTTCTAAGAATTCCTTCGTGACAGATACAGCCGACGTCGTCGTCTGCGGCGCGGGCATTGCCGGTCTCGCCGCGGCGTATCACTTGTGCACACGCCAACGCGTTGGCCGCGTGATCGTCGTCGACGAGCTTCCAGCGATGACGCTGACGAGCGACAAGGGCACCCAGGGCTATCGCAATTGGTGGCCCGGTCCCGACGACACGATGTTCCGCTTCGTCTCGCGAAGCATCGATCTGCTCGAGGAGACCGCGCACGAGAGCGGAAACGTGTTCCGGCTGAATCGTCGCGGGTATCTGTTCGCGACGTCGAATCCTGACGAGCTCGCACGCCTCGAGACGACAGCCCATCACGTTTCAGCGTTCGGCATGGGCGACGTTCGCGTCCATCGCTCGAGTGCGACGTACGCGGCGGCGCCGGCGGAAGGCTTCGCCGACCAGCCGATCGGCGCCGACCTGCTCATCGGCGACGCAGCACGCGCCGCATTCCCGTACCTGTCGCCGAGCATGGCCGGCGCGCTCCACGTGCGACGCGCCGGCTTCATGTCCGGCGTCAACCTCGGCGCATGGTTTCTCGCTCAATCGGCGGCGAATGGCGCGACATACGTGCGTGATCGCGTCGCCTCAGTGCGAACGACCGGCGGACGAGTCAGCGAGATCGGACTCGCATCGGGGGCGCGCATCGCGACCGACCGACTCGTCATCGCGGCCGGCCCAGGCCTTCCAGACGTCGCCGCCCTACTCGGCGTGACGCTTCCCGTCTTTCACGAGCTCCACGCCAAGGTCACGTTCCGCGATCGCAATCGCGCCATTCGCCGCGACGCTCCATTCCTGATTTGGAATGATCCACTTCACATCGATTGGTCCGGCGAGGAGCGACGAAGATTCGGCGACCAGCAGGACTTCCCGGGCGGCGTTCACATCCGGCCCGTGGATCTCACCCACGGTGACGAGCTGTATCTCATCTGGACGTTCGAGACCGATCACCGCGAGTACGAGTGGCCGCCACGCTTCGATGGACGCTACGCCGAGGTGGTGCTACGCGGCTGCGCACAGATGGCTCCGGCGATGGCGCCGTATGTCAACGCCGAATCGCGCGGACTTACGGATGGCGGCTACTACTGCAAGGCCCCGGAGAATCGTCCCCTCATTGGCCCGCTCCCGGTCGACGGCGCGTTCGTGAGCGGCGCGCTTTCGGGGTTCGGGCTCATGTCCGCGCACGGGGCTGGTGAATTGGTCGCGGCGCACGTCGTCGGTGGAACGCTCCCGGATTACGCCCGCTGGTTCTTGCCGTCGCGGTACGATGATCCGGACTATCGACGACGCGTCGAGGAGTGGGGCCCGCTCGTTGGGCAGCTCTGATTCCGCGCGGCGGCCCGCAAGCCTGTAACCCGCGATGCACTTTCCACTCACGTCTCGCATCTGGAAACTGGTCCCTCGATGCTGGACTCGCTTTCAGACTCGAGCTGCCAGTTGGCGACGATAGGCTCTCGCCCCCAAGCTGACATCTCGACGCTGACGTCGAGTCCAGCATCGAGCGATCAGAGGCGAGACTCGAGGCGTGAGTAGAGGGTGCATTGGACAACCAGAGCTCTGCGGCCCTGCCACCGTCGCTCGTCGTTATGCCGTTCGAACGCTGAAGGTCTGGGTGTACGTCTTCCCCCCCGCCGCCAGCCGCGCCGTGAACACGCCGGTGAGCGGAGCACCACCACCACCTCGTCCGCCACGACCGCGTCCACCGCCGGCCGCAACGGGGGTCCATTCGACTCTGTGCATACCGGCGGAAGTCGCGAACGGCTCCGGTGTCGGGCGCCAGAGCGACGTTGTGTTTGGAATGCCGCCTCCGC
>DATMHK010000229.1:0-59900 GCA_035554995.1 Gemmatimonadaceae bacterium
CCGCAGGTCGTGATCGACATCGACAAGGCGCGCCTCAAAGGCAAGGACAAGGGGAGCTCCTCGACGCGTCCGGGGGGGGCGTTCACCGCAGGCGACTCCGCGGCGCACGCGCTGGAGTCGCGTTTCGTGCGCGCGATCGAGCTGACACCACGTAACGCATCGGCGGCGATCGACTCGCTGTCGCTGCTTCGCATCGACGCGCTCGCCGACAATCCGAGCTTCGCGGCCACGCTCATTCCGGCGATCGACGCGCTGCGACGCGGCCGCGGTGCCGACGCCACCGCGGCGCTCGCGCGAGCGCGGCGTTCGCTCGCCGGTCCGTCGATCAGCCGGGACTCGATCGCCCGATGGGGAGGCGTTCCATGAGCGCCGAGTTCGTGTTTGCGACGGCGCAGTACGATTCCGGCGATTGGGACAGCGCGCCGCTCCTCCCCGCGAACATCATCGATACGATCGCGCGCTATACCGAGATCAACGTCGCGCCGACGGGTGTGATCGCGCCGCTGTCGGACGCGCGGATGCTGCGGTATCCGTTCTTGTACCTCACGGGGCACCTTCCCGTCCGGTTCAGTGATGCCGAACGGCGCAACGTTCGGCAGTTCATCGAACGCGGCGGCCTGCTCTTCATCGACGATCACAACCACGATATCGACGGCGTCTTTCACAAGACGGCCACGGAAGAGATCGCGCGCACGGTGGCGCCGCTCGCCGAGCTGCCGAACGACCATCCGCTCTATTCGTCGTTCTTCAAGTTTGATGGTCCACCGACGACGAGCCACGAGCTCAATGGCTGGGGCGACAACCTGGTGCACAAGCACCTGCTCGCCGTGCAGCGGCGCGGCAGAATTGCCGTGTTGTACAGCAGCAAGGACTACAGCTCGGAGTGGAATTACCACCCTGACAGCAAGCGCTTTCTCTCGGTAGACAACACACGCTTTGCCGTGAACCTCGTCGTGTATGCGCTCACTGCGTAGGCGACTCGAGCTCGGCTGCCGCATCGGCGTCTTTGCGCTCCTTGGCTGGTTGATCGGAACCAGCCTCTTTCCGGCGCCGGCACGACTGGTCGAGACTGCCTCGACCACTAATCTCGGGGAGCGGCTGTCGTCGTGGACGCGAACGCCGACGAGCGTTGCCCTGCACGCGACGTTGGAAGCAGCCCCGTCATCTCAGGCCATTGCGTGGCTCGCAGCGTTGCGCCACGCGGGACACAGCGTCTCGTGGAGCGGCTCGCCGGCGCCGGCGGTCGTCGTCGCCGAACCTGTGGTCGATCCCAATGGAGCCGTGCGCGTCAACGTCGCCGCGCCGGCGAACAGCCGAGTGACCTTGGCCGACGTGGCGGGAGCGATCGACAGCGCGCGCGTCGGCTTATTGGGCGTAAGCTTTACCGTGCCGCTCACTGTCGACAGCCTCGTGGCGCGCGTCAATCAGCAGTCGCTCGCCGTCGCGAAGCCGGCGGACGTCACGCCGCGCGCCGTATTCGTCGTCGGTGACGCGGGATGGGAGGCGAAGTTCGTCGCCAGCGCGCTCGAGGAGCGCGGGTGGAAGGTGGTGACCCGCTTCGCCGTCGCACCCGGCGTGAATGTCCGCGCCGCCGAAGAGCCGCCGCTCGACACAGCACATGTCGCGGCGATCGTCGCAATCGATTCCAGCATTGAAGCGCTTGGTCCGGTCGTTCGGCGCTTCGTCGAGCAGGGCGGCGGGATCGTTCTCGCCGGCTCCGCGGCTGGTGCGCGCGTTGTCTCGCCGCTTGCCGCCGGATCGGTCGGACCACGGGCGCGACGGAACGTGGCGGCGAACGACACCATCGGGCTCGGCACCACCGGCTATTTCCCGGTGGCATCGGTGCGGGACGACGCCGTCGCGCTCGAACGCCGAGCATCCGGCGTTGCCGTTGCCGCGCGCCGCATCGGCGCCGGTCGCGTGCTACAGGTCGGCTACGATGATAGTTGGCGTTGGCGCATGGCCGGAGGCCCCGGCTCCGAGGCGGCGCATCGAGACTGGTGGTCGCGCGTCGTGTCGTCGGTCGCCTACGCGCCGGTCACGGCGAACACTCAATCCAGGACATTCGACGCGCCGGTCGCCTCGCTGTTCGGCAAACTCGGGCCGCCGCGGCCGGCGCCTGTCTCGTCACGGGGCACCGTCGATCCGCGATTGATGCTCGCGCTGATCCTGTTGCTTCTCCTCGTCGAGTGGACGTCGCGCCGCTTGCGGGGCCTGCGATGACGGTCGCGTTCATCTCGAATTCGGATTGCGGACGCCACGACACCGGTTGGGGACATCCCGAACACGTCGGCCGGCTTCGCGCCATTCCAAAGGCGCTGCGCGAGGAGCCCGAGCTGTACGCGCGCTTGCTGCATCACGAGTCGCGCCACGCAACACCGGAGGAATTGGCGTTGGTGCACGACCCGCGCTACGTCGACGTGGTTCGTGAAGTCGCAATCGCCGGAGGTGGTCGTCTCGACGCGGATACCGTCGTGAGCGAGGGATCATGGGACGCCGCCACCGCCGGTGCCGGTGCAGTGCTCGACGCGATCGATTTCGCATTCGGGGACGGCGATGGGCCACGGCGCTCGTTCTGCGCTGTTCGCCCGCCCGGTCACCACGCCCTCCGCAACATGGGGATGGGCTTCTGTCTCTTCGGAAACGTCGGCCTCGGCGCGCATTACGCTCGACGGCGCCATGGCGTGGAACGGATTCTCATCGTCGACTGGGACGTCCACCACGGCAACGGCACCCAGGCGCTCGTCGAGCACGAGCGCGACATCCGCTTCGTCTCGATGCATCAGTGGCCGTGGTATCCAGGCACCGGCGCCGCCGCCGACCGCGGACCACACGACAACGTGTGGAATCTGCCGATGCAGCCCGGTCTTCCACCCGCCGCGTACGTCGACGCGCTGGAGACCGCGATCGCGGACAGTACGCGCGACTTCACTCCCGATCTCGTCCTCATTTCGGCCGGTTTCGACTCCATGCGCGGCGACCCACTCGGCGGCTTCACGCTGGAGTACGAACACTTCGAGCGACTCACCCGACACCTCGTCGAGCGCGCTGAAACGTGGTGCGCTGGCCGCGTCGTCAGCTCCCTCGAGGGCGGCTACGCCCCCGAGCGCCTCGGCATCGCTTGCGTGCGACACATGCACGCGCTCGAGTGACGCCATCGTCCATCGCCCATCGCCCACCCCCCACCGCCCACCGCCCTACTCGTACTCGTCCGACCCCTGCACCCAGATGAACGACTGCAAGTCGATCATGTCGCGCGGCTCGAGATCGGCGGTGTCGCTTCGCACCACCTCGGCGAAGTCGAGAAGGCTTCGATACGTGTCCCAGTTCGGTTGCGCTCGATACTGGAAATCGTACTCGTACGCCTTGGCCGCCAAGCGCGTGACGTTCGGCTTGAGGAAGATGTGTCGATCCGGCTGTGCGATGAAGCCGAAGACTGTGAGCAGCGGCCAGGTGAGCACGCGTGTCTGTCGCCGCGGCAATTCGGCGACGACTTCGCGCCACCGCTCGAATCGCGTCTCGTCGCCGCCGCGTCCGTGCAGAAAGTCGAACAATCCGAGGGCGAACGGGCGAGCGCCGTCCACGGGGCGCACGGCGTCGCGCAGCGCCATCTTCTCGAAGGAGAAGAGCAGATTCGTCCGCGACTCGATCGCGACGGCGCGCCGTGCGATCTCGTCGTATTCCTCTTTCGCGACGAGCCCCTTGAACGTGCCGGGATCGAGCTCGGTCATCCACCGAGCGTGTGCCGACCACTTGTAGTCCCGCTCCCAGTCGATATACGTCTCATCCTGGTAGCCGTCAGGAAAGAAGTGCAGGAATTTTCGTCGGCAGCGCTGGGCCGCGGGCGTGAGATTTGGCCGACGCCGGCCCGACCGCTTATCGAGTGGCTGTCCCCATGAGCCGGACTTTGACTTTGAGGTGTCCATGTCGGAATCGCCTGAGCAGGGACCGGACCGTTGCGACGACCCAAGGGGGCTCAGCGGATGGCACGAGGCTTCCATTCGCTCGCTGACATGAGCGTACCTACTCAAGCTGGGCCGGGCGCGGGCTTCACGCGCGGCATCTCCCTCGACTCGCATGGACACGCGCGCACGAACTTGTCCGTCGCGGACGTCGATGCCGCGGTGGCGAGCGGAAAGGGATGTCTGTGGATCGACCTCGATCTCGGCGCCCCCGGTCAAGCCGAGCTGCTGAAACAGATTCACGGCCTGCATCCGCTCTCCGTGGACGACGCATTGAGCCGAAAGCAGCGTCCGAAGGTCGAGGAGTACAACGACTACCTGTTCATCGTCATCCTCGGCGTCCGCTTTCACGAGCAGACTCCCGATCCGTACGACCTCGAGACGTTCGACATCTGCTTTTTCCTCGGCAATCACTTTCTGATCACCGCGCACGCCGGACCCTCGGATGCGGTGGACGACGTCGCCGAGCGTCTGCAGAAGAATCCGGAATTGCTGTCGCGCGGCGTGGACCGTTTGGCGCACGCAATCATGGACGGCGCGGTCGACGAGTACTTCCCCCTGCTCGACAAGATCGACGAGCTGATCGACGATCTCGAGCAGCGCGTCATTGTGAAATTCGAGGAATCGGCGCTGCAGGACATCTTCGCCGTCAAGCGACTGACGCTCTCGCTGCGCCGCCACCTGGCGCCGGAGCGCGAAGTGTTCAACATCCTCACCAACCGGCCGAGCAAGCTGCTGTCGCCCGACTCGCAGATCTACTTCCGCGACATCTACGACCACGTCCTCCGCATCAACGACTCGATCGAGACCTTCCGCGACCTGGCGAGCAGCGTTCTGGATAGCTATCTGACGCAGGTCTCCAACCGGCTCGGTCGCATCACGAAGGGCTTGTCGGTCATCGCGACGCTCAGCATCCCGTTCGTCGTGATCAGCGGCATGTGGGGAATGAATTTCCAGCACATTCCCCTTTTTGATCATCCGCATGCATTTTGGTGGATGCTCGGGGCGCAGGTCGGCCTCGGTGTGATCCTCCTTCTCGTGCTCCGTTTCCGAAAACTCCTCTAATGGCCCTCCGTCTCCACGCAATTACCCTGGCCGACGCGCACCTCGACTTGCCGGGGCCGGGTGGTAGCGGCCCGCCGGGCGGGGGGCTCATGGAAACCGAGACCTATGCCGGGAACGGGCTCGGGGTCTCGCTGATGCCGTTTCGTGATCTCTGCGCGGTCGTCTCTGATCAGGGGAGCTTCGTCCTCGACGACGCGAGCCCGAGCGAAGTGGCGCGGCATCGAAGCATCGTGGACGCCGTCTTCCAGCGGGCACCCGTCGTTCCGGCGCCGGTCGGCGTCGTTTTCCGCGGGACGGACGTTCTCAAGCGCTGGATGGAGCTGCACTACGTGTCGTTGAGCGGGGCCCTGGAATTCGTCGAGGACCGCGTCGCGGCGCGCGTGCACATCTCCCGGGCCGACGCAAAACCCGGCGATGAGGAGGCCGGCGCCGACCTCGCCGCCAACGCCACTGAGGCGTTCCGCGCCCTTCGGAGAAACGCCGTCGCGTCGCTCCCGCTCCGTCTCGAAAAAGTCACCGGGCTGATGCTCAGCGCGTCATTCTTGGTTGAGCGTGATCTGTGGAAGGACTTTCTCCGCGCGGTCCAAGAGCAGCACGAAGCACATCACAAACTACGGTTCGAGATCACGGGGCCTTGGGCGCCGTATGATTTCGTCCGCATGCAGTTCGGAGGCTGATCGGTGTTCTGTCCGGAGTGCGGCACCTGGAATCGAGCGTCGGCGGCTGCTTGCGAGCGTTGCGAGCAAACGCTTCCCAACCTCGATCGCGCCCCCTTCGAGCGACCCGATGACGAGCTGACGCGCCTCCGACGTGCCGCGGGCGCGCGCTATCGGATCATGCGACGACTCGGCGCCGGTGGCATGGCCACTGTGTATGTGGGCGAGCAGGCACACCTCCTCCGGCCCGTCGTCATCAAGGTCCTTCATCCGCATCTCGCCAAGGATCCCGAAGTCGCCGAGCGTTTTCGGCGCGAGGCAGAGGCGGCGTCGCGACTCGTTCATCCGCACATCTGTCCGATCTTCGACTACGGCGCTACGGAAGACGTGGTCTACGCCGTGATGCCGTACCTCGAGGGCGGTTCGTTGGCCGATCAGATCCAGACGCATCGCTACGTGCCGCCGGCGCGCGCCGCGGCGGTGGCGGCGCAGGTGGCCTGTGGTCTCGACTACGCGCATCGCCGGGGCGTGATCCATCGCGACGTGAAGCCGGACAACGTCCTGTTCGACGAAGACGGAAACGCCGTGCTCACGGACTTCGGCATCGCGACGGCGCGCTTTCATGGCCGGCTCACCGCGTCTGGCCGCGCGATGGGGACGCCGCACTACATGTCCCCTGAACAGGCGATGGGAAAGCTGGTCGACGGACGCAGCGACGTGTACGCCGTCGGTATTGTGCTCTATGAAGCGCTGCTCGGCTTTCCGCCGTTCGACGGCGAGGACGCCTTTTCCGTGAGCTACAAGCAAGTCCACGAGGCGCCGACGGCGCCGGCCTTGACGAGCGCGCGGGTGCCCCAGACGCTTTCGGACATCGTCATGCGCTGTCTCAACAAGTCGCCCGCCAGCCGCTACGGTCGCGGCTTCGAGCTCGCCGACGCACTGATCGCTTTTCTCCGCTCCGTCCCCGACGCCGCGCCGCACCATCGCGCCGCCGCTGCCTCCCGTCGCGCCAGCCCCGTCGCCAGCTGATGCGGCTCGAGCACGACGTCGCGGTCGTTCACACGACGCATCCGTTCGTCATTGCGCGAGGTGGCGCCAGCGAGCATCGGCTCATTCGCGTCCGTCTCATCGACGACGATGGCGTCGAAGGCTGGGGCGAGGCCGCGCCCAATCGCTTTTACGGCGAGACTGCCGACACCGCGCTCGGCGCACTCGCGCGCCTCGCGCCGATTGTCGAAGCCGCTGATCCGTGGGCGATCGAGGATACGGAAGCCGAGGTGAATCGCGCGCTCCGTTTCAACGGGTCGGTGAAGTCGGCGATCAGCGCGGCGCTACACGACCTCGCCGGAAAAAAACTCGGAATCCCCGTGTATAAAATGTGGGGCCTGGATCCGGCGCGCGCCCCATTCTCCAGCTTCACCATCGCGATCGCCGCGAGCGACGCCGAGTTGCGCGAACGCATCGCGCAGGCGGCCGCGTATCCGGTGCTCAAGATCAAGCTCGGTACGGATCGCGACGAGCAGATCATCCGCACCGTTCGCGACGCGGCGCCGGACAAGATTCTGCGCGTCGACGCCAACGCCGCGTGGAACCCGAAGTCCGCGCTTCGGATGATCGAGATTCTGCGCGAGCTCGCGGTCGAGTACGTCGAGCAGCCGCTGCCGCCGCACGATGTCGACGGCCTCCGGTTCGTACGCGAACGATCGCCGCTGCCCGTCATCGCCGACGAATCGTGCGTCGTCGCCGCCGACATTCCCCGGCTTGTCGGGGTAGTAGATGGCATCAACATCAAGCTCTCGAAATGCGGCAGCCTCCGCGAAGCGCTCCGCATGATCGCCACGGCTCGCGCTCACAACATGATGGTCATGGCGGGGTGCATGATCGAGACGAGCCTCGGCATCACGGCCGCCGCCCACTTCGCGCCGCTGCTCGATTTCGCGGACTTCGACGGAGCTGCGTTGCTCGCGGACGATCCCTACGTCGGCGCGACGATCGCGGGCGGCAGGATTCAGATTCCGAGCGGCCCCGGCCTCGGAGTCGTGCGCAAATCGTAGCAGCGCTACCGGCACAAAGAGCGCCTGGGACTGGCACCCCTAGCTCGGGCCATTAAGACCGGTAGATTCGCGGCATGCGCGCCGCATTGGTTGTTCTAGCGTTCGCGGCTGGACTACTCGGCTGCCATAGTCGGCAGCCGGGCCCCATGGATAGCGCGACGCGAACGGCAAGCCGCAACGTTTTCACCGACAGCACGCTCCACGCGGAGCTGTGCGAGCCCGTCAAGTCCGGTGAAGACTGGCGTAAGGTCTGTACGCCAAGGGATCAGGGCGTTCGGATTCCCTTACCGAAAAAGAAGCCCTAATCCGTCGCGTGGGTTTCGTCTTGCCCGTGGCGGTATACTTCCAGGCAAGGCGATCACAGGTCGCCCCCGGTCCGCGGAAAGGGATGATCCCACCTGTTGCTCGGCTGCTCTCGCAGGACATCTACCTCTCTTCTGCCCACACCAGCGGACAACGGGCGCTTGGAAGGAGGAACGATGCCGCGTGTATTGCCCGAACATCCCAGCCTCGAGCACCTCAAGAAGCAAGCGAAGGATCTTCTCCACGACGGCGGCGCGACGCGCCTCGCCGACGCGCAACGGTTGGTCGCTCGTGAATACGGATTCCCGAGCTGGGCCAAGCTCAAGGCACATGTCGAATCCTTTGTTGCCGATCCAGCCACGGCATTCGCCGCGGCGATCAATTCACACGATCTCGCCAACGTCACCCGGGTACTGGAACGCTTTCCAGTTTTGAAAACACGTCTCGACGAGCCACTCGCCAATCACACTTTCGGGACACTGGCGATCGTCGAGGCGGCCGAGCATGGCGACCGCGAGATTGTGGATCTCCTCGTTCGCTCCGGCGCCGACATAAACGCGGTCAACGATTGGTGGGCCGGCGGCTTTGGCGTGTTGGACGTCGCGCGGCCCGACATGACTCAGTTTCTCCTCGACCACGGCGCGACGATGACGGCGCATGGCGCCTCACGGCTCGGCCGACTCGAGGACCTCGAGCGCATCATCGCCGCGGATCCTTCGGTCGTGCACAAGCGCGGTGGAGATGGCCAGACGCCGCTGCATTTCGCATCAACGGTGGAGGTCGCCCGCTATCTCGTGGAGCACCAGGCGAACATCGATGCGCGCTGCGTGGACCACGAATCGACGCCGGCGCAGTGGATGATTCGCGATCGCCAGGACGTCGCGCGCTTCCTCGTGGCCGCCGGCTGTCGCACCGACATCTTGATGTGCGCCGCGCTCGGTGATCTCGAGCGTGTTCGCGCCCACCTCGACGCCGATCCGGCGAGCGTCCACACGACGGTAGATCGCGCGCACTTTCCGATGAAGGATCCACGTGCGGGCGGAACGATCTATCAGTGGTCGCTTGGTGCGTTCAAGACTCCGCACCTGATCGCGCACGAGTTCGGCCACGCGGACGTGTTCGATCTCCTCATGTCGCGCTCGCCCATGTCGCTCCGTCTCACGACTGCCTGCGAGCTCGGCGACGACGAGGCGGTCGACACGCTCATGCGAGACAATCCGGGACTGGTCTCGCGTCTGAGTGAAGAGGAACGCCGCCGCGTCGCGCTCGCCGCTGAGCTCAACGACACGCGTGCCGTGCGCACCCTCCTCCGCGCCGGCTGGCCCGTCGACATGCTCACGGGCCCGAACGGCGCCTCGGCGCTCCACTGGGCGGGCTTTCACGGGAACGTCGAGATGGCGAAGGAGATCCTTCGCTATCATCCGGCCCTCGAGGTGAAGGAGCAATCGTTCGGTGGAACGCCGTTGACCTGGACCTCGTACGGTTCAGTCCACGGCTACGCGAAGAACGGCGACTACCCGGCGACGATGGCCGTGCTGCTCGATGCCGGTGTGCAGGTGCCGGATCTCGACAAGCTCGAGCCGAGCGACGAGGTCATGGCAGTCCTCCGCTCGCGGCGGTGACCCGGAGCGCTACGGCTGCGCCCCCCAATACGCGCCGAGCCTCGAAATAACTCCGGCGTAAACCAGCACTCCATCGAACAGATTCTGCAGCCGCAGATTCTCGTTCGACGAATGCTGGTTGTTGTCGTGATTGACGATCGGCAGCACGATCAGCGGGGCGTGGAGGACGCGCTCGAAGGTGTACATCGGCAGACTTCCGCCAAGCGTCGGAAGGGCGACGATCGGCGAGCCCAAAGCCTCTTGCGTCGCGCGGACCACGGCGCGCGAGAGCGGTGCGTCCATCGACACGCGCGTCGCCGGATAACCCGCCTCCCAGTTCACGCGAACGGTCTTCGCGTATTTCATTCGCTCGGCCTCCGTCGGCACGTGGTCGAGCACCGTGTAGCCGAGCGACTTGAGGTGCGCGTCGACCAATTGGCGGACATGCTCGGGCGTCTGCCGCGGGACCAGACGAAAATCGATCGACGCCGTCGCCTCGGGGGGAATGGTGTTCGACGCCGTTGCGCCGACTCCCCCGCCGCGAATGCCGCGAAGGTTGAGCGCCGGCAGCATGATCCGCTCGACCAACAGGGCGTTGTTCGCCTCCGTGGCCGACATCGCGATCTCGGCGCGCATCGCCGAGTCGATCGTCGGCACGCTGGCCAGCGCGCGACGTTCGGCCGGCGTGATCGGCGCGACGTCGGCGTAGAAATTCTTGATCAGGATGCGGCCGTCGTCGTTTCTCATGCTGGCAATGATGTTCGCCAGCCTCGTCACCGGATTCGGCGCCCAGTTTCCGTAGTGGCCGCTGTGGAGCCCGTGCGACGGTCCGTAGACCGTGAGCTCCACGCCCGTGACGCCTCGGACGCCGAACACGATCTGCTGTCGTCGCGATTGATGCACGGGGCCGTCGCCGAACAGCCAGGCGTCCGCCTTCAGCAGATCGGCGTGCCGTTCGAGGAGTGACCCGAGATGTCCAGAGCCGGCCTCCTCTTCGCCCTCGAAGAAGAATTTCAGGTTGACCGACGGCTGAATTCCCGACGCCCGCAATGCGTCCAGCGCCGAGAGCATCGCGACAATCGGCGCCTTGTCGTCGCTCGCCGATCGAGCGTAGATGCGCCATTCGCCCTGGACCATGCCCGGCGTCGACGGCAGCGGAATCTCCATTCCACCTGCCTCCATCGGCTTGTCGCGCAGGACCGGCTGCCACGGCGCAGTCTTCCACTGCGTCGTGTCGACCGGTTGGCCGTCGTAGTGAGCGTAGAAGACGACGGTTTTCGTCGCCCCCGCCGTCCGAAGCTCGCCGAACACGGCGGGCGGACCGCCGGTCGGCGACTCGAGCAGCCGGCCGGTCACGCCGCGAGCCCCGAGCATGGCGAGGAGTCGGTCGGCGTTGCGGCGAATATTGATCGAATCGCTCGCCAGGTTTCGAATCGCGAGGAAGCCGTTCAACTCTCGCAGAATGTCCACGTCGTGCCCGGACACGTACGAGCGCACCTTCTGCCGGACGAGATCGGACCCGGACGACTGGGACTGGGCCATCCGAGGGCCAGCCAGGAGTAGAACACCCACCATCGCGGCCCGCGGCACGCGTAGTTCTTTGAGGAATTTCATCTTGGATGACTGGAAGCTCGCGAGGCGACCTGGAAATCACCTCGCCCCGGCTGCAAGAAATCCGGGGAGACGGCTGGCGAAGTTCAGTACCTTCGATAACGTTATGGCGACGCTGCCTGGCCTTTTTCGAGGATTGAATGGTCGACGCGCTTTCCCCTGAGCTCACGCCCGCCGCCGGGATCGACGGTGGAAAGTACGTCTACTGCATCGTTCGAAGCGAGCGGCAGCGAGACTTCGGCGCCATTGGCATCGGCGGCGGCCAGCGGGTGTTCACCGTGGCCTTCAACGACCTCGCCGCGGTCGTCAGCGACACGCCGATCGTCATCTACGACCCGACCCGCGAAAACGTCCTCGCCCACGAGTTCGTGAACGAGACGGTGATGAAGGAGTTCACCGTCATTCCGATGTCCTTCGGCACGGTGTTCCGGTCGGAGGACGACGTCACCGAGCTCCTTCGTTCGACCTACCAGGCGTTCAGCGACGTTCTCGACAAGATGCAGGACAAGATCGAATTCGGACTCAAGGTGCTCTGGGACCGCGAGAAGGTGATCGCGAACCTCGAGCGCGAGAACGACGAGATCAGTCGCCTCAAGGACGAGATCAGCCGCCACACGACGACCTCCACCTACTTCGCGCGCATCCAGCTTGGCCGACTGGTCGACTCCGCGCTCGAGGAGATGAGCTCGCGCTACGTCGCCGACATCCACGATGCCCTCAAGCCGGTCGCCGTCGCCAGCCGCTCGAACAAGCCGATCGGCGACCGCATGATCCTCAACGCGGCCTTCCTCGTCGACCGGGCGTCGGAGCAGTCGTTCGACGAACGCGTGAAGGAGACGAGCCGCAAGTACGAGGACGTACTCTCGTTCAAGTATTCCGGGCCGTGGCCGCCGTACAATTTCGTGAACATCAAGCTCAAGCTGGAGAAAGCGGACTAGGACTAGACGGCGCAACACCGACAGCGCGCCTGCCAAACGGCGCGCCTGCCAGACGGCGCGGCTGCCAAAATGCGCGGCCGCCAAGAGGCGCAAGCGGCCTTCGGCCGAGAGACGCGCCACATTGAGCAACGCTGTTGCTGAAGCGTCACCGAGGAAAGGCTGCCCGCCTAGTCACGAAACCCGGACACGCCGAACAAAAAAGGCGCGAAGCGCCCTTGCGCCGCTTGGCAGTCGCGCCGCTCGGCAGCCGCGCCGTTCGGCAGTCGTGCCCTTCGGCAGTCGCGCGGTCCGTCGTTCGCGCCTTCGATAAGTTTCCCCAATGCTTGTCGACGTCGCCCTCCCTCTCCCGTTGTTCCGGACTTTCACCTACTCGGTCCCGGAGAGCGACGCGGCCAAGGCCCGGCGCGGAATGCGCGCCGTAGTCCCGTTCCGGAACCGCAAAGAGATCGGCATCATCGTCAGCGAGGGCCGTGAGCAGAATGGGATCATTCCCAAGCCGGTCGACTCGCTCCCGGATTCCGAACCCGTCGTCAGCCCGTCCATTCTCTCACTCTGCGAGTGGATAGCCGAGTACTACGTCGTTCCGCTCGGCGTCGCGCTCCGCACCGCGCTCCCCGGCGCGCTCGCGTCCCATGTCGCGCCGGAGCCCGTGCGGCGCACGCGACGTGTCGCCGCGCTGCATCGCGAGCTTCCCTCGCTGATGCACCGTGATCGAGTATTCGCCCGTGCGCCGCAGCAGCGCGCGTTGTTCGAGCTGATCGAATCGCTCGGCGGACGTGTGCCGGTCGAGCATCTCACGGCACGGCTGAATTTTTCGGCGTCCGTGCTGAAAGGAGTCGTCGCGCGCGGCGTCGTAACTATCGAGGAAGAGATTGTCGCGCGCGATCCCTTTGCTTGGCGCCCGCCCCCACCGCCCACCGCCCACCGCCCGTCGCCCGCGCAGCGAAACGCCATCGATCGGCTCACATCGGCGCGCCCTGGCGAAGTCTTTCTCCTCCACGGCGTCACCGGGAGCGGCAAGACCCTCGTCTACATCGAGCTGCTGAGGCGCGTCGTCCTCGAACGAGGCCGCGGGGCAATCGTCCTCGTGCCCGAGATCGCGCTCACGCCGCAGACGGTGGACCGCTTCCGCGCCGTCTTCGGCGAGTCGATCGCGGTGTTGCACAGCGCACTGAGCGACGGCGAACGATACGATGAATGGCTGGCTCTCAAGGAAGGCCGCAAGCGCATCGCCGTCGGCGCGCGCTCGGCCATCTTCGCGCCGATCCCCGACGTAGGCGCGATCGTAGTGGATGAAGAGCACGAGTCGAGCTACAAACAAGGCGAATCTCCGCGCTACCACGCGCGCGAGGTGGCGATCGTCCGCGCGCGCGCCGAAGGTGCCGTCGTCGTCCTCGGCAGCGCGACGCCGAGTCTCGAGAGCTGGGTCAACGCGACGAGTGAAGCGAAGTACACGCTGCTCACGCTTCCCGAACGCGTCGGCGCGGCTCGCCTGCCCGCGGTCGACGTCGTCGATCGACGCGAGCCGCGCGGCGCGGCCAAGGATCCGGCGACGCGCGACTGGCTGCGGCTCGTGCTGAGCGAAGAGCTCGAGTCGGCGCTGTCGGACCGCCTCAAGAAGCAGGAACAAAGCATCCTGCTGCTCAATCGGCGCGGCTACGCGGCCTTCGTGCAGTGCTCGACGTGCGGCTACGTCGCCGCCTGTCCCAATTGCTCGATCAGCCTCACCTATCACCGCACGCCGGAGCGGCTCGTCTGCCACTACTGCCGTCACGACGAGCCCCCCGCGACGATCTGCCCCAAGTGCAACGGCGCCGTGCTTCGCCAGCGCGGATTGGGGACGCAGCAGGTCGAACGGCTGTTGGCCGAACGCTACCCGTCGGCCCGCCTCGCGCGCATGGACGTCGACACGACGAGCGGCAAGTGGGCGCACGCCGAGATTCTGGATCGCGTCGGTCGTGGCGAGGTGGACATCCTGCTCGGCACGCAGATGATCGCCAAGGGTTTAGACTTTCCTAACGTGACGCTGGTCGGCGTCGTCGACGCGGACGTCGGCATCAACTTGCCGGACTTCCGCGCGTCGGAGCGTTGCTTCCAGCTCTTGAGCCAAGTGGCGGGCAGGGCGGGGCGCGGGCCAAAGGGCGGCCGCGTGCTCATTCAAACGAAGGTGCCGGCGCACCACGCCGTGACGCGAGCCGTCGCTCACGATTACGAAGGTTTTGTTCGTGAGGAGCTCGCCGGTCGCGTAACACCCGCGTACCCGCCGACGGTGCGGATTGCGAACATAGTGTTCAGCGGCACCACCGAGCCTGCGACGGCGAAGCTCGCCACGTCCGCGGTGGCCTGGCTGCACGCACTGCTCCGCAAGCGGCCAATGCCCGGCATCGCGATCGTCGGGCCGGCGCCTTGTCCGGTGGATCGGATCAAGAACCGCTGGCGTTGGCACCTGCTCGTCAAAGCCGAGCATCCGGCCGAGCTCACGCGGCTCGGTCGCTACTTCCTCGAGCGATTCAAAATCCCCAAGGAAGCGCAGCTCCGCGTCACGCTAGATCGCGATCCGGTTGCGCTGCTCTGAAGCGGTCCCCGCCATCGTCTCGGCGGCGGGGTATCGCGGCAGAACGACGGCGACGACCCCTTCCGTGTCAGCGCGTCGTACATCACGGCGCCCTCTGGGCGTTACACGCTTTCGTTACTGTCGGCTCTCCGTCAGATTGCACTCGATGCCTACGTTCTCTCCGCCTGACTTCTCGCAACCCGCCTTCGCCAATTTCCCCGACGCCCGGTTCGCGCCCGCGCCGGCTGACGGCGTCCTCCCCGACGGCTTCTTCTCGACCACGAACCTGCCGACCTTCGTCCGCGTGAACGGCCGGTGGATCGCGCCGCAAGAGCCGCGCATGGACGCCGGCCTCGTGCTCGATCGCGACGGCGTGATCTGGACGCGCGAGGGGCGGCGCCTCAAGAAGGGCGACATGGTTGCCGTCGGCGACAAAGAGGACGGCAGTCAGGGCATCTACGTGCAGACCCACATGGGCCCGCACGCCGAAGCCGGCGACGCCTTCGCGTTCATGTCCAGCGAAGTCTCGCGCGAGAAACCGATCGACTACGCCCAAATGGCGCGTGTGCTCGTCGATCAGAAAGAGAGCGGCGGCTATCCGATCTGGGTCACCGGCCCGGCCCTCGTCCACTCGCGCGCCCGCTCCGACATGAGCTGGTTCATCGCCAACGGCTACGTCGGCGCCCTACTCGCCGGCAACGCCGTCGCCGTGCACGACATCGAGGCGTCGATCTACGGCACGACCCTCGGCATGAGCAGCACGGGCGAGATCACGCAAGGTGGGCACGGGCTTCACATGCGCGCCATCAACCGCGTGCGCGCCGCCGGCTCGATTGCCAACGCCGTCGCGCAGGGCATCATCACCGACGGCATCATGTACTCGTGCGTCAAACATGACGTGCCGTTCGTTCTCACCGGCTCGATTCGCGACGACGGCCCGCTTCCCGGCGTTCTCACCGACATGCTCGTCGCGCAGGACGCCATGCGCCAGCACACGATGAAGGCGACGATGGCGATTCTCGTTGCGACCGCGCTCCACGCGATCGCCACGGGAAACATGCTCCCCGCTTTCGTCCAGAATGCCGACGGCACGATGCGCGAGCTGCCGACGATCTGCGTCGACTCCTCGGAGTTCGTCGTCTCCAAGCTCAAAGATCGCGGAACGCATCAGGCGTTCGGCGTCGTCACGAACGCACAGGACTTCATGCACATTCTCCGCCTCTACGTGGAACGCGAGCTCGAGTCGCGCGCCGCCACCGCGCGCGCCAAGACCGAACCGGCGGCCGCGCGATGAACGCTCTGCTACCAGAGACACGAGAACGATTTCTCCTCGCCATCACGCAACAGGTCCCGGCCGAACGCATCGCGGAGATTCACTTCTTCGCGCCGATCAAGCAGGGCGGCGTCGAGAGTGGCGTCGCCGTGGTCGCCGCGTGGCCGGACGCGGGCGTCACCGTTGATCAAGCCACGCCCGACCTCGACGCTTCGTCTTCCGACGAGAACGACAGCCGGGAAGCCGAGCCGCCGAGTAGCCGAGCCGCCGAGCCGCCACGCGCCCGCGAGCGGGCACCCGGCCGAGACGCCGAGTCCAAACCGGTCGTCTACACAGCGCGCTATCGTCTCATCCTCAAGGGACCCGATCGCGGCAAGTGGGAGACGAGCGTCACCGCGGAAGCCGACGCGCCACTCGTCAGCGTCGACGCCGTCGTTCGCGGCGTGCAGCGCCGTGCTGGTGACGTGGAAGAAGCGACGCGAATGGAAGGAAATGAAGTTAGAGAATCTCTAAAGGGAAAGATCTGACCCTCTCACCACTCTTCGGAGCGGGATCATGCACATCAAAAGCATTGCGCTCTGCGCCGCGCTCGTGGCGCCGCTGTCCCTGCACGCCCAGCGATCGTACGACACCCTGAGCCTGGACGGACGCAAGGCAATCACCCTCGGGGTCGGCCTGACCGGCGCGCGCAGCACGACGACCGTCGGCGGAACCGTGGCGTCCCACACCGACGGCCAGGTCGGATCGCTCTCCTATAACCAGTACATTCGCCGCCAGCTTGGCATCGAGATCGAAGCCGCGGTGCTCAACGCCGACAGCTTCGTGCAAGCGGGCCACACGCACACGAACTCCATCACCCCGGTCCTCTTCGGCATCACACTGGCCCCCGAGGTGTTCGCGATCACCAGAAACCTCCGCCCCTTCTTCGCGGCCGGCGTTGGACCGTACATCCATACGGTGAACGACGTATCGTCCACCGGCGTGTCGTCGAGCACCGAAACAGTCGCCGGGGCGCGCTTTGGCGCGGGGCTCAACTGGTACGCGGCCCGCCACTTTCTCATGAACGTCGAAGCCAAGTATCACGCCGTCGGCGATTTCGATCACCCGGACGCGGCCACGGAGAGAGTGAGTGGATGGGGAATCTCACTCGGATTCGGGTTTGTTTGGGGAGGGAGGTAGGGTCATCGTTGTCATCCTGACGAAGCAAGGATCTATCGTACTCGTCACTGCTTCACAAACACGACCACTCCCGTTCTCCGTTTGTATTTCCCACTCAACGTCGTCCCTTCCAGGGTTCCGCTGAACACGTCCACCGTGTCCCCCGCGAGTTGATTCGCCAACAACGCAAACGAGACGTTCGTTCCGTTCATCCGCCCGACAATCCCGTCGCTTCGCGCATTCGGTCCCCCGAGCGTATACCTCCCGCTCAGCGCCGCCTCCTGACCCTTGGCCGGCGGTGACTCGACGTAAAGGTTGACGGTCGATACGAACGACAATGCATCTCCCGTCGCCGACTGCACCCGGAATCGCCCTTCGATCGGCTCCGTCTGATCCGCGACCACCGTCAGCGTTCCGCTGTTGAGCGTCACCATCGAGCCGAATAGGCCGAGCGCCCCATTCAGGCGGCTGATGATGCCGCTCCCCGTGAACGGATCGTTGTTGGTGCGATAGTAGTCGAAGAAGTTGCTGTCCACCGCCGCGATCAGCACGTCCTGGCGAAAACCCGGAACGAAGACGCGCGGCAGATCCTCAGAAAAAAGGTTCCGGAGATCGCCCATCATGCGGAACCGCAGACTGTCCGTGAACAGAAAGAACGGCCCGAACGGACTCTCTACACGCAACGCGTAGGCTCTCGCCGCTTTGGCGCGCTTCCATTCGACGACGATCGAGTCGTGATCGCGGTTGAAGGTGCGGTTCAGCGCTCCCGTGGAAGCGAACTCCGGAAAGGGAACGCGCGTGAACGCGGTTACCTGTTCGCCCTGAGGGGTCGTGATGCGCAGCTGGTATCGGGCGCCGAGTCTGAGGCCGCCGGAAAAGGTGACGCGATAAACGCCCGCGCCCTGGCCGTTGGTCGATGTTGTCAGATCTTCTATGGCGGGCGAGACGTTCCCCGCCGAATCGACGATCGCGACCGTCGCCCCCGAGACGGGAATCCCGCCGTCGCTCACGATCGGATCGCTCGGGCTGAACGTCGTATCGTGTATTGGGATCGCGCCGGTCAGCGTGCGCTCCACGAGGATCAGCTGCGTCGCGAGATTCGCGTTGAGCACCGCGTGCACGACGATGCTCGGCGTAGTCTTCGCGACGGTGATCGTCCCGAGCTCGCACGACGCGAGCGCCACGGTTCCGCCGAACCAGAGCAGCAAAGCAGCCGAGCGGCCGAGTAGCCGAGCCGCCGAGCCGCCGAGCCGCCGCTTAGAATCGAATCGTGACACCAGCCGATGGAAGCAAGGGGAATTGGGAGATCGTTTCGCGCGTCGGCGGTGCGTCCTCGTAGTCGAAGACGTACAGGAACACGTTCTTCGCGTTGTACGCGTTGACGACGCTCAAAAACGGCGCGATCGTCGTGCCGCGCACGTGGTAGGTGCGCGTCACATCGAGGTCGAGCCGTTGCGTGTTCGGCAGCCGCGCGGCATTGCGCGGGCCGCCGACGAACTGCGTCGTCGGTGTTCCGCCGCGCGTACCGTACGCGTTGAAGCCCGGATCGTAGACGCGACGCACGATCTCGCCGACGATATCGGTGTACGGTGTTCCCGTCGCGTATCCAAGGCGGGCACCCAGCAGATAGTTCTTCACACGCCACGTCGCGACGACGTTGAGGTCGTGCCGCCGATCGTGGCCGGGGAAGTAGCGAAGGCTATCCTGAATGCGCGCCGCGACGGCGTACGTATATGAGATCCAACCGCTGAACCGCCGGCTCGGCGTCTCGAACTGCCGCAGCAGCACGTCCACGCCGTACGAGTTGCCCTGCACGGGAAAGAATTCGTCGCCGCGCATCCCCGGATCTTCCTGCGGGTTCGACTCGAGCAGCGTTCCGTATCGCTTGTAGAATCCCTCCATTCGCGCCAGCCGCGCCGTGCCGAACCACCGCTCCATGCCGCCGATGTAGTGCCAGGCGCTCGACACGGGAATCCCCGAGTCGCTCGCCAACCAGAAATCGAACAGGCGCACGGGAATGTCCTCGCGGGCCAGCGAGTGCGTCCACTGCGCGAAGCGTCCCACGGCGCCGGTGAGCGCGAAATCCGGATTGACGAAGAACTTCGCCGACAGTCGCGGCGAGAACGCGGACCATGGCCGGCCCCCTCCACTCAGTGCATCGCCCCGCAGCCCGCTTTCGATCAACCATCGCGCGTTCGGCCGCCACAGGTCGTCGATGAACGCCGAGGCGGAGACGGGACGCTGGCTCAGATCGTAGAGCAGCGTCCCTGTCTGCGGCGAGTTGGCGAGATAGGAGATTCGATACTGCGCGACGTCATAGCCGTACGTCCGATCGTGCGCGCTCGTGTGCGCCATCAGGCTGCCGGCGATTCGGCTGTCCGTAACGACGTTGTTGAGCGTCAGCGCTCCGCCGCCCAGGTCCAGCCTCGTCGAGAAGTGAGACACCGACACGCGCTGCTCGAACACTCCACTGTTACCCAACAGCCATCGTGCCGGACCCGCGCCATTTGGTCGCGAGTACGAATGCGTGAGCGTTCCGCCGCCGACGGTGTTCCCCCAACCGAAGCTGAACGTGCCGCCGCTCGGATTGTTCGACGTCGAATCGCCGAAGGCGGCAATGTTCGCGTCGAGCGCGTCGCGTCCGTCATAGAGCGTGAACGAGAGCTTGGTCGCGGGCGTGAACGCGTACGACGCATGCGCCTGCTCGTCGCGAAAGTGATACGGAAGCTGGTTCGTGCTGATCAGCTCCACGAATTTGTCGGCGTACGTCCGACGTCCGCCGACCGACCACGAGGCCTTCCCTCCGGCGAACGCGCCTCCGAGCTGCAGCGTGGACGCCAGCACCGAGACTTCGCTCGTGCCGTGCAGACCCGGCCGCGCCTCTTCCGCCGAATTCACTTCCAGCACGCTCGACAATCGCCCGCCGTAGCGAGCGGGGAAGCCGCCCGTCATCAACGTGATGCCGCCGACCATCGGATCGATGAACGTGCTGAACAAACCGCCGACGTGAAACGGATTATAGATCGGATACCCATCCATGAGGATGAGATTCTGATCCGCCTCGCCGCCGCGCACATTGAGCCCGGTCGAGAAATCGTTCCGCGCCTCGACGCCCGGCAGCAGCTGCACCACCCGCATCACGTCCGGCTCGCCGAACTTCGGCACGCCCTCCGCTGCGCGAGCCGTCATGCTCACCGTGCCCACGTTCGGTTTCGACTCGAACAGCTCGCGATCGACCGGCCGAGCTTCGGTCCGCATCGCGCCGAGCACGACAGCGGATGGCGCGAGCCGAATCTCGACGCGCGTCGAGTCGTTCGCGGTGATCGTCACGCGGCGCTCCGCGGTCGCGTAGCCCAGAAGCCGCGTTTGAAGGACGAGTTGCCCAGGCGCGAGGCCGCCGATGGCGAAACGACCCAGCGAGTCGGCGATCACCCCTCGCGTCGTGCCCACGATCGAAACCGACGCGCCCGGCCGCGCTTGACCGGTAGAAGAGTCGACGACGCGACCCGCCACAGCCCCCGTTCCTCCGGCCTGCTGCGCCATCAAACCGGCACCCAGCATCCGCAGAAGCACGAGACACTGAATCCCCGTCACCGCCAGGCGGCCGAGCCGCCGAGTAGCCGAGCAGCCAGTCAAGCCTTGTATCGCTCCATGATCACGCGATGAATGTCGCGCGCGTCCTCGATTCGCGCGCGGCCCAACTCGAGCTCCGCGGGACCAATGAGGAACGGGTACAGCTGGTTCCCGCCCGCGGCGCCGTGCGCGCCGATCTGATCGTCGAACGACACGATCTCGTAGCCGTCGTACGCTCCGAAGATGGTGATGTCCCCCGTATTCGGCTGTGACGCGAGATGCTCGACCGCTCGTGCCGTATTGCCGCCCGTCCCGTACGGCTCGAGCGGGTTGTCTCCGTCGAGCACTGCCAGCTCTCCGCCCACGACGATCGCGCGTCCGCTCGTACTCTCGAGGTGGACGGAAGGTCCGTTCCGCGTCGCGAGCAGTCCGACACCGGGATGCTGGAGCAGCTCGACGTACAGATTCGCTCGTCGCGCGTCCCGCATGATATCGGTCAGCTCGAGCGGACGCGGATCGTCCGCGAAATAGAGTAGCGCGAGATCGGAGCTGTACGTCACGACGACGTCGTGCTCTGTCTCGATCCGGTATTTCTCGGGAAGGATCAGCTCGCGAAGGCCGTACTTGCTGCGAATCCAGTCGCGAAAGCGCGTCAACACTCGGCGCACCGTTCGCTGATTCTCCGGCGTGACTTCCGCGACGGCGTTCACCACCTGCGCTGTAACGTCCGCATACTCCGACGTGTCCGCGAAGCTGGCGCGTGAGCTCAGCGGCGTCTCGCCGCGCAACGCGGCATTCCCCTCGAGAATCCGCTCGACCGTTTTCCCAAGCGTTTCACCGAACCGCACACGGTAGCTCGACGACGGCGTCATTCCGTGATCGGACAGAATCACGAGATCGTACTGCCGACCGCCGACGTTCTCGATCATTCGCCGAATTTCGCGAATGCGCGCATCCGTTCGCCGGAGATCGCGCAACGCCTGAAAGCTCGACGGTCCGAAGTGGTGCCCGAGCTCGTCGTACTGCATGAACGTGCTGTAGATGACGGGCACGCCCAGGTAGACGTCGAGCAGGATCGCCATCGTCTGGAGCTCGCGCACGATCACGTTGCTCAGCACGCGAATGAACGGGAACAGCCCTTCGCTGTGCGTCCGCTTGCGCATGAGCTCACCGACGCCGCGCTCGTATTCTTCGCGCAGCCACTCCAGGATCGCCTGCAGTCCCATGCGCGCCATGCGAATTGGGTGCAGCAGGATGAGCAGAGCCATCCGCCATCCGCCGAGCCGCTGAAAGACGGACAGTCTGTCGCGCGTCGCGACCGTGAATGCCACGGTCTGCGCGTCGCCGTCGAGCAGGTTCACGTAGCTCGACCCACCCGCCAGCGCCCCGGGCGCTCCGATACGATCACGGATGTACTGCACCCCAGCCGGCGTGTTGCACGTGATGACGCGCGCTTCGGCCTTATCGTAGAAGCGGAAACCGGGGATTCCCTCGTTCTCGCCGTAAAAGATTCCCGCCTGGGCATACGGCGTCGCCGAGGGCAGCCCGCAGAACCAGCGGCGCAGGGTGTAGCCCTCCTCACGCACCATGTGCTCGATCGTCGGGCAGTACCCCAGCTCGATCGCGCGACGGAGCTCGGCGTAGGCCAGGGCGTCGATCTGGAGCATCACCAGGCCGCGCCGGCCGTCGTCCGGTCGCCGCTCCCGCCGAAACACGCGATATTTGAGAGCGAAGTACCACTCGAGGAAGCGATGCCGGCGCGCTTGTCGCCGCGGATCGCCACCATTTTTGCCGCCCCCCCTCCCGGAGACCGTGCTGGGCTCAGACATCGCGCTTCCGATCGCCTTCGGCGCCGGGCTGGCGAGCTTCCTCTCGCCCTGTGTGCTCCCGCTCATCCCGAGCTACATCACCTTCATCACGGGGATGTCGCTCGACGACGTGGCACGCGCGCGACGCCTGGCGCTCATCCACGCACTGCTCTTCGTCGCCGGTTTCTCGCTCATCTTCCTCGCGCTCGGGGCATCGGCCACGCTGCTCGGCCGGCTGCTGTTCACGTACAGGGCCTGGATCAGTCGGATCGGCGGCGTGCTGGTGCTCGTCTTTGGGCTCTATCTCCTCGGTGTCTTCAACCTACGCGCTTTCTCGCAGGAGCGCCGGATTCACGTCACGGACAAGCCATTGGGGTACCTCGGAACCCTTTTCGTCGGGTTCGCGTTCGGCGCGGGGTGGACGCCGTGCATCGGTCCAATCCTCGGCAGCATCCTCACTTACGCCGCGACCCAGGCGCAGGTCTCGCGCGGCGTGGTGCTGCTCGGCGCCTACTCGCTCGGACTCGCGGTGCCGTTCATCATCGCGGCGGTCGCGGTCGAGTGGTTCCTCACGGCGTTCGGCGCGATTCGGCGACACATGGTCTGGATCACGCGAATCTCGGGAGCGGTGCTCGTTGTGGTGGCGGTGCTGATGATCGCTGACTACATGCCGATCCTGACCGGTTTTCTGCAGCGACTGACACCAGTAGCGCTGAAGAATCGGTTATAACAGCGCGAACGTCGCTATCGGCTATGGTCGTATGCGGCGGCGGACGGCTGGCTGGCAGCTGGCAGCGGTGCGCACGGCTATCGGCTGCTCGACGTCGGCTGTTGTCATCCTGAGCGAAGCGAAGGACCTGGTGTCCCGAGTCGGTGGCTCGTCACGGACAGCAGTCCTTCGTCGCGCAGCCCGCCCTCGAGGAGCGCCACGACGAAGGGCTCCTCAGGATGACGCGCTGGTTTTGACCGATAGGCGAACGCCCCGCCGCAAGCCGCGGCCGGCAGCCAACAAGCCGCCGGCCGGGCGCACCGCCGCGGGCCGCAAGCCAGCTGTCAGCCGCCGCCGCCGACCATAGCCGCAAGCGACGTTGCGCCGTTTTCCTAATCCGACCTGAGCGCCTCGATCGGATTCACTCTCTTCGCCCGCATCGAGTGGCGCCACGAACCGCCCCGCCCAGAGTGCGATGACCAGCCCGGTCATGGGAGAACGTCCTTAGCGGCTCGCCTGCAATCCGGGGTTCTTCCCCAGCCAATCTTGCGCTCGCGCGCGCCGCGCGTGGTAAATGGGATCGGCTTTGCGCCATGCGCTCACGACTGCTCGATAGTGTACCGCGGCACTGTCGCGCTGTCCCTCTGCGTCGAACGCCTGCGCGAGCAGCTCGTGGAGATCTGTCCGAGTGATGTAGAGATTCGAGGCATCGATCTCGCCGCGCAGCGACGACTGCAGAGTCGCCACCGCTTCGTCCGCGCGACGGAGTCTCAGCAGGGCGCGGCCGAGCTCGTAGTTGACCCGGGTAAAGCCGAAGTTGGGCGAGTGCACCGCCGCGCGGAGTTCGCGAACGGCGTCCTCATCGCGGTGCTGCGCGACATACATCAGGCCTCTCAGATAATGATGCGACTTTCGGTCGCGACCATAGGCGCTTCGACTGCCCCATTGCTCTACGCTGTCGATCAACGAACGGACGGCCGCCGTGTCGCCCGCTACCGCGAGCGACATCCCTTCGAGGGTTGAGTTCCACGTGCGGACGCGCGCTTGCTGCCCCGACGACCCGTGCTGCTGTCCTCGACGCGCCTTCTCATGAAACACGGCCGCCGCAGCGCGCGCGTCCCCGCTCTCCAGCGCCAGAATACCGGAGTCGTAGTCGTTCGGATTCTGCGGTACGGCCGGGAAGCCCGGGAGCCATCCGGTGCGGTGCAGCTCGATCGCGTCGCGCAGCCTGCCCTCGTTTCGCAGAACGAGCAATAAGTAGTTTGCCCCGTCGGCTCTCTCATTCGGCGCCGACGACGCGAGAAGAGGTCGGATGTCGCGCTCGACGTCCTCGTACTCTCCAAGAATGATGTCCAGGCGAAGCTTGGCGCGGCTCTTGTCGCCGCCGTTGATCGCCACGTTCTGCCGGTACGCCGTGTACGCTGCCGCGCTATCTCCGAGCCGAGCGCCGATGTACGCCAACGCGAAGGACGGCTGCTCCGCGGTTGGTTTCAGCTTGAGGTAGCGTTGCGCGACGCGCGCGGCTGCCGGCAGGGAATCCCACCAACTGTAGACCTCTCCCAACACGTTGAAATCGGCGCAGAGATGGCAGGCGGTAGCTCCGCTTGCCTCGGCGAGTGAATCGAGGGCGATCGCGCGCTCCATCGCCGACACGGAGCCGGACCAGTCTCCGATATTCCAACGCGCGCGACTGAGCGTCTCGAACGCCCGCGCGTCGTCGGCAAAGCGCGTCGCCAACGACTCGGCGATCGCCAGCGCTTCCGGCTGCTCGAGAACGGTGAGGATGTTCGAGGTAATGATCAGGCGTTCGCGGTCGGGCGCGTGCCGGGCGAGGCGGAGGACCGTCGTCTGCGCATCGGACAGGGTGCGACCGTCGGACAGCTTGTCGTCGCCCAGTTTGCTCGCGATGTCCACCTCGGAGTAGGCTGCCATCGCGAACGTCGAGTCCTCCTCGAATGCGGCGTGCATCAACCGCATCGCGCTTCGCATGTCTCCGCCCCGCTGCTCGCGCAACCCCTGCTCGTAGAGGCGGTAGGCAATCGGCGACGACGTCGTCGCCGTAGCGACCGACGTCGTAGGCCAAGACAAGTTGAAGCGACGGGCGATCTGTCGTGTGACGCTATCGATGAGCGAGTACCGGTCCGTCGCGCGCGCTCGGTACACGTCGCGCATGATGCCGGTCTTGAGCTCGACCCGGCGCACCTCCAGCTCGAGCCCGCCGCCTGGCACCGCCGTCAGGCGTCCCTCGAGCATCTCCGACGCGCCCGCCCGCCGAGCCGCGTCGGTATATCGTGCCGCGGAGTCGTGGCCGGGCTGTATCAACTCGAGGACGCGTGAGTTGGCCAGCACGGCGAGCCCGCCCACTCGCGCGAGGTTCGTCGCCAACATGTCGGTGAGCACGCCATCGGCGCGAAGGGACTCTGGAATCCCGTCTTCTCGGACGAGCCCGACCGCGAGTACGGGCCGGGCGTCGCGAATGAACCATCCGGCTTGCCTTGCGAGCGCCGCCGTAACGGTGATCAGCGCGGCCGCCGCGAGGATGACGAATATGCCGCGTCGTGGTCGGAGCGGCGTCACCGCCGAGCGAGCGTCGGCCGGCTGCGGCGCGATCACCAACGACGGCGAACTGACGAGCGACGAAACTGCTTCGGTCCCGGAGGCGGATCGGGCAACCGCCGGTGGACTTACTTGCGTGTTGATCGGCGTTGGCATCGCCCGGAGCGCCGCTTCGAGCTGCTTGATCTCCGGGTCGGGGTCCGCCTCGAGCTCGCGACGGACGAGCGCTTCGTGCTGCCGCGCGAACGTCAGCGCTTCCGCGCGGTGGCCGCTGGCCCCGAGCGCCTTGAGATACCCGATGGCGTAGCGTCCGCTCAATGGCTCGCGGACCGTCAGCTCGCGCCACCAGGCGGCCGCGCTGTCGTGGTCGCCCCGGGCCGCCGTCTCGGTGGCCAATGTCTGGAGCGCGCCGATCACCGCGGCCGAGAGGCGCGCGCGCTCGTCCTCGACCCATCGCTCGAACTCGGGTGACCCGGGCAGATAGAAGCCGTCGAGAAACGGCCCTCGCGCCAGAGCGACGGCCCCGGGCGCATCGTGCGCGCCGAGGGCCGCGCGAAACTCGGCGACATCGCTGGCGATGGCCGAACGGTCGAGCGACAACACGGCGCCGTCCGATCGAATGACCTCGCAGTCGAGATCATTGCGAAGCGCGTAACGCGCCTGCCGCAACGAATGATTGGCGTGCTGATCGTCCGCCTCGGGCCAAAAGAGCCCGGCGAGACGCTCGCGCGATGCACCGCGATCGCCAGCAGCTCCAAGGACCGCGAGCAGGGCGAGCCTCGCGGGGCGGAGTCGAGGCGGGGTGGATCCGTCGTCGGATTCGAGGCCGAGCCCACCGAAGGTGACGAGGCGCAGCACAGTACGGGTGACGTTGCCGCCCCACCTGCGGACTGTCAAGCGAAGCCCATGTCTCGATCCTGCAAAGCTGTTGGGTGGCCGGTTCGCGATTGACGCCGTGATGACGCCGCCAGGCCCCGGGGATTGACGGGCGGCGCATATGGATCGCTGGCAAGAACTCACGGCTCACCAAATGTCCCGGGATCCTCGATGCGAACCATCAAACCCACGCGCTGGCTCACCGCAGCTTTGACAGCGAGCACCCTTGCCATGCCGTGCCTCGCTCAGGTTCCGTCCCCCTCCCAGTCCGGCGCCGCGAAGGCCGAGACGAAGATCTGGGAGAACTACGATTTTGTACCCGGCAATCGCGTGATCTTTTTCACCGACTTCAGCGAGGACCGGGTCGGCAATTTCGCGCGGGGGCTGACTTACCGGAGCGGCGCAGCGGAGGTGGTGGATCGCGGCGGAACGAAGGTCCTGCGAAGCACCAACACCGCGCAATTCTTGATCCCGGTCGGCAAGAGGCTTCCCGCCCGTTTCACGCTGGAGCTGGACGCCATCGTTAGCGATCCGGACGCTCGAGCCGTCGTGAGAATCGAAGGTGGAACCGACGAGGACCGCGGCGATAAATCCGCCGAGATCTCGTGGGACGTCACTGGCGCCATGCTCCTCGGGAGCGGCCAGGACGCGACGAGCACCGTGAAGGTTCCCGAAGAATGGTCCGCCCGGATTCTTGGGAAAGCCGCGCACGTCCGCGTGCTGATGGACAGCGCGTATTTGAAGATGTACACGAACGAGCGCCGGCTCTACAGCGTTCCAAATTTGCAGTTCCGGCGCGACAGCGTCATTCGCGTTTCGATCACGGGAAGCGACGAGAAGCCGACCTTTCTGACGTCGATCCGTGTCGCCGAAAGCTCGACGGCCGTGCTCTACGAAGCGCTCGCCTCGAAGGGCCGTTGGACGACGCAGGGCATTCTATTCGCCACGGGGAAGTCCGACATCCAGCCCGAGTCCCGCCCCGTCCTCAAGGAAATCGCCTCGGCGCTCACGCGACACGCCGATCTGAGAATTCTCATCGAGGGTCACACGGACAATGTGGGTGTGGCAGCGGCCAACCTGGCGTTGAGCGATGCGCGCGCCGCTGCGGTGAAAGCGGCGCTGGTGAGCGGTTTCGGGATCGCGGCGTCGCGGATCACGACGAAGGGCTTCGGTGACACGAAGCCTGCGGCGCCCAACACGACTACTGAAGGGCGCGCGCAGAATCGCCGGGTCGAGCTAGTGAAGCAATAGTGAAAAAGCGCGCCTCATCTGCGTCTCGAGCGAGACAAACCCTCAGGGCACTCGCTCGAGACGCAGATACAGCTCGTACAGTGCGACGGCGTCGTTTCCCGGCGGCGTTTTGTCGTACAGCTTGAGGCCGAATGTTCCTGATCGCCACCCGGGATTTCGCGGATCGCTGGCAACCGCCTGCCCGACCGCAGCGCTTGTCAGGACTACCAGGTGATCGAGCCACTGAGACGGGCTGTCGAACACGAGTCCCAGCGGCCGGTCCACCCCATGTGCCTCGCACGGCCGGCGTATGAGGTTTGCGGAAAGGGTCGAGCACTCGAGGATGAAGCTGCCTCGCTCGTGGAGCCGCACGGTATCCGTCGGCGCGTAGACGGCCTTGGTACCTGCCAGGCGCTGAATCTCCACCCCGGTGCCGTTGTTGTCGGCGCCATAGTAGGGATCTGGTGGTTCTTTCCGATATCCACTCGCCGCTGCCTCGAAGATCGCCTTGGCCCACATTGCCTGCACAACGGGATTCACATCGTCTTCCCAGAGGGTTGGGTGAACCACCACTGCATCGCTGTCCTTGAGTGATCCCTCCCAGAGCAGTAAGGGGAAGGTCAATGTTTGGAGAGCTCCAGTCGGCGCCGCCAAATCGAGACTCGCCGGAACGACATCGCCGGTTTTGATGCCTCCCGTCGGGCTCGCGGTTCCGGCTTTGATCCGTCCGTACGGCACTCGCACGGCCTCATCACCGTGTGACCGCGTCATCGCGATGGAGAGATTCGCCGCCTTCGTTGCGGGGAGTGTATCGCCGGTCAGCTGCGTGCGGTTGACGACCGCCGCAAAGTACACCTCGTCGCCGTGGCCGTCGTTGGCGTCGTCGATGTCCTTGCTCTGCTGCACCGCCTTGAATCCGAGCGCCACGAGTCGATAGCGGGGTAATGGATCCGCGGCTACCGTCGCCGACGCCTTGGCCCAGGACGTACTCGGGGTGATGACCCCACCGGGATTCCAATTCACCGTCAGGTTCCACGTTTGCACGCCGGCCGGAACACCCGTGAGCGTAAAGCTGTTCCGCTCCGTCACCGACTTCGTCGTTCCGACGACCTGCATACCGACGCCCGTTCCTGGGCCGCTCAGAAAATAGGTGATCTGATCGCCGTGGTAACCGAACAGAGTTCCCTCCGCTGAGACGACGTTCGACTGCCACTGCGCTTGAATATCGTCCCACTCGAAACGCACCTGCCCGGGAGCGACCGGTGTCGCCGTGAAGTTCGTTGGCTCCATCGTTGGAGTTTTGTAATCGGCCCTTGCCTCACCCGCCTTGCCGTCGGCCTGATACGCGATGACGCGATAGGTGTAGGTCGTCCGTGGATCAGGCGGGGTTCCGACCCATACCACTTTCCGGCGTATCGGGTCGGGCTGTGGAATAGCTGGCTGCGACCAGTTCGTTGTCCCCACCGCTGCATACGCGACCTCGTAGCGCACCGTCCCGGGGACGCTGTCCCACATCACCATTACCAGGTTGGGGATCCCGTCGACTGCGAGGGTCGGCGCCGGCCCCGCCGGGACACTCAGCGGTGCGCTGCGGTCCGCAATCGTCGACGTCGTCACCGTCGACGGTTGGCTTGGTGGCGGCGCGCTCATCGGCGTGATCGTCCCCGTGGTCGGCGGATCGACCGGCACGGCACTCACCGAAGTGGTAGTGGCGGCAACTTCCGGCTTCCGGAAGCCAAATTGGGTTTCGCCAGCGATCTGACCAGCCGGCGTATTTGCAATCACTCGATAGACGTATGTCCCCGACGCCGGGAGCGGCGCGTCCTGCCAGGGAGACGACGCGCCGTAGGCGCTCCCGCTCGAATTGTTGCAGCAGTTCGCGTCATCGATCTTGCGGCGGCTGACAGCATAACCGTTCGCCTGCGCAACCAGCGGCCACGAAACCACGGGACCTTGTGGTCCCGCGGTCACCGTGACGGTGAACGTCTTCGGTATAGTGTTTCGGTTCAGGGGACTGTCGAGACTCTGGTTGGTTGCTGGGCTTATCGGCTGGTTGGTGTTTTGAGTGTTGTTATTCGCGACGACACCCCCACCGGCGGCGATACGCAGTTTGCTCAAGTAGACAGAGTATTTGTCGGCAATGTCCGGAGTCACACACTTGTCGGCCTCATTGCACCCGCCGCCGAGCGCCACTCGCAGAATTCGGCCACGCACGAATTGGCGGTTGCTCAGGTCCATGAGCAGCTTGCCATCGGTGAACAGCCTGAACGCTCCGCCATCGAAGCTCACCTCGATCGGCACGGGTCGCTGCGCCAGCGTGAGCCCGATGGAGTCAGGCATCGGTATTTGGAAATAATCGCCTCCGCCGACGGCGATCAGCGTCGAGATCTGCCAGAGAACTTCCATCGACGCATCGCCACGGTTGCGCTCGACCGTCCCTTCGAATGACAGGTCTTCCGGCGCTCCCTCGGGCTTTGGCGTGATCTCGAACTGGATCGTGAACGCGCTCGGCAGGTTCTCGGGAAGACGGACAAGCAGCTCCGTTCGCTCGGCCGCCCGGAGCACCGGCACGCCGTCCTTCGTTACGACGCTCGGTTTTTCCTTTCCCTTCGCGGTGATGCCTTTCGGCAACTCGTCTTTTTTGAGTCCGTTGAGGTCCATGACGAACAGCTCACGCGTTCCCGGCAGGAACGTCGTGCCCTGCGCGGCCGCCCGTTCGGCGATTGCCACGAGGCAGAGGCACATGGCCATTCGGCGGCCCAACCCGAGCTCGCGACGCACCCGCGCCCCAACGTTGGCTCTCATCACACGCGTCTCCCGGGCTACGGAATCGGCGCGATGGTCCACGCCACCGTCGCGTTCAGCGTTCGACCGTCGATCTGCACCGGCATCTTCTTCGATCCGCTGATCGTCGACATCGTCGCGGGAAGCGGCTCTTTGCTCAGCTCGAGGTGGAACGAGTAGTCGGCTGTACGAGTCTTCGTCGGATCGTCGCCTCGGCGAACCTTCTTGTCCTTACATCCGGTCGTCTCGGTATGGCTCTTCGTGACCTCTTGTCCTCCCACTTCCTTGATCCCCGCCACGAGGTCGTACGTCTTGAGGTCAGGTGACAGCGTGAGGTGGCCTTGAGCCGCGGCCAGGACCATCATGTCGCTCAGCGGAATGCTCTTCTGGGCGGTGGCGTTCATCCTCCCTTGTCTTATGAATGGGTCGCTTATGCCGCCGCCATCGCTCTGCGTTTTGCAGTCGCTGGTCGTCGACTCGTCCGACGTGGCAGCCGTCGTCACCGAGAGCGTCACCGGCACCTTGTTCGCCGCCGCGTTGCCCATGCCCTGCATCGCCGGCACGAGAGTCCACATCGGCCCCGGCGATCCGGGCAACCCATTCGCTCGAGTCAACGTGTTGAGCGGCACGCTCCCAACCCATCTGATGGAATAGCTGCTCTGGTTCGTCACGCTTCCGCCAAGTGCCTGCTGCGTCGTCGGCCCATCCGTCTGCGTCGCCGTGACGGTGATGTTCACGGTGAATCCACTGGGCCTTTCCCAGGCGGATCCGGTCGCAGCCGCCGGTCCCGCTGCACCCGCCGATCCCGCGCCCTTCGGCACTTCCCCGCGCAGCGCCGCCGCGGCCGCCGCCCGCATTTCCGGCGGAACGTTCGCCATCATCGCCGCCGTCGGATCATCGCCCCTCGAGCTCGCACTCGCGTTTGCGCTTCCTCTTCCTCTTCCACGACCGCTCACGGCTCCCGCTCCCATGCCGCCCATCGCCCCGATGTCCACCTTTTGGTAGCCAGCCGGAATGGCGAACAGACTCGCCGGCTGCGGTCCTTCGGCGATGTTACTGAACTCCATCGATGATCCGTCGTCGTCTTGCGTCTTGATCGGGAAGCGCAGTCTCGTCGAGAGCCATGCCCGCGTCCGCACGCCCGCGGAGCTCGTGTAGTCCCAGCGGACCGTCTCGTATCCGTTCACGCTTTCGTTCCCCCCCCTCACGCAGTTGGTGTTGCCGGTACCGCCAGCACACGGATTCGTCGGATCGGTTGGGCCGGTGATCGTCATGCTGCTGCCGGGCCCCTGACCGATCGGCATCTGCATGTAGACTTGTTCACTCGCCATCAGCACGTACTGCAGCTTGGCGGCCGGGTCGATGAGCGCGATGGCGTTCTGCCCGTTCAACGTCAGCTCGATGCGCATCTTCGCGCCGCCGAAGTACATCGTGCCGGACGATGGCGTGCCGTTCGCGCCGTCCTTCGCCGTGACGCTTGCTTTGAATTGAAGCGGCTGCTGCGCGGCAAGTGGTGCCACGAATGCCGCAAGTATTAGCGTTTGCTCAACAAGCCCGTTGAATCGAATCATGGTCGCGTCCTTGATCTTGGCGAATGGGATCACTGGATCCGCTCGATGCGGAGGTAGAGCGTGTACAACGCGCCGAGGGCGGCGGCCGCGCCGAAAGGCCCCGTCAGCGTGACCTCGCCAAACGGAACGAGAATCATCTTCGATCCGCCGGGCGCGAGGTCTGCCAGCTTCTCGCGCGTGAGCATCACGTGTCGGTCCTTGTAGATGATGGCTACCGGCGGCAGCGGAAGCGGCGGGTCCGTCTGTGCGCCGATCGGACGATCCTTGACGTGCCCTTCGGCCTCGGACATCGGCAGGACGAAAGGGAAGCCCGGATGCTGGTCCGACACGATCTGCACGACCCCGGCGGTTTTCGTTTCGTTGACCACCTCATTCGACCTGACGAACGTCATCAGCGACGAGGTGATCCAGGGAGTCTTCCACGCGACGTAGGTAGTCGAATCGAGATCCCGGTCCCAAACCGATGGAACGACGAGGAGCGCCTCGGCGGCGGTGTTGAGCGCGCCCTCCCATACCAGGAGCGGAAACCGGTCCGATGTCGCGGCGGGAAACGTCGATCCGCTCGGGTCAAATTCTGCGGGAACATGCTCGCCGCCCAGGCCTCCAAGCCCGCCGGACGAAGTTGCGGTGCCCGCCTGTATGCGATCACCAAACTTTCCGCCTCCGACGTCTCCGTATTCGCGCGTCCGGACAACAGTGTGCGAAGCGACCGTCGAATCCTTGCGGTTGAATAGCACGATCGCGGCCGCCGCGTACGCTTCGTCGAATCGCCCGTCGTCCAGGATGATTGGCTCCCTCGTCGGAGTCGTGACGCGGAATCCGGTCAGTGTCACTCGGTACTTGGCCGGCACGTCGGTTGTCGAGCTACCAACGGTCCCCACGACCGTCCCCATTTGCTGCGTCGCCGTCCCACCAACCACCGTCCCGGCGACCATGCCGGTCGCCGACGTCGTCGTGCTGGCTACGACGGCAGTCGGCGCCGTATAACTGAATTGCGTTTCGGCGCGGAGAAGGCCTGCTGCCGTCGTGGCGAGGACCAGGTAGCCGTACGTCCCCGATGTTGGCAGCGGCTTGTCCTGCCACGGCGGCGTCGCCGTGTATCCTCGGCCGCTGTTGTTGTTGCAACACGAACCGTCGTCGACTTTGAAGCGGCTCACCGAGTAGCCGGTCGCGCTTGAAACAACTGGCCATGTGACGACCGGTCCGGAGTTGCTCGGAGTTACCGTAACCGCGAACGACGAGTGCGGCTCCGTCTGCGTGTTCGGTGAGGTGCTCGACGCGGAGCTCATCGACACACTGCCGTCCGGGCTCGACGCGGATACGACCGGCAGCGGGTTCGTTGGAGAGCTTGGGAGGGGCGCGGCTCGCGAGGCTGGCGAGTTGGGCGCGGCGGTCTGTACGCCGGTCACCTGACTTGGGTTCGGCGGCGCAGCAACCGGTTGCGGCGCGGACGTCGAGACCGGCATCACGCCAGTCGGTACGACCTCGGTCGGTGTACCGGTTGCGAGCGTCGTCATGTTTGTGCTGTTCGCGGCGACAACCGTCGGAGACGTCGCGGCGATGCGCAGCCTCGACAGGTAGAGCGGTTTCTCCGTGCCGTCGGCCTGTCCGCTTAGCGTCACGCGGAGTACTCGGCCGTGCACGAACTGTCGGTTGGGCAGGTCGAGTACGTTTCGCCCGTTGGTGAACAGCCTGAACGACGTGCCCTGAAAGCTTGCCGCCAGCCGAGTCGGCGCCAGCCCAACGATCTCCTTGAGATCCCCGGGCATCTCGCTCTGTACATACTCGCCGCCGCCGACGGCGATGATCGACTCACGCCACCAGGTGACGTTCATCGATGCGTCGCTCCGAGAAACGTCGCGCGTGCCCTCGAACGAGATGTCCTCTCCGCAACAGTACTTCGGAATCAGATCGAACTCGATCGTGAATCCGTCAGGCAGCATCTCTTGCAGTTCGATGAGCAAATCGACCGGCTTGAGCGCCTTCAGCATCGGCACGCCGTCCTTCACAACGACGGAGAGACTGTCGGGCAAGGTCGTGCCGTAGTTGCCCTTTTCGTCCCGAGCCGAGACGCCTTTCGGCAATTGACCTGGCGGCGCCGATGCGAGATTGAGCGAGAAGAGCTCTCGAGTTCCGGCGACGAATCCCCCGGCTACCGGAGTCTGCGCTCGACTGATTCCCGGCGTCAGCGATAGGAGCAATAGCGCTGAGGTGACGGCGCCATTAATCAACGAGCGCGCCCTCGTGGAAGCTGAAGTCGGCATTCCGATTCTTCGCATTAGCGCACCCGTTATGGTCGTGTGATGTTCCAAGCGACTTGCACGGTGCCGGTCACGTGGTTCACCTCATCCGTCTCCGGGGCCGGGTAGTTGGAACCGCCCTGAAGTACTTTCTGCGCGATCGCCGTGGCTCGCTGCTGGTAGGTCTCCTGATCGTGGTGCCCGAGTTCCGCCCGCTGCACCGGCGATCCCATGCCGGCGGCGGTCGGACATGCCGCGGTGATTCTGTAAACGAGTTTGTCCGCGCTATCGCGCTCGAATTCCACGGCGAAGAGCCCTGGACCGGAAACCTTCCCAGAGGTCGTCTGACCGTTGCTGGTCTCCCGAACGGTCCCGAGGCAGTCGGCAACGCCATTCTTGACACTCACGGTCACCTGTTCGTGGAACTGCGACGAGGGGCCGTTGAGTGTGTTGGTCCACGAGAATTCGCCGGAGTACAAGTGGGCGTAATTGCAGGAGACCACCTTCATCTGGCACGGCGGATCTTGCGCGCCGAGGGAGATGGGCAGGTGCGACGAGAGCGCGGCGACGGCAAATACGAACGCGAGGCGAGCTGGAGTTCCTGCAGTGGGCATTCCGATCCTCCTCGTTGGCGCACTTGGACATGCGCGGCGGAGTCACGGTAGACGTGCGCCCGGCAGACCAGCGTCAACACGCCGTCAACGGATCATCAACGCTCTCCCCGTTTCAAAATCCTTCGTTGGGGGTCAGACTCCATTTCAAGAATTGGGGCCAGACTCCATTCAAAGAACTGGGGTCAGACTCCGTCCGCTGCGGCGACGGCCAGCCACCTTAGCTGGCTCATCACAATCGGCTGTGTTACCATAAATCCCCAGCTTTCGAGGTGCTCCGCGATGTCGCGTCGAGCAGCTGCCGCACTCCTGTTGGCGAGTCTGGTGACGACGGGTTGTAACAAGCTCGCCGAGCTTGCCGGCGCTCCCACGGTCACGGACGTAACCATCCATGTGCTGCCGGGGATCCTCGTCGGCGACAGCGGGCAGGCGCACGCCAGTGCGACGAAGAGCAACGGTGTCACAATCCCCGACCTCAGGCCCGATGCATGGCGCTCGAGCAACCCGAACGTGATCTCGATCGGGAACAACGGCGTCATGAAGGCCGTTGCCCTCGGACAAGCGACCATCTTCGCCGACTTCCAGGGCAAGACGGGATCGGCGGTCGTCACCGTCGGCGCCGGGGATGCGCGCCTCGGGTATGCGCTCGCCGATCAGGAGAGCGCCACGAGCCCATACACTCCCGCCGCGTCGACTCGCTTCAACTCGAGCGGCGGGGCGATCACCGTGACGCGCACGGAAGTGGGCATATACACCGTGACTTTCGCCGGTCTTGGTCGGCCCGTGGGTGGCCGGGACAACGTTCAGGTGACTGGCTTCGCCGGCGGGGCGGTATACTGCAAGACACTATTCTGGGACGCGTCCGGCGCCGATCTGGTCGTCACGGTTGCGTGTGTCAGGAGAGGCGGCGCGAACACCGACAGCAAGTTCACCATCCTCGCGGTCGGCGCTCGCGCATTCGGCGCCTCGACGCCGCTGGGCTTCTTGCGCTGGATTGGCGACATGACGACCACGAACTCGGCCGACACAGCGGCGACGTCATACAATTCCGCTGGCGGGCAGATCGACGTGGGGTACGTCTCGACCGGCAACTACGCGACGATCTTCGTTGGACTGGGACCCCAATCCGGCGGAGCCGCAGGGCCGGTTGGATTCATCGTCTCCGGTTCCGGCAACAACAATCAACGCTGTCAACTAAATGCCTACGACCTCGTGCTGCAGGGAGGATCAACGGGAGTCACGTGTCGCGGCTCGAACGGCGGCTTTGCCAACTCCCCATTCAGCATGCTCTGGTTCACGCGTGGGAGGGCCGGGTTCCGCTACGGCTACGCGATGGCGAACAACACCGGCAACACGACGGGCTACACTCCGGTCCGGGAAGCGTCCGCGAATTCGTCCGGCGGAGCCATCACGGCGAAAAAGACAGCAACCGGAACATACCAGATTGTATTCGCCGGGCTTGCGCGCCCCGCTGGGGCCACGGAAGGTGTCCAGGTCTCGGTGTTCGGACCCGGGGCCGCCTTCTGCACTCTCGCGTCGTGGGGTAACAGCGGCGCGAACGATCTCGTAGCGAACGTCAGCTGCTGGGACACGTTCGACGCTCCGCTCGACGCGATCTTCAACGTCTTGATCGTTCAGTAGCGGCTCACCGCCTCAGTCGATCCACCGCTCGGCCACCGCCATCATCTCTCGCACCGGCACCGGCTTGATCAGCACATCGACGCACCCGGCGTCGAGACACCGCCGCCGTGTTGTCGGATCGTCGTCGCCGGTCAACGCTACCGACACGCCGCCGCGCGCTCGCACGTGCGCCACCAGCGTGACGCCGTCCCCGTCCGGAAGTCGCAGGTCGAGCAGGGCGAAACTCGGCGGGTCACGTTCGAGGATGGCGAGCGCTTCGGTGATGGATCGAGCGCCCGAAACGCGACGCCCGGCCGCCTCGAAGAGAATTCGCAACGCGTCGATGACGAGCTGACTGTCCTCGACGATCAGAACGTGCGGTTGTGAGGATGCGCTCACGGTGGTGAGCCGCTACTCCGACTGCTCGATCGGCACCGTGAAATAGAAGCGGCTGCCCGAGCCGAGCGTGCTCTCCACCCAGATCCGTCCGCCGTGCAGCTCGACGAGCTTCCGCGCGATGGTCAGACCGAGTCCGGTGCCGTGGTGCGGCCGCGACGGCGTCGCGTCCACCTGCGCGAACTCTCGGAAGATGAGATCGTGGTGCTCCGGCGCGATGCCGACGCCCGTGTCGCCGACTTCCACGAGCTGCGACTCCACCACTTCACCAACGGCTCGCGACGCGCGCAACCACACGCGCCCACCCGATGGCGTGAACTCGATCGCGTTACCAAGCAGGTTGCCGACGATGTGCGCGATCTTCTCGCGGTCGGCGATGACGGGCGACAGCCCGGGCTCGGACTCCACCCAAAGAGTCAGTCTCTTCTTCTTGAGCAAAGACTCATTGAGCTTGCTGACCTGTTCCAGCACTTCCCTGATCCCGAAGCGCGACGACACCAACGCCAGCTGATTCGCCGCGCCGCGCGCGTACGTCAGGATTTCGCCGACCTGGTTGAGCAGTTGCCGTCCACCGCTGATAATGCCGCGCACGCTCTCCAACTGCCGCGGCGACAGATCGCCCAGGATTCCGTCGCGCAGGATCTCGGCGTGCGTGATTACCGCTGTGAGCGGCGTGCGAAGGTCGTGCGAGATGTTCGCGAGGAACTGGGTCTTGAGCGCGTCACGCGCCCGCAGATCCGAGATCTCGGCGATCGCTTCCTTGAGCCGGGCCTCGAGTACAGCAATCCGAGCCTCCGGCGCATTGAGTGATAACGGCTCGCTTGCGGCGTCTACCCGACTCATGCGCGTAACGTACCCTCCGAAACTACGTCTGCCAACTCGTCCTCCGCCTCGATCGATTCCTCGAGTTGCTGACGACTGAGCAATGCCCAATACCGTCCGCCAGCGGCAATTAATTCCGCGTGCGTACCTTGCTCGACAATATGCCCTTCGTCCAACACGATGATCCAACTCGCGTCACGGATCGCGCTGATCCGATGCGACGCGATCATCGCCGTCCGCCCTGCGAGCGCATCTCGCAGTGAATGAAGAATTTCCGCTTCGGTGTGCGTATCGACCGCTGACAGTGCGTCATCCAGCAGCACGATGCTCGGCTTGCGCGCCAGCGCACGCGCCAGGGCGGCGCGCTGCTTCTGTCCACCCGACAAGTTGATTCCGCGCTCGCCGAGCATCGTGTCGTACCCGCCAGGGAACGACTTGATCGTTTCCGAGAGCTGAGCGATCTCGGCCGCCCAGGGCCCCGACCCCTCGTCCTCTGTCCCGTACCGGATATTGTTTCCGATTGCGTCACTGAACAGAAAGCTTTCCTGCGGGACGTAGCCGATCTCGCGGCGCAAATCTGCGAGGCCGACGTCCCGAAGAGCCACGCCGTCGATCAGGATTTCGCCTTCCTGGGGGTCGAAGAGGCGTGGCACGAGGTCCATCAGCGCGCTCTTGCCGCTGGCCGTGGCGCCGACGACGCCGATCGTCGCGCCCGCAGGTACCGTGAACGAGACCCCGCGCAGTACCCAGCGCACCGGCTGCCCCGGCTCGGCCGGGTAATGGAAGCCCACGTTTCTGAACTCGATCGACCGCCCCCCTCCAGTTGCGGTGAAGGGAAGCGTTCGCGGGGCTGCCGGCTCGCGCAGTTTCGGTGACGCGTCAAGTACTTCGAGCAGCCGCGCCATCGACGCCGCCCCGCGCTGGAACAGGTTGATCACCCAGCCGAGCGCGATGAGCGGCCACGTGAGCATGCCGAGGTACATCGCGAACGCTACGTAGCTTCCCACGCTGATCGTCCCGCGGAGAACGAGCGAGCCTCCAAAGCCCACGACGGCCACCATGCCGAGCCCCGCGAAGATCGAGAAGCCCGGCTGCATGATCCCGTACAGTCGCGTGAGCTTCATGTTCTTCTCGAGATACTCGTCGTTCAGTGTCGCGAAGCGCGCTTCTTCCGCGTCTTCCTGCCGGAACGCGCGCACGATGCGAACGCCGGCCAGGTTTTCCTGCGCCATTGTCGTCAGGTCGCTGAAATGCGCCTGCACCGACTCGAAGCGCGAATGAATATGCCGGCCGAGTAAAAGCCCGAGGATCGGCAAGAGCGTCATCGGCAGCGCGGCGACGACGGTGAGCGCGGGAGAGATGTGCAGCATGAACGCGATCGCGAACGCGCCGCCGGCGATCGTGTTCGCCAGATACATGATCGCGGGACCGACGGCCTGTCTGACCGCGCTCAAATCATTCGTCAGCCGGGCCATGAGATCGCCGGTGCGGACGCTCGAGTAATACGTCGCGTCCAGCCGCTCCAGATGCCTGAACAGGTCGTTCCGGAGATCGTACTCGATCCACCGGCTCACGCCGTTCAGCAGCTCGCGCATCCAATACCGGCCGACGCCACCGATCAGGGAGACGCCGATCATCGCGGCGGCGAGCAGCCAGATCGAGCGGAGCGGAACTCCGTTTCGAATTCCGTCTACGGCTCGTCGTAAAAACCAGGGCGCCACACTCGAGAACGCCGCCGATGTGACGACGAGCACAATCCCCGTGGCAACAGATTGCCAGTATGGTTGGTAGTAAGGAAGGAGCCGTCGCAGCACCGGCAAAGCGGGCACATGCCTTGCCACGGTTCAGATCACCCCAGGAGGAAAACGCATGTTGAAATATACCCGTCGTTTGGGACCGTCCTTGCTCGTCGCGGCCGCGCTGCTCGGCGCCTGTAGCTCCGAGTCGAAGAAAGGTCCCGACAGTCTCGGCGCCGACTCGACGTTGAATCGCGATCTCGCGATGGCGAATCGCGACTCTACCGCGCAACCCGCGCTGAAGGACGTTCCGGCGTCACAGCCGGCCGCGCCGGCGCCGGAGAGGAGCGCGCCCGAGCGGAGCACGCCAAAGTCAACGGCCAAGTCGGCGCCGAAATCGACGCCCAAAACCAGTCCGCCGCCGCCGGCGCCGGTAACGACCGCGAGCGGCAACACCGTCACCAGCAACCCGAGCGCCGGCAAGAATCCATCGACGTCCGGTGGTGGATCAGTCGGGAGCATCCCCGCGGGCGCCACGCTCACCGCCAACTCGAGCGCACGCGTCTGCACGAACACCAACAACGTCGGCGATCATGTGACCGCGACGATCGCCAATGCGGTCACCGGTTCCAACGGTGCGTCGATCCCGGCGGGCGCGACGCTCAACCTCACCGTCACTCGTCTCAAGCGCAGTGAGAACTCGAACGACCCGGTCGTGCTCGAGTTCGCGGTGAATAGCGTGACCTTCGACGGCCACACATACCCGATCGAGGGCTCGATCGAATCAGCCGCCGTCGAGCGCGTAAAGGATCAGCCGGGCGACAAGACGGCGCAGAAGGTCGCGATCGGGGCGGTCGCCGGTGCGGTTGCCGGTAAGATCCTCGGCAAGAGCACGAAGGGCGCGGTGATCGGCGGCGCGGCCGGTGCGGCGGCAGGAGCAGCCGCGGCGGCGGCGACCGCGAACTATCAGGGTTGCGTGCCGGCAGGTGGGCAGATCGTCATCAAGCTTACGTCGGCGGCTACGGTAAGGGCAGCGGATTAGAGACTGCGCGATTGGCGCACTGCCGAACCGCGCGACTGCCGAACACCGCGACTGCCAAACGGCGCGGCTGCCGAACGGCGCGACTGCCAGAGGTCGCAAAAACTAAAGGCGAGGACGACGCACCTTCGAACGGCGACGCTGAGTTACTACGCGTCGCCGTTCGGCTGTTCTGCGCTTTCCTCGTAGTTGGACCGTGCGCGGTCTGGCAGTCGCGCCGTCTGGTAGTCGCGCCCTTCGGCAGTCGCGCCCTTCGGCAGTCGCGCGGCTCGGCAGTTCGCGCCGTTGTAGGATGATCAACGCAATACTGACTTTCGTGTGTGCATTCGCCGGCGACGTCGCGACAAAAGCGCTCGTCGCTCGGCATTTGCGCACGGCCACGATCTCGCTCGGACCCGCCGGACGCGTTCATCGTATCGAGAGCAGGCGGCATCACGGATCTTCGAATCAAATAATTCTGCTCGCCGTCTGGTGCGCGGCGCTGTTGTGCGCCATCCTTTTACGCCTCAGGCTGGGCTGGTTCCACGGGCAGGGCGCGGCTCTCGGCTTGGGCGCGGCTTTCGGCGGAGCAGCCGGGAATCTGTTCGACATCGTTCGAGGACGGCCGATCATCGACTTCATCGATCTTCGGTTCTGGCCCGCGTTCAATGTCGCGGATATCGCGATCGTTGTCGGTCTCGTTGTAGCGTTTCTCGCCCCCTGAACGCTCGCCGTCGCGGTCGTTGTCAATGCGTCCTGTCTTGTTCTACTGGCGCGGTCGGCCGATCTGGAGCTATCCCGCCATGCTCTACATCGGCCTCGTGTTCGGAGTGCTCGCCGGCAATGTGGCGGCGCACGCCGAAGGCGCAAATGCGTTCGCGGTGTTCGTCGCGACGTTCGCGCTGCTCGTTCCCGCGCTGATCGGCGCGCGCCTTCTGTTCGTCGCCACGCACTGGGAACACTTCCGCGGCGATTGGCGCCGCATCTGGCGACGCGACGACGGAGGCGCCGCGCAATACGGCGCGCTGTTCATCATGATCCCGCTCAGCGTCCCGGTGCTTCGGATGCTCGGCGTGGGGATGGGCGCGTTTTGGGACGCGGCGGCGTTCACCATTCTCGTCGGAATGACCTTCACGCGCATCGGTTGCTTCCTCAACGGATGCTGCGCCGGTCGGCCGAATCCGTGGGGACTCCGGCTGCCCAATCGCTCCGGCACGTGGGAGCGTCGCGTTCCAACACAGCTTCTCGAGGCCGCGCTCGCCCTTCTGCTCGTGTGGCTCGCCGTCGCGGCGTGGCCGACACGCCCCTTCGCCGGTGCGGTGTTTCTGCTGGTTGCCGGCGGATACGGCGGCGGACGGCTGCTACTCGAGACGCTGCGAGAACGTTCGCCGGGTCGCGGTTTATTCTCGATTCATCATGCGATTTCTCTCGCCATGGTGATCACGGCGCTCGCCGTGCTCGGACAGCACTGGACTTTTCGCGGTCAACCTTGAACGTCGAACAACGGGTGGGTGGCTGATGGCGAACAACTTGACGGGCGACTTCGACATCGTGGCGCAGGTCTCGATTCCGGCCGCCAACCGGCTGCTGGCAGCGATGCATCGGGCCGAGCGCTTCCCGCACTCACTCTCACTGCGTGTCGACGACACCCCGCGAAAGTTTCCAGGCGATTTTCGCCCGACCATGGTCGGTGTGCTCGACGAGTTCGGCGACCCACCGCCCGACCACAATCACATTCACTGGCCCGACGCGTTGTCGGGTGAGAGCATCGCCGGTATCCCGGGCCTCGTCGACGCGGGTGCGATCGTGAACCTCGGCGCGCTCTTGGTCGACCAGCCGCCGCTCGTGCCAAGTCACATCCTCGGGCGGGCGCAGGTGCAGGTCTCGCCGCCCACGGTGGAAGTCGCCGACGCCTCTGGCACGCGGATCCGCGCGCGCCTCGGCGTCCGCGTCCGATATTTCCCGGACGCCGGCACGGCGGCGTTGGCCGAATACATCCGCGGCGAATTGCAGATCACCGCCGCAGTGTCGCAAATGCTCTCGCAGAGCGCGAACGTCGTCGAGATAGATATCCGCGCGGATTCCGTGGCGGTCGCGTTCGTGCCGTCGTGGTCGAGCCGCGCCCTGAGCGCCGAGGACATCACCGCAATCGATCTGTTCGTGCGCAACGCCGTTCGAACCAGCGTCCTGCCGACGAACGCGACGCTGCCGCAGGACGTCACCGCCGTGTCGTTCAAGACGCTGTCCGGCGGACTACCGGCGCTCGCGATGCTGCTTCGAATGCGAGCCGGATCCGCCAATCCCTCCGGCGTAAACACGGTTGTCCTGAGCGGGTCCGATGACTTCGCCGTCGCGGTCGGTGCCGAGTTCGTGCAGGCGACGTTCCAGCCCACGCTCGATTCGATCCTTTCACAGCAGATCGCTCCGGTGACCATCGGCGTGGACACGCTCTTCCACACGTTCAAGGTCACGTATTCGATCACACTCAACGGTGCGTCCATCGCGCTCGAGCCAGGGCACATCGTCCTCACGTTGAACGGACACGCGCACACCGGAACGTCGTGGATGCCCGACTTCGATTTCACGGTGCGCCAGCCCTTCTTGCTGCAACCAAGCGGAGCGACGGCCAACCTTGTTCCCCAGGATCCTTCGATCAACACGTCGAGCTGGGTCGTGAATCTGTTCAGCGGCGCGGCGCAATCCGGAATGAGACAGGCGCGCGATAAAGCGCTGGCCGACAGCGGCGCCTATGACAAGGTGCGCGCGGCGTTCAAGGCCCGCAGCGCCCTTGGCGGCTTGATCGATTCGCTCCTCACCACGCCGTCGCGCCGTCCGATGCCCCCAGTCTTCGCCATGCCGCCGCGCGCGTCGCTCGGCTACACCGGCATCGGCATCAATCCAGATGGCATCGTGCTGCACGGCGTGATGTCGCTTCTCGCATGGCCGCCACCGTCGGTGGCGTTCGAGGAAATCCCGCGCGCCAGCAATCTTCCGGTCGCCCCCGGGGTGTTCGACATGGGCTCGGACTACTCGGCCCTCAAGAGCTGGATCCCGGGCGGGACGATTGATCGATTCGAGTGGCGGTCGGCGACAGATCCGCCACCGGGGTTCGTCGACGAGAACCGGTTCGTGCTCATCCACCAGCCGCCGCCGGTTTCAGCGGGCGTCGCGGCTCGAACCACCGTATTGGCGGGCTTCTCGCCGCTCTGTCTCACCGTTCGTGGCTCGCGTCTCTCCTCGAACGGACCGATCGCGACGCAAGCGGTATCGGCGACGGTGTGCGGTGTCTCCGGATTTTCCATTTTCGACGACCTTGCGGCGGTCGACATCCAACCGACGATCGCAGTCACCGCGCCGGGCCAACACGGACTTGCAATTGTCGGCCATATGGCGGCACACGTCGACGACAACACACTGGGCACGCCGAACCTTCTCGTACGCTTTGCGCGTCGCGGGCTCGAGGGGACGGAAATGCTCACCAGGGCATTGGCTACGACCAATCGACGGGGTACCTCGGCCGCGGTCGTTGTCGTGGCGCCGAACGACGTACTCTCCAAGGCAATGCTGTCGGCCGACGTCGTTTATTCCGCTGACCTCGAGACCTGGACCAAGCGACTTGGTGCGGAGCAATCCGCCGAGAACGAGACCTTCATCGTCGCGCCGGACGGCCGCGTGACGTGGCGTCATCGCGGGGAAATCGACGCAAAGGATTTAGCGGCGGCGTTGGAGAAGAACCTTGTGGCGGGGCCCCCCGTGAACCGGCTCCTCTTCACCTCGTCGACGCGCCACGGCCACCCGGCGCCCAATTTCCTCTTCGACTATGCGCCGGGTCGCCAACTGTCCGTGCGCAAGTTGGCCGGCCGCCCGGCGACGATTGTGTTCTGGACGACGCGCTCGGAGCCTAGCATCGCCGCCGTGCGCGAGGAAACGCGTCGTGCCGGCAACGACGCCGTTGTCCTCGCCGTGAACGTCGGCGATCCGCCCGATGTTGTCGCGCGTGAGGCGAAACGCCACGAGCTCTCGGCGACAATCGTCAACGACGTCTCGGGAGAGATCGCCCGCGGCTACGGAATCACCGTCTTCCCGACGATCGTCTCCGTCGAAGCATCCGGCGCGGTCGCCGCAATTCGTTACGGCAAGCAAGCTGGGAACGAGCCCGAGCAGGATCCACCGAAAGCCGCCAAACGGAGCGCATGACCATGCGTGACCCCTATCTCCTGCTCACCCCGATTCTCGTTCTCGGCGTACTCGGCCTGGTCAGATTCGTCGGCTGCGATATCCTGTTTGGCCTCCAGCATGTGCCGGACCCGCCGCTGGAGTTCGTCAAAGACGTAACCCTTGGCATGTCGCGCCAGAACTTTACAGGGTTCTCCGGCATGGCGATCGACGTGGGATCGAAGGCGCTCAAAGTCCAGAGTCTCGAGCGATACTGCGACGGCAACAGTATGGGCGATCACCGGATCAAGATCGTCGATGCGGAAACCGGGACACAGGTAGGCGACACCGCGCTCGTTTCGCTTGTCAACAAGGCTGAGGGTTTCGTCTCGGCGACATTGTCGAGTCAGGCCACTCTCATCGCCGGGAAGCGCTACTACGTCGTCAGTGAAGAGTTTGACGGCGGCGATGTTTTCTACGACAACGACACTACACTCACCACGCAGTCGGATGCATCGGTGGTCCAGCCGGTGTACTTCGACACTTCGGTGCAGCAGTGGGTGCTGATGGGTACCGGCCAATCGTACGGACCCGTGAGCTTCGCCTACCTCAAATAAGAATCCGAATCCCCGCGGCCCGAACCCCGTCAGTATCCGACAGCTTTCCCACTCGATCTCGGATCCGGCATCCCGAAGTATCCTCCGCGCACTTTCATCACCGCATTGATCAACCCCACTCCGCCAATTCCCGAAATTCCGTAACCCATCGCGCGGAGCGAATCCACTACCGCCGTTGAAAGCCCATTCCGCTCGAACTGCAGCGTATCCGGCAACGCCTGGTGATGAATCCTCGGCGCGCTCACCGCGTCCGACAGAATCATGTGATGATCGAGCACGTTCAAGATCACCTGCGACGTGCTCGTGATGATCCTCGGTCCTCCTCGGCTCCCCACCACGAGCAGCAGCGACTGTTCGCGATCGAGAACGATCGTCGGCGACATCGCGCTCAGCATCCGCTTGCCGGGTTGAATCGCGTTCGCTTCGCCCTGTACGAGGCCGAACATGTTCGGCTTGCCCGGCGCCGCGGCGAAGTCGTCCATCTCGTCGTTCAGGAAGAAGCCGGCGCCGCGCACGTAGACGCCCGAGCCGTAGAGCGCGTTCAACGTGGTCGTCGTCGCCACCGCGTTCCCTTTCGCGTCGGCGACGGAGTAGTGCGTCGTCTCGTTCCCTTCGCGCATCACCCGTGAGACGGACTGCGTCGGCGTCGCGCGATCACGGCCGATCGTCGCGCGCAGCCTGTTCGCGTATTCCTTGTCCGTCAGCTGCTTCATCGGCACCGGCACGAATGCCGGGTCGGCGAGCTTCTCATTTCTGTCGACGAACGCGCGCTGGTACGCCGAACCGAGAATGTGCTCGTATTCGGCGCTGCCAAACGGCGGCAGGGTGGGGAAGCCCTCGAGAATGTTGAGCGTCTCCGTCACCGTCACTCCGCCGGAGGACGACGGAGGCATCGTATACAGCGTATAACCGCGATACGTGGAGATCACGGGCTCTCGCCACACCGGCTGATACTTGGCGAGATCCGCTTTCGTGATGATGCCGCCGTCGAGCCGCATCTCCTCGGCGATCGCGTCGGCAGTCGGGCCGGAGTAGAACCCGGCCGCACCCTGCTCGGCGATTCGTCGCAGTGTCGCGGCCAGCTCCGGACGACGCAGCGTCTTCCCGACGCCCTCGGTGCCGCGATACGGCCCGAACGGTTCCGCGCCGGCGAACTCCGAGATGAGCCGCCAATTCGATTGGAGCGACCGCGCGAGCGCCGCGTCTACGACGAAACCTTCTTCCGCGTAACGAATCGCCGGGGCCATCACGTCGGCGAGCTTCATCGTCCCATACTTCGCGAGCGCGGCGGTCAATCCCGCGACCGCGCCCGGCACTCCGCTCGCCAGTGGTCCGACGACGCTCTTGTCGGTGAGATTCCCCTCGGAGTCGAGATACATGTTTCGCGTCGCCGCGAGCGGAGCGATTTCACGATAGTCGAGCGCCGCCGCGCGGCCGTCGGCCATGTGAATCACCATGTACCCGCCGCCGCCGATGTTACCGGCCTCGGGATACACGACGGCCAGCGCGAACCCCACCGCCACCGCCGCATCCACGGCGTTCCCGCCCTTCTTTAGGATCTCGATTCCGGCTTCACTCGCCAACGGCGCATCGCTCGAGATCATCGCGTGCTCCCCGAACGTCGCCGCTTTCCCCGCCTTGTGCGGCCACGCCTCAGGAAAAACCGCCGGCTTCGTCCCCGGCGGATACGTCGCAACGCCGCTGACCGCCGCCGACGGACCACCAACATCCGTCGCGCCCGAGGGAGGGCTCGCGGCTCTATGACATCCGGCCGCGGTGGCGAGCAGAGCGCCTGCTCCGAGCAGTCGACGTAGAGATCTCATTGCGTATCCGGGCTAACGGTCGATCTGAAAGATACCCGTCGGACCACGGGCTTCTCGTGCAGCCTGAGGTTTCTCTGTTTGGTAGAGATTTACGGATTGTGAGCGCGGACACGACGCGGACACACACGGGCACTACGCGGCTTTTGCGCGCACAGACCAATGCCCACAGCCGGAATTTTCTTTGGAACTGCCGCTCGGAAAGCCACCAGGAGCATCCCGAGCGGCAGTCACCAAAAAATCCCGCTCGTTGAGGCAGGACTTTCCCGAGGCCGTCCCGCGTGGTGTCCGCGAGTGCCCGCGTTTGCCCGCGGCCCTTCAAATCTCGGGGGACTTTCCAACTCACGGACCGCTACGCACCGCGCACCAAAACTCAAAACCCAACACGAAAGCCAACACGAAACGTCAACTGCCGCGGCGCGTCGGTCTGCGTTGAATTGCCCTGCGAGTGCAGGATGATGTCCCACTGCTCGCCGACGTACGCATCCATGTTCGGCGCGAATCCGTACCCCAGCCCGCCGCCGAGCCCGAAAGTGAAGTCATTGCTCGAACCCGATGCGAGATCGGTTCCTGTCGCCTTGTCCTTGAAATTCCCGAACTGGGTGATCCCGGCCTCGAGGTTGTACATCCCGTGGAACCCGAGCCCGCTGCCCCCCGCTCGCAGGAAGGCGAGCCACTGCGTGATGTCGGCCGTCGCCGAGCAGCCGGCGAGGCAGGAGCTGAATCCCTCATAAGTCATCGGCGCGGTCGCGAATCCGGCGCTGATTCCGGCCGAGACCCCACGCTGAATAGTCTTCTCGAGCGTCGCGCGGATCTGCGAGGAGTAGCCGAACAACCACCGGCTGTTGGTCGCCCCGTCGTCCATCGCCGTCCCGTCGAGGTAGCCGTAAGACAAGCCGACCCAATACCCTGGCTCTGCCGAGCCTCCGCGCGGGATGCGCGGTCCCTGCGCGGCGGCCGTCGCCGCGACGGCGAAGATCATCGCCATGCTGCGTGCAAGCATTTCCCACCCTCATCTGTTGCGGGTCGCGCGCGACGCCGCGTAAGTTAGCTGGCGACATGAATTTCATGGACCCCCGCCTCACCGAGCGGCGCAACCCGCGCACCGCCGATATCGATCTCGCGTCGCCCCTCGAGATCGTTGATCTGATAAACACCGAAGACCGCACCGTCCCCCACGTCGTCGCGACCCAGCGCGAAGCGATCGCCCGCGCGATCGACAAAGCCGAAGCGACCTTCCGCGCCGGCGGTCGACTCTTCTACGTCGGCGCGGGAACGTCGGGCAGGCTTGGCGTCCTCGATGCCTCCGAGTGCACTCCCACCTTCGGGGTGGACCCTGAGATGGTACAGGGCATCATCGCTGGAGGTCCCAAAGCGCTGACGCGTTCGCAGGAAGGCGCCGAAGACCGCATCGAGTCGGCCGTGGAAGACCTCACGGAGCGCGGTGTGCGCGCCGCCGATTTCGTCGTCGGCATCGCCGCGTCGGGTACGACGCCGTACGTCCGGCGCGCGCTCGAGTACGCGCGGAGCGTCGGCGCGGCGACGGGACTCGTCGCCTGTTCGCCGCCGCCGCAGGACACGCTCGACGTCGTCGACATTCTCATCCTGCCGATCACCGGGCCCGAAGTCGTCACCGGGTCCACGCGCATGAAGGCCGGCACCGCCACCAAGTTGGTGCTCAACATGATCACGACGGGGGCGATGATCCGGCTCGGGAAGACCTACGGCAATCTCATGGTCGATCTGCGCGCGACGAACAACAAGCTCCGCGACCGCAGTGAGAGAATTCTCATGGAGGTTTGCGAGATCGAGCGGAATGAGGCGCGCCAGCTCCTCGACGACTCCGGCGGTATCGTCAAGACGGCGATCGTCATGTACTTCCTTCACGTCTCGCGCGACGACGCGGCGCGCGCCCTCGAGGAGGGCGGCGGTGTGATCCGGCGCGTCGTCCACCGTCCGCCCCCGCCGGTTCGCGGCTCCGTTCTCCCGCCCCCCGCTTCGCCGTGACCGTCTACGTCGGACTCATGTCCGGCACGTCGCTCGACGGCATCTCGGCGGCCGCCGTTCGATTTGGGGAGACAGGGGGAAAGCTCGACTGCGAGTTGCTCGCCTTCGTCACGCACGAGTACACGCCCGAGCAGCGCGACCGGCTCCACGCGGCGCTGACGCGCGGCTCCGCCCAGGAGTACTGTCGCCTCGGCTTCGACCTCGGCACATGGCTCGCCGGCGCGACCGTCGCTGCGCTGGCCGAGGCCGGCGTCACCCGCGCTGACGTGCGTGCCATCGGTTCGCACGGTCAGACCATCTGGCACGAAGCGCCGCACTCCACCTGGCAGCTCGGCGAAGCCGCCGTGATCGCCGAGCGAACCGGCATCGACGTCGTCAGCGATTTCCGCGTGCGCGACGTCGCGGCGGGAGGGCAGGGCGCTCCGCTCGTCCCCATCGCCGACGCACTCCTCTTCGCCGGCAACGACTGGCGCGCCCTGCAGAACATTGGCGGTATCGGCAACGTGACGGTCGTACCGCCCAACGGCCAGCTCGACGGCGTTCGCGCATTCGACACGGGCCCCGGCGTATCTGTGATCGACGCCGTTACCAGAATCCTCATCCCCGGCGCGACGTACGATGTCGATGGCCAGCACGCCGCCGCCGGCACGCCGATCGACTCGGTGGTCGATCGCCTGCTCCAACATCCGTATTTCGCCGCCGAGCCGCCCAAGTCCACCGGCCGCGAACTGTTCGATCCAGCCTACGTACAGTCACTGATTCAACGGTGCAGGGACGCGCATTCCACCGCGACCGCCGATGACATGATCGCGACGGCGACGAGTCTCACCGCGCGCTCGATTGCCGATTCCTATCAAAGATTCCTGCCGGAGCCCGTCACCGAGGTGCTGGTTTCGGGTGGCGGCGCCCGGAACCCGACGCTTGTATCGATGATCGCGCGCGCCGTCGCTCCGCTGAGCGTCGTTCCATTCGCCGATCGCTTCTTCGATGGCGAAGCGAAGGAAGCCGTCGCCTTCGCGCTCCTCGCCTACCTGTTCATCGAGCATCGCGCCGGCAATGTTCCGCGAGCCACTGGCGCCAAAGGTCCGCGGATTCTCGGGAAGCTGACGCCGGCGTGAAGCCGCTCGGGCGGGCTCCACTGACACAAGGGCTAACGGATTCACAGGATTGGTGGGATTATTGGATCGCTCCTCGTCTACCGAGGAGCCCTTGCTCAACGAGCCGGGAAATTTGAATGAACGGCCTCGGGACGCTTCAAAAATAGCGTCCCGAGGCCGCTCCACAATCAATCCAGGCTCGTTGAGCGAGGAGCTTTCGTCACTCGAAGAGAGATCTCATAATCCCACCAATCTCATGATCCGTTAACCCTAGTCAGTGTGGCCACCGGGGCGCGACAGCGACGGCGCGCGACGCGACTTACTGCCCCGCCACAACCTCATATCTGAACCGCGTCCCGCTCGACCGCTGCCGCGTCTCCTGCGCCATCACTCGCCGCGATTCGGCATCGATCAAATAGTCCGACACCACGACCGCATCGGAGAAACGGACCCGCCACGCACGTCGCCCGTTCACCTCTTCCCGCGCCACGACCGACAACGTGTCGTACTCGAGCTTGAGATCCTGCGCCGAGAAGAGCGGCACCACCATCGATACACCAGGCTTGTAATCGAGCGAACGCACGAGCGACTCCAGCTGATTGAACGCGAAGATGTCGTGGCTGAAGTTGCGCTCGATCGCTTGCGTCGAATCGCCGCGCTGGACCGTTCCGAGCACGCGGTTCCCCTCGAAGCGCAGCGTGATCAATGATCCGCCGAGGTCAAGACGTTCGAACACCGGCGCGAGGCTGCTGCGCTGAGCGACGAGCGAGTCGTGGACGGTGCGCGGCGACGCATAGTCGAACGTGTGAGCGATCTGCCCAGGCGGCGCGTCGATCACGCAGTCGCGCCTCGTCATCAACGACCATTCCCGTTCCGTGGTGTCTCCGCTCCCCGCTCGCACCAGCACGCGCATGCTCTGCGTTTGCGGCGTGAGGTGCTTCACATCCAACGATCGACTTCCCGGCAACAGCATCGCCGGCTCGGTCGTCGACGCACCCCTCGTCTGCGCAGCCGCAGTTTGCATCACGCCCGACTCGAATAGCCAAACGGCCGAGTAGCCGAGCAATCGAGCAGCCGAGCAGCCAAGTAGCCGAGCAGCCGAGCAGCCACTTCCCAATGAGAACTTCATAATGTCCTCGTCGATTCGACTCGACGAAGACGGCTAATGGGCCACGCGCTCGTTCGCTACGGAATTGGAGCGAAGAGGGTCCAGCCGGGGACGAAGCGGCTTTCCCGGCCTAGTGTTTCCCGAGTCCCGCGATGAACCGGAACACGAAGTACACCAGACTGACCACGAGCAGCGACAGCAGCGACAGTTGCAGTAGCTTGCCCGTGCTCTGCCGCTCCGGCGACACCGGCGGCGTCGCCACCGGTGTCTGCGCTCTCGGCGGTGTTTTCGGCGGCTCTTCCGCCGCCATCGGCACCGTGGATTCGCCGAGGTGAATCGGCCGCGCTCCCGGCCGCACCAGCACCGAGGGGGGCATCATCTCCACCGTGATCGCGTCGGTCGGCGTTCCGTCCGACGGCAGCGGGAATTCGTGGTGCCCGATCTCGTCCGCGTCGCTCGCGGGCCGAAGGCCGGGTCCGTCAAAGCGCGCGATGATGACGGTGATGTTGTCCGGTCCGCCGGCAAAGTTGGCGCGCTCCACCAGAAGCTTGCACGCCGTCGCGACGTCCGGCTCGTCGGTCACCACCATCGCGATCTCGTCCTTCGTCACCTGACCGGACAGTCCGTCGCTGCAGAGCACCAGCGTGTCGCCGCGCCGCACGACCTGGTGCGTGAGGTCGACCTTGACGTACGGCTCCGGCCCCAACGCCTGCAGAATGATGTTCCGCCGCTCGCTCAGCTTCGCCTCTTCCTCGGTCAGCTCGCCGGCCTCGATCAGCTTCTGCATCAGCGACTGATCCTTCGTGATCTGCTGCGCCACACCGTCGCGAACGATGTAGGCGCGACTGTCGCCGACTTGCGCGAGGTAGAGCGTATCGCCGAGCAGCCCCGCGATCGTCGCCGTCGTCCCCATGCCGCGATACTCGGGATGCGCGGTTGCGTAGCTGTGGATCTTTTCGTTCGCTGCCTTCGTCGCCACCTTGATCGCGCGGACAAACGACTCGGGATCGTTTGTGTCGCCCGCGATCCACGTCGTGCGCAGCTCGCCGAGGATCGCTTCGACTGCCATGGCGCTGGCGATCTCTCCCGCAGCGGCGCCGCCCATCCCGTCGGCCACCACGAACAGCGAGCCTTTCTGGCCGCTGATCGTTCGACGGACCTCGGTCGGAACTGCCGCGACGTCGGCCGACAGGTCGGCGACGAGGAACGCGTCTTCGTTATGGTCGCGCGTGCGCCCGACGTCCGTGCGCCCGAACACCTGAACGACAATGTCGTCGCTCGGTGTAGAGGCGGGTGGCGGCGGGACCGCGGGCATAGGCTGGGCGGGGGTGTTCACGGAAGCCAAGAGACCCGGGCCTTCATTCGTGCGGCTGACGTCGCTCAGCGACGTGGTGGTGAGGCATGGGGCGCGAATATAGACCGTTGGCTAGGGGATGGTCAAACCGCCAATGCACCATAAGCTTCCGTGGCATGCGACTCCGGCGACTGTACACGATTCTCACTGGGCTGGCGATTGGTACGGCATGCCACAACCCGGCCCCGCTGCCGCCCAATCCGGCCCCCACGCCGGCAAGGCCATCGCCGGCGCCCGGAGCCGCTCAACCGTCCAGCGGTCCTCCCGAGTCTCGCGCGGCGCGGACTGCCCCCCCCTTGCCACCCATCCCACTCGTCGAGGGCCCGCTCAACCCCAAGGTCGTCTTCCCCGAAAGGAATCAAGCGATCACCGTCCGCGATTCCAACTTTGTCTTCGGTTCGGTAGGCAACGGGCACGCCAAGCTCACGATCAATGGGACCCCGGTACCCGTCGCCCCGAATGGGACCTTCCTCGCGTACCTGCCTGTTCCGCCGGCGACCGCCCCACGCTACGAGCTGGTCGCGTATGCCGGCGGGGCCGCCGGCGACACAGGCGTTCGCGTCGATAGTGCGCGCGCCACGATCCCCGTTCGCGTCCCGCGTCCCCTACCGGATCTCGCCCTCACTGGACGCCTCGTCGTCGATTCGGCCAGCGTCGCGCCGCGCGGCGGGTTCATGGCGCTTCGCGACAGCGAGCCCGTTCGCGTCACCATCCGCGCTCCGCTCAACGCGACCGCGTGGATATCGCCTACCGCCGAGTCGCCGAGCCGCCCATTGGTCAACGTCGCCGGCAACACCTTCGCGACCGACGTTCCGGCGGCACTGCTTCGGACGGGCGCCACGCTCTACGTCGCGCGGGGCAACGACACCGTGCGCTTCGCGCTCACCAAGCCGCGCGACATCCGTTCACAGTGGGTTTCACTCGGCGACCCCGCCGCGCAGAACGATACCGACGCCACGATCATCGGCCGCTCGACGCCTGCCGGTACGTACAAGTGGATGCTCGTCCCCGGAACGATCGTCCAAGAGACCGGTCGATCCGGCGACAACGTGCGAGTGCGCTTCGACTCGCAGCTCGAGGTGTGGGTCGACTCGACGAGCGTGCGCCCGCTCGCCGCGACGTATCCCGCGCCGCGTCGCACCGTCGGCGCGATGTCGCTCGTGCCTGCCGCCGATTGGGTAGACGTCGTGATGCCGGTGTCGTCGCCGCCGCCCTATCTCATCGAGCAGGACCTCGGCCACATCACGCTCACGCTCTACGGCACGACCGCGACGCCCGACGTCATCAAGTTCCTCCAGAACGATTCGCTCGTTCGCATCATCAACTGGGTGCCGGAGCAGTCGGATCGCATTCGTCTCCGCATTGAACTCACACGTCCGCCATATGGCTATCTCGTACTATTCGATCCGGCGCGCGGCTTCATTCTGCGCTTGCGCCGCCCCCCGCGAGTGAACCCGAACCGTCCGCTCGAGGGACTCATCATTACCGTCGACCCTGGTCACCCTCCCGGCGGTGCTATAGGACCGACCGCGCTCACCGAGGCCGAAGGTGTCCTGCCCGTCTCGTTCAAGTTGCGCGACATTCTCCAGCAGCGCGGCGCGACGGTCGTCATGACGCGCACGACACTGGAGGCGGTCGATCTCCATCTTCGCAGCGTGATCGCGAGACGCGCCAACGCCAACGCGCTGATCTCGATTCATCTCAACGCCTTTGGCGACGGCGTGAATCCCTTCCCCAACGTCGGGACGAGCACACTGTTCTTCCATCCGCAGACCGAGCCACTCGCGCGCCTCGTGCAGGCAGGCATGATGCGCGAGATGGGCCTCCGTGATTTGGGCATTCACTATCAGAACATCGCCATCGGCCGCACGATGTGGATGCCATCGCTCATCTGCGAGGGCGCCTTCCTCATGGTGCCCGAGCAGGAAAACGCCGTGAAAACCCCTGCATTCCAGGAACGCTACGCCCGCGGCGTCGCCGACGGCATCGAAGCGTACTTCCGCTCCTTAGCGCGATGATTCGCCCCAATGGGGTCAGACCCTATTTCCAGTTCTCTAAATGGGGTCTGACCCTATTTCGGGGGGCGTTCGGGGCGATCGGGTGCCTGGCGGCCGCGGTCCCGTGTCTCGCGCAAGCGCCGAACCTCGACTGGCGCACCATCAAGACCCGGCACTTCTACGTCCACTTCAATCCGAACACGGAACCTCTCGCCCGCCGTCTGGCCGCCGACGCCGAGCGGGCGTACGAGCAGCTGTCGCACGAGATGCACCCGCCGCGCGGGATGATCGATCTCGTCCTCTCCGACGACGTCGATTTCTCGAACGGGTTCGCCACGCCGTATCCGACGCCGCGCATCGTCGTGTACGCCGCGCCGCCCGTCTCCGAATCCGCGCTCCGCTACACGAATGACTGGGCTCAGAGCGTCGTCACGCACGAGCTCACGCACATCTTCCATCTCGATCGCACGCGCGGCATCTGGTCATTTGGCCAACACATCTTCGGCCGCGCCGCGCCGCTTTTCCCGAATTCATACCAGCCCTCGTGGATCACCGAGGGGCTCGCCGTCTACGAGGAGTCCAAGCTCACCGGCGCCGGCCGCGTCCAGGGCTCCGAGCATCGCATGATCGCGCGCTCCACCGCGATCGACCACCGGTTTCCGCCGATCGGCGACCTGAGTCTCGCCCAGCCGAATTTCCCGTTCGGCGAGACGGCGTACGGCTACGGCTCGCTCTTCATCGACTATCTCGCGAAGAGCCGCGGACAGCAGAACATCGGGCGATTCGTCGACAAGTCCGGCGCGTACGTCATTCCGTATCTCATCAACCAGCCGGCCAAGAAATCGTTTGGGGTTTCCTTCTCGAGCGCGTGGCATCAATTCGCCGATTCCGTCACCCGTTCGGTCGACGCCTCGTCCAATCCGCCGTTCCCCGGTTGGCGACAGCTGACCAACGACGGCACGTTCGTTTTTTCGCCGCGCTGGTTGTCGGATTCGTCGATCGTGTACGCCGGAACGTCGGGCAGGGAGAGCTTTGCCGCGCTGAAGGTGGATCTCAACGGCCGACGGACGAACCTCGGCCGCCGCAATAGCCAGTCGCCGAACGTCGCGCTCGCCGACGGCTCGCTCCTCTTCTCGCAGATCGACTACACGAATCCGTATCAGCAACGCACGGACCTCTACATCCAGCGCGGCGGGCGGCAGCGACAGATCACTTTCTCCCGCCGCCTCGACGATCCCGACGCACGCCGCGACGGACAGATCGTCGCCGTACAGATCACGGCGGGCGCGACGCACCTCGTGCGCGTTTCCCCCGACGGCAAGACGATCACGCCGCTCACGACCGGCAGCCTCGACGAGCAGTGGACCGAGCCGCGCTGGTCGCATTCAGGAACTCTCATCGCCGCGTCGCGCTGGCTGCGCGGCAACGTCTCGCAGATAGTCATCATCGACACTGTGGGCCGGCTCAAGCACATCGTCTCGAGCGGCAACTCCATCGAGGCCACGCCGAGCTGGCTCCCCGACGACTCCGGCGTGATGTACAGCTCCGACCGGACCGACAGAACCGAGATCTACGTCGAGCGCCTCGCCGACAGCACCACGTATCGCCTGAGCGCGACGCCGATCGGCATGTTCGAGCCGTCGAGCTCTCCGACCGGCCAGCACACTGCCACTGTCCTCTTCCGCGCCGACGGTTATCACCTCGGCGCCGGCTCATGCTGTCAGTTCACCGAGGAGCAGCGCGTCGCCGATTACAGGAACACGCGTCCTGCACCGGAGCTCGCCGCACTCATTACCGACTCCACGCGCGCGACCGCGTATGGCGCGTGGCGAAGCTTCTATCCACGCTACTGGCTGCCGACGGTCGATGATGGAATCGCCGGCGGCTATCGCATCGGGTTCGAGACGAGCGGGTACGACGTCATCGGACGTCATCGCATCAGCGCGACGGTCGAGTTCCCGACGAACAAGACAGGCATCACCGGCTTCGGCAACTACGAGTACAGCGGCTTCGGAAGCCCCGTCATCGACGTCGACTTCACCCAAGGCTGGGATCTCCTCGGCTCCGTCTTCGAGCGCAACGCAGAGCGACAGGTGCTCGGCAATCTCTATCGTCGCACGCGCACGGCGGACGTGCTCGCGACCTGGCTGCACCCGCGCTATCGCACGTCGACGTCGTTCACCGTCGGCGCCGGGATCGAACAGCGCACGTTCACGACGACCGCCAACCTTCCGCTGTCGAGCCTCGACACGACGGGCGCCTTCACGCCGCCGGTCTTTCCAAACCTGATCGCGGCGGTGACCTTCGCGAACACGCAGCGGCCGATCTTCAGCATCTCGCCTGAAGACGGCATCCGCGCCGCCGTCACGGGACGCGATCGTTTGAAGAGTGGACCGGCGGGCAACAAAGGATCGAGCTACAGCGTCATCACCACGGCCGGCGCCTACAAGTCGCTCAATCTTTCCGGTTTTTCACACCACGTCATCGCGCTGCGCGGCGCCGTGGGCTGGGCGGACGAGCGCGCCGCGGGCTACTTCGGCGTCGGCGGCGTGAGCGGTGGGACATTTCAGGTCATCCCCGGCTACGCGGTTGGCGAGGGGCGTGTGACCTTCCCCGTACGCGGCTTCGAGCAATCGACACTGCTCGGCACGCGCGCCTTCTCCGGAACGTTCGAGTATCGTGCGCCGCTCTTCAGAATCGGCCGAGCCCCGGGCATCCTGCCGTTCTTCTTCGACCGCAGCTCGCTCACCCTCTTCTCGGATTATGGCACGGCATGGTGCCCCACGGTCCAGATCGGGCGCGAAGTCTGCAACACGAACAGCGAGTTCCTCACCAAACGCCTGGCCATCGCTTCGGCCGGTGCGGAGCTCAACCTGAACCTGGGAGTGCTGTCGTGGGATTCGCCGTACCAGTTCCGCCTGGGCTTCGTCGCGCCCACATACAATCGCGCGTTGTTCCAGCAGTCAGCATTCCAGGTGTATCTGGTGTCCGGACTTTCGTTCTAGATCTCGACCACGCGACATCATCAGACCGTGAACGATTTGAACAATTAGATACGGGACAACCAAACTGAACGGACAACAAACAGGAGGTGTTTTTCTTTTGAAGTGTGGGTCGCGATTTCTCGCGCCAAGGCAGGCCCCTGTAGGTCATCCTGTTCAATTCCTCGTTGTCCCGTATCCAACCGTACCAACTCTTCACGGTTCCAAATGCCGGCGCGGTCGCGATCTGCAATGACCCGGAGCAAGAGACCTAGGCTACTACTATCCGGGCTGGTGCTCGCAATCGCGGCCCTCGCCTGCAGCGGGAACAAGAAGTCCGCGACCTCGGCGAGCGGCGGCTGCGATGAGTCGATCAAGTTGCCGACGGGCTTCTGCGCGATCGTCTTCGCCGAGAGCGCAGGACCGGTGCGCGACATCGCGGTGCGCAAGAATGGGGATGTGTTCGTCGGCCTCCTCGACCAGCGTCGCCAACCCGGCGGAGTGCTGGCGCTTCGCGACACGAACAAGGACGGTCACGCCGACATCGCCGAGCGCTTCGGTGAGGGCGGCGTGCACGGCGTCGCGCTGGCGAGCGACTCGACGCTATACGCATCGAACGCGACATCGATTCTCCGCTTTCACCTGACCGATTCGCTGATGCCGAAGAAGCGGATCGATTCGATCGTCGTCGGCCTTCCCGCGCGGCAGCCTCCGTCGCACACGATCGCGATCGATCTTCGCGGCAACCTGATTGTGAACGTCGGCGCCGCGACGAACGCCTGCGCGCCGAGCGACGCGCCGCAGAAGCCGGGACTGGATCCGTGTCCCGAGCTCCAGAGCGCGGCCGGCATCTGGCGTTTCGCTCCGGAGAAGGCGAATCAGACGATCGCCGAGGGCGCGCGGATCGCCACGGGTCTCCACAACGCCATCGCGCTCGCCGTCAATCCGCGCGACACGATGGTGTATGCCGTCTCGCAGGGTCGCGACGGTCTCCGCGACGCCTGGCCCAACCTGTACTCCGAACAGGAGGCAGCGACGGCCGCGGCCGAAGAGATGATCCGCATCGCGTCGTACCGCGCCGATTTCGGCTGGCCGTACTGCTATTTCGATTATCTAAAGCAGGAACGCCGTCTGGCTCCCGAGTACGGCGGCGACAAGCAGCGCACCGATCGCTGCGACCGCCTCATTCAGCCGATCGTCGCGTTCCCTGCGCACTGGTCGCCAATGGGATTGCTCTTCTACACCGGCACGATGTTCCCGCCCCAGTATCGCACCGGCGCGTTCATCGCATTCCACGGATCAGCCGCGCGAGCCCCATTCCCCGAAGAGGGCTACCACGTCGTCTTCCTTCAGTTCAAGGACGGCATGGCCGCCGAGGACACCATCTTCGCCTCCGGCTTCGCGGGCAGCATGATCACCCCACAAGGCGCCGAGCATCGACCCGTCGGCTTGGCTCAGGGGCCGGACGGTGCGGTCTATCTGACGGACGACAAGGGCGGGCGAATCTGGAAGATCGTCTACCGCGCGCAGGCGAAGAAATAGTCGCCCTCGCTTGAACGACCTGCTTGGTTCCGTGCGCGGATTGCTCGCGAACCGGGCTGCCCCTCCGCGCGACCGCTCGGCCAATGCTGCCGATACAACCGGCAGCATTGCACTGGGCTCGCGCTCCGCGGCAGCCCGGCCCGCTCGCTCGGCGCCGTGTTGGCGCGGCCTGCGGTGTATACGGCCCGCGCTCCGCGTGGCGGGGCTCGGCGCGCGCGCTGTGCGCGCGCAGACTACTGCTGGAACGACACGGCGTGACGCGGTACCGATTTTTTTGCGCACACGGAGGCAGCGGAGAGGCGGGCCCGGTGTCCGCAGGGCGAGCCCAGTGCAATGCTGCCGGCAGTATCGGCAGCATTGGCCGAGTGGTCGCCCGAAGGACACTGGGACGCCTCGGAGCGGTCAACGCAAACTCCTGGACGAAAAAAGAGCGGCCGCGCAGAACGCGGCCGCTCTCGATCCAAACGCGAGTGAGCTTTACGGCTTCGTGCTCGTCA